>NZ_CP034443.1:675000-977113 GCF_003952365.1 Mesorhizobium sp. M9A.F.Ca.ET.002.03.1.2 | reverse complement strand
CAACCGGAAGATGCGCGCCGTATCGGCCAGGATATGGTGTTCCTGGACAATGGCACGGTTGTCGCGACGGGTGCCGCGGCCGATTTTTTCACCAAGGCTGGACCGGAAGCCTTCCGGCGCTATATCGGCGCAGGTTCGTTTGGCGGCGGATCACGAGATATTGCCCGGAAGCGGACATAATTTACGGTCAAACCGGCTACAGGCGATGTGGCGTTTGCTTGCCATGGTCAAAGTAGTGTGGCTAGGTCCTCCGATACTGGTCCGGCATAGGGTGTGATTTGCCACTACTTTGCCACGCATGCTGGTGGCGCGAAGGACGCTGTGGCAGTTTGATTTTGCGCATGATCTTTCTGAAAATCGATACCCGATTTTCGTGTCGTGTGCCGAGACCCGAAAGGAAGCTATTCTGCCGACCGGCACCGACAGAGTGAGAAGGAATCCGCTAGCGCGCTTCCTCGCGCTGGCCGGCTTTGCCGTGGCGCTGGCAAGCTGCCAGATGTTCACGCCTCCGGACGTTCAGGAATCCGGCTTCCAGCCTTCCAGCAAACCGATCACGGTCGACAACGTCGCCGCCAACAGCAGGCTCGCCGAAATGGCGAAGGCGCAGCATCCGCGCATCCTCGCCACCTATGGCGGCGAATATTCCGACCCCAAGCTCGAGCGGATGGTCGCCAAGGTCGTCGGCCGCCTGACCGTGGTGTCGGCCAACCCGACCCAAACCTACCGCATCACGATCCTCAATTCGCCCAACGTCAACGCTTTCGCATTGCCGGGCGGCTATCTCTACATCACGCGCGGCCTGTTAGCGCTGGCCAACGATTCGGCCGAGCTCGCCGCTGTCATCGCGCATGAGATGGGTCACGTCACTGCAAATCACGGGCTGCAACGCCAGCAATTGGAGGCCGAGGAAGGGCTGGCGACCAAGGTCGTCTCCGACGTGCTCGGCGACAACCCGACCGCCAAGGCGGCGCTGATCCGCGGCAAGCTGCGGCTTGCCCAGTTCTCGCGCAATCAGGAACTGGAGGCCGACGGCATCGGCATCAAGTCGATCGGCGAGGCGGGCTTCGATCCCTTTGCCGCCGGCCGCTTCCTGCAGTCAATGTCGGCCTATACCGACTTCCGCTCGATCAGCGGCGCCACCGACGCCAGCCTCGACTTCCTGGCGACGCACCCCAACACGCCGCAGCGCATCGATTTGGCGCAGCGCCATGCCCGCCAGTTCGGCGCGCCTGGGGTCGGCACGCGTGACCGTGACCCCTTTCTTGCCGGCATAGACGGGCTGCTTTACGGCGACACGCCGGATGAAGGCTATGTGCGCGGCGAAACCTTCCTGCATCCGGGCCTCGGCGTGTCGTTTTCGGTGCCTGACGGTTTCATCATCGACAACTCGGCCGCGGCGGTGACGGCGACCGGGCCGGGTGATATGGCGATTCGCTTCGATGGCGTTTCGATCGACAAGAGCCGCTCGCTGACCGACTATATCCGCAGCGGCTGGGTGGCCGGTCTCGACGAGAGCAGCGTGCGTCAGGAGACGATCAACGGCAACGAGGCGGCGACGGCGCATGCCAGCGCCGAGGGCTGGCAGTTCGACATCGCGGTGATCCGCGCCGGCGGCCAGGTCTACCGGCTGTTGACGGCGGCCCCTTCCGCCGCCACCTCGCTGGACGCGGTGGCCCGCTCGGTCAGCGGCTCCTTCCGCATCTTGAGCGCGGCCGAGAAAGCTGCACTGAAGCCGCTGCATATCCGCGTCGTCACGGTGCAGCCCGGCCAGACCATGGGTTCACTCGCCGCGCAGATGGTCGGCGTCGACAGCAAGCTCGACCTGTTCCGGGTGCTCAATGCGCTGTCGCCCGGCGCTGCCGTTTCGGCCGGCGACAAGGTCAAGATCATCACCGACAGATAAGGGTCTTTGTTCTTACGCAATTCCCTAGGGAAAGCGCTACGCGCTTTTCCCGGGAAAACCGGTTCCCACTTTTCCTGGAATTGCTCTAGGCGGCTGCCGCCAGAAACTCGGGGTTCTGCTTCACCAGCGCTATCTTGAGCTTTTCCATGGCGCGTGCCTCGATCTGGCGGACACGCTCCTTCGATATGCCGAGCGCCTCGCCGAGCGCTTCGAGCGTCGCGCCCTCGTCGCTCAGCCGGCGCTCCTCGATGATCCTGAGCTCGCGGGCATTGAGCGCGCCGAGCGCCGCTTTCAGCCAGAGAGAACGGCGTTCGACATCGATCGTGTCACCCACGACTTCGTCCGGCAAAGGATCGTCTGAAATGAGGAAATCCATCCGCTCGGTGGTGCCCGCATCGTCGGCGAGCGGCTGGTTGAGAGAGCTGTCTGGAGCCGAGAGGCGGGAATCCATCATCGCCACGTCGGCCTCGGAGACACCGAGCGCCGCCGACACCTCGCGGTAGAGCGAGGCATTCGAGATCGGCTCGGCGCCGTTCGCCAAGCGGGCGCGCAGGCGCCGCAAATTGAAGAACAGCGCCTTTTGCGCCGAGCTGGTGCCGCCGCGGACGATCGACCAGTTGCGCAGGATGTAATCCTGCATCGAGGCACGAATCCACCACGTCGCATAGGTCGAAAACCGGACCTCGCGCTCCGGTTCGAAACGGGCCGCCGCCTCAAGCAGGCCGACATGGCCCTCCTGGACCAGGTCGCCAAGGGGCAGGCCGTAGTGGCGGAACTTCGAGGCCATGGAAATGACCAGCCGCATATGCGCCATGGCGATTTGGTGCAGCGCCTGCTGGTCGTTGTCCTTCTTCCAGCGCAGCGCGAGAAGATGCTCCTCGTCGCGCTCGAGATAGGGGGCTTTCATCGCCGCACGGATCATGGTTCGCCCTGCCGTATCTTCCATCATGCCGCGCTCCTGTTCCGGGCGTTGTGGTGCGGTCGCTCGACCCTGAGCTGGCATCGTGGTTGAATTGGCGACGCCGCGCCCTACAACAGCCAAGAACGTGCCACGCGGGCGAATGGTTCCGCCGCCGATGTGGTGTGGATTGCACCCGCCCGAACGCTTGCCGCGGCGGCCGCTACGCGGTCGGGAGGTGTAAATCGGTGTGGTTTTGAGAATTGGATTTCAAAAAGGTGTCATTTTTGAAATCTGGTTTCTTATTTTGCTGACCTGCATCTGTCAGTTTCCGGCGCTCACAAATGCGCCGTACACCGGCCAAGGACGGGATCACAGAAAAATGAAATGGCTCAAATCGCTTATCGTCGCCGGAACACTGCAGGTTCTGGCCGTCACATCAGGCCATGCCGGCGCCAATCTCGATCAGATCAAGCAGACCGGCGTCTTCAAGATCGGCACGGAAGGCACCTATGCCCCCTTCACCTATCACGATGCCTCGGGCGCATTGGTCGGCTTCGATGTCGAGATCGCCCAGGCGATCGCCAAGCGCCTCGGCGTCGAGGCCGAATTCCTCGAAGGCAAATGGGATGGGCTGATCGCAGGCCTCGATGCCAAGCGCTATGACGCCGTCATCAACCAGGTCGGCATCACCGAGGCGCGCAAGGCCAAATACGATTTCTCCGATCCCTACATCGCTTCCAAGGCGGTGCTGATCGTGCGCGGCGACAATACCGACATCAAGGGCTTTGCCGACCTGAAGGGCAAGAAGGCGGCGCAGTCGCTGACCTCGAATTTCGGCAAGCTCGCCGAAACGAACGGCGCCGAGCTCGTCGGTACCGATGGTTTCGACCAGTCGATCCAGCTGCTTCTTACCGGCCGCGCCGACGCCACCATCAACGACAGCCTGTCCTTCCTCGACTTCAAGAAGCACAAGCCCGACGCCAATGTGAAGATCGCCGCGCAGGAAGAGAACGCCGATTATTCCGGCGTCATCGTGCGCAAGGGCGATCCGGAACTGGTCGCCGCCATCAACCAGGCGCTGGCCGACATCAAGGCCGACGGCACCTACAAGAAGATTGCCGACATCAATTTCGGCCAGGACGTTTCGAAGTAGGCGCATTTCACGGGACGGGCCGGTTGCCGGCCCGCATGGCAAGTATATCCGCATGGCAAGTATAGCGGCGAGCCGCCTTTGACGGCCGCCGCTTTTCGCGTGATATGACGACTGTATGGTAGCGCCTCGGTGCTGCCGAGGGCCGGTTTGGACGGCAATTTCGCAAGGGGGTTTTTCGTGCCGCACTGGCTGCAATTGATGTTGGACTCGTTGCCCACGCTGCTATGGGCGGCGCTGATCTTCACCGTGCCGCTGACGCTGCTGTCGTTCACATTGGGCCTCTTGGTCGGACTGGTCGCGGCGCTTGTCCGGCTGTTCGGCCCGAAGCCGTTGGTCGCCGTGGTCCGCTTCTATGTCTGGATCTTCCGCGGCACGCCGCTTCTGGTGCAGCTCTTCCTGATCTTCTACGGCCTACCCTCGGTCGGCATCCTGCTCGACGCTTTTTCAGCAGCGTTGATCGGTTTCACGCTCAACATCGGCGCCTATACATCGGAAATCATCCGCGCCGTCATCGGCTCGGTGCCGAAGGGGCAATGGGAGGCGGCCTATTCGATCGGCATGACCTGGAGCCAGGCGATGCGGCGCACCATATTGCCGCAGGCCGGCCGCGTCGCGGTGCCGCCGCTGTCCAACACCTTCATCTCGCTGGTCAAGGACACGTCGCTGGCCGCCGCCATCACCGTGCCGGAAATGTTCCAGGCGGCGCAGCGCATCGTGCCACCACCTATGAGCCGCTGATCCTCTATGTCGAGGCGGCTGTTCTCTACCTGGCGCTGAGCTCCGAGCTGTCGGCGTTGCAGACGCGGCTCGAAACGCGGCTCAACCGCTATGGCGGCTTCCTGGAGGCACGCTCATGATCGGCCTCACCGACATCGAGAAGCGTTTCGGCGACAATCTTGTGCTGAAGGGCGTGACGATCACCATCGAGGAGGGCAGCGTCACCGCCCTTGTCGGTCCCTCGGGCGGCGGAAAAAGCACGCTTCTGCGCTGCATCAACCTGCTCGAGATCCCGAGTTCGGGCACGGTGCGCATCGGCGACGACGCACTCGAATTCCACCCCGGCGGCAAGGTTTCCGCCAGGGCCATCCAGCGCCTGCGGCTGCAGACCGGCATGGTGTTCCAGAATTTCCAGCTGTTTCCGCATCGCACCGCGATCGAAAATGTCATGGAGGGGCTGGTGACGGTGCTGAAATGGCCGGGTGGGCGGGCGCACGAGCGGGCGCTTGCTCTGCTCGAAAAGGTCGGCATGGCGCACAAGGCCGATGCCTGGCCGGCGACGCTGTCAGGCGGCCAGCAGCAACGCGTGGCGATCGCGCGGGCGCTGGCGCCATCGCCGAAAGTGCTGCTGTGCGACGAGCCGACCTCGGCGCTCGACCCGGAACTGGCGCAGGAGGTGGTCGACGTTCTAGGCCAGCTCGCCAGCGAGGGCACCACCATGGTGATGGCGACGCATGACCTGCGCCTCGCCTCCAAGATCGCACAGGAAGTGGTGTTCCTCGACGCCGGCAGCATTGTCGAGAAAGGCCCGGCGGCGGTTCTGTTCAGCAATCCGGAGCGTCAGCGGACCAGGCGGTTCATCGCGACGCTGAAGCAAGAGGCGGAGAAGGAGGGCGGCGGCGAAGGGTAAGATATCCGCCTGTTCTGCCCGTCATGCACTTCATCGGATGATCGGCCCTAAAACAAAAAACCCGGCGCAAGGCCGGGTTTTCCAAATTCGGAGGCGAGAAGCGCTCAGGCAGCTTCTTCCTGCTCGGCTTCCTCGTTGTCGGCCTTGGCGCCGCGCTTCGGACCCTTGTTGAGGTTCATCTCGATGAGGCGCACCGCTTCGGTTTCCGACATGCGGTTGACGGCCGCGATCTCGCGCGCCATGCGGTCGAGGGCCGCCTCGTAAAGCTGGCGCTCGGAATAGGACTGTTCCGGCTGGTTGTCGGCGCGGTAGAGGTCGCGCACAACTTCCGAGATCGAGATCAGGTCACCGGAATTGATCTTCGCATCATATTCCTGGGCGCGACGCGACCACATGGTGCGCTTGACGCGGGCGCGGCCCTGCACGACCTTCAGTGCGCGTTCCACATAATCCTCTTCCGACAGCTTGCGCATGCCGATGGAGGTCGCCTTGGCGACCGGGACTTTCAGGCGCATCTTGTCTTTCTGGAAATCGATGACGAACAGCTCCAGCTTGTGGCCCGCAACTTCCTGCTCGTCGATCGAAACGATCTGGCCGACGCCATGCGCCGGATAGACGATGTACTCGCCGGTCTTGAAACCGTGACGTGCTGCGGTGGACTTCTTCTGCGGGGTGATCGTTGCCATTACGCGCTGAACTCCTTGTTGTGATGCCGGCATGGCGGCGCCGGCTGAACTCGTGCGGCCAGTATACCGACCGTTAGCCGTACAACAGACGAACCCACCCGGAAAAGCCGGGACCGGCAAACCGCAATATGCGACTGCCTGCCCCAGATCGCTCTGGTCCGGATTGAGAAGTTCACCTTTCAGTGATTTGGGGCGTTTGCGCCATAAATCGACGTTGTGTCACCGGCATGTTTCCATCGTGTAGCACAAAAAGTCGGAAGAATCAAGGTTTTGCTGCATACGCGAAGGCCGAACGCAGCCGCTGCCCGTCAAGGCAGTTAATGTATCATGGCTGTTACGCAACGTTATGCCGGGTGGACAGGCATTGCCATCAATCGCCTTCGCCTGGCTCGGCCGAGAAATATTTCTCGAACTTGCCGGCCTCGCCATCGAAGGATTTGGCGTCGGCCGGAGGCTCCTTCTTGGCAGTGATGTTGGGCCATTTGTCAGCGTATTCGGTGTTGATCTGCAGCCATTTGTCGAGGCCCGGCTCGGTGTCCGGCTTGATCGCGTCGGCCGGGCATTCCGGTTCGCAAACGCCGCAGTCGATGCATTCGTCGGGATGAATGACGAGCATGTTCTCGCCCTCGTAGAAACAGTCGACCGGACAGACCTCGATGCAGTCCATGTATTTGCATTTTATGCAATTGTCGGTCACGACATAGGTCATCAGTCGGCTCCGGGGCATCCCGTTTTTGCTGGGCTTTTTTGGTGAGGTAACGTCTTTGCCCGCTGCTTGCAAGGGCGGCCATTGCGCGCGATGCCGGTGTTTCCGGAATGGAATTCCAGAGGCGCGATGCAGCGATAGCCGGTTATGGCTCAGTCGTCGCCGAGCAGCCGGTCGGTATCCCGGCGTTCCTTCTTGGTCGGGCGGCCGCTGCCGACATCGCGCAGCGCGGGAATCGCATCGGGAACGGCCTCGCCCTTTGGCACCGGCGGCGGCGACATGTCCTCGTAGAGCAGGCGCGCTTCCTCGGCGGGGCCGCGCCGGGTTCCCGTGCCGAGCACCTTCCAGACAAAGATGCGCCGCTCGAGAGTGATGGTCAGGACGTCGCCGGCCCGGACCATATCCGAGGCCTGCGCTGCTTTGTCGCGATTGATGCGGACGCGTCCGGCCACCACCAGCTTCGCTGCCAGCGAGCGTGATTTCACCGCACGCGAAAAGAACAGCCATTTGTCGATGCGTTGGCGGCCTTCAGCAACCATCGGACCGGGCTGAGCTATTTCTTCAGCTGGTCGCGCAGCGCGGCGAGCTTGGCGAAGGGCGAATCCGGGTCGAAACGTGCCGGGCGCTCCTCGCGCGGCTTCGGCTGGAAGGCGGGCTTCCCGCCTTGCGCGCCACTTTTACCGTCTTGCCGGCCGCCCTTCCAGTCGGGCCGGTTTTCGCGACGATTGGGACGCTCGCCCCCGGGCTTGCCGTCGCGCCGCTCTCCTGCCTCCCCCTGGGGCTTGGGCTTGAATTTGCTGCGGTCGAAGCGCGGCTTGCCGGCACCGTCGCGGCGCCCTTCGTGGGTGGGCCGGCTGCCCGGAGCACCGGCCGGCTGTCCACCGGCGGCATCTGCCGGCGCGTCGCTGCGGTCATCGCGCGCGGCTTGCCCGTGGCGCGGGCGATTGTCGCGATTATTGTCACGGGGCCGATTGTCATGGTGGCGGTGGCGCGGACGCTGGTCGAAGCGGCCCTGCCGCCACAACAGGATCGGTTTTGGCTCCTCGGCCTCTTCCTCAGCCTCTGGAGCAGCCTCGCCGGTGGCGGCGTCCGCCACCGCGGTAGGTTCGACCGATATCGCTTCCGTTGCTGGCGAAGTTTCGGAAGCCGGCTCTGCCGGTGCGACCTCAATCTCTGCTGCTTCGGGTTCTGCCTCTGGCTGTGCCGCTGGTAACGCAGGCATTTCAGCTTCGGCTGCAGGCGGCTCGTCTTCCGTGACCTCAGCCGGAGTTTCCAGCCGAGCTTCCGCGACATGCTCCGCTTCACCTTCGGTGGTGGTTTCCGCGGGAACTTCGGCTGTGGCCTCTGCCACGGCGGCCGCGTCCGACCCCGAACTCTCGGCCGGCGCCTCGGCGGCTGCGTCCGCAACCGCGGCTTCCGCCGCCTTGGCCTGCTCTGCTTGTTCCTCCGCCGCCAGCTTGGCCGCGGCGGCTTCACGCGCGGCATGGTCCTGTGCCTCAAGCCGCGCCTTCACTTCGATCGCCGGCTTCGGCTCGGCCCGGTAGCCGAGGCCTTTCAAAATCTCTTCCATGTCGTCGGCCGTGGCGCCGAGGATCGACATCATCGGCGGCGTCACCATGAAGGACTGACCGTCATAGGCGCCATCGGGGCGCTGGCCGAGACCCGGCTTCCAGTTGGTCGCCGGCCGGATCAGGTCGGCCAGTCGTTCAAGAATGTCGACGCGCACCGCGCGACGGCCGAGATTGCGGTAGCCGGCCAGTTTGTAGAAGGTCTTGTCGAAAGCCGGATCGACGACCACCGAGGTGCGGCCGGAGGCCAGCGCGTGAACCACGTCGCCGAACCCCGGTCTGTCCTTGCCGTCGTTCTTCAGCGCCCACAACAGTGTCACCAGCCCGGCCGGCGCCGGCTTGATCAGCGTGGGCACGAAGATGTGGTAGGCGCCGAAGCGCACGCCGAGCCGGCGAAGGGCGGCGCGGCCTTCCTGGTCGAGCGACCTCATCGCCTCGGCGATGTCGCGGCGGTTGATAAGGCCGAAATGCTCGACGAGTTGAAAGGCGATGCCGCGGCCAATGCCGGTGATCTGCTCGGCGTTCTTGAGGTCGACCAGCGGCTTCAGCAGGGACTCGATCTGGAAATTGACGAAGCGTTCGGCGCGCGCCGCGACCTTGTCGCGGGCGGGACCGGTGAGTTGCTCGTCGGCCAACAGCACAAGGCGCGGCTTCAACGCCTCGTCGCCTGCGACCAGCGTGCCGATCGGCGCGCCGATCCAACGCAGCGTGCCGTCTGAGCCGAGCGCGATATCGCTGTTGGCTGAGGCGCCGAAGCGTTCGGCCCGCGCCTCGAATTCCGTGCTGAGCGCCTTCTGGGCTGCCGTGCGCACTGCCTTGGCGTCCTCGCCGCCAGCGCTCTGGTCGGCGGTGAAGCGGAACCCCTGCAACTCGCCGACATGGTGGCCTTCGACGAGGACGGTTCCGGTTGGGCTGATTTCGGCTTCGGGCATGGTATTTTCTCTAAGGCGCCGCATGAGGACGGAAGTCCTGCGGTCTACGAAGCGTTTCGTCAACCGCTCATGCAGCGCATCCGACAGTCTGTCTTCGATTTCGCGCGTCTTTTCCTGCCAGTGTGCCTGATCGGCCAGCCAGCCGGGTCGGTTGGAAACGAAAGTCCAGGTGCGGATCTGGGCGATCCGGTGCGACAGCGTGTCGATGTCGCCTTCGGTGGTGTCGGCACGGCGCACCTGCTCGGCCATGTAATTTTCATCGACATGGCCATGCCTGGCAAGGTCCATATAAATCGAGGCGATCAGGTCGGCATGCTGGGCCGGCGCGATCTTCCTGTAGTCGGGCAGGGCGCAAGCCTCCCACAACAGCGCCACGCGCCTTGCGTCGGTGGCAAGCGCCCGGATGTCCTCGTCGCGGGACAAATGCTCGAGCGCCTGCGCATCGACCGCCGGCAGCGCACGGGTCAGGCCTTCGACCGGCGCGTTGGTCTCGATGGAGCGCTTCAGCGCATCCAGGCTGGCGAAATCGAAATGCGCCGTGCGCCATTGCAGCACCTTCACCGGGTCGAACTCATGCCCTTCGATCTTCTTGACCAGATCTTCGTCCAGCGGATCGACCTGGCCGGTGACGCCGAAGGTGCCATCGCGCAAGTGCCGGCCGGCGCGGCCGGCGATCTGGCCGAGCTCGGCCGCCGTCAGGTTGCGATATTGGTAACCGTCGAATTTGCGGTTCTGGGCGAAGGCGACATGGTCGAGGTCGAGGTTCAGGCCCATGCCGATCGCATCGGTGGCGACCAGGTAATCGACATCACCCGATTGGAACAGCGCCACCTGCGCGTTGCGCGTGCGGGGCGATAGCGCGCCGAGCACGACGGCCGCACCGCCCTGCTGGCGGCGGATCAGTTCGGCGATGGCATAGACCTCGTCGGCGGAAAAGGCGACGATCGCCGTGCGTCGCGGCAGGCGGGTCAGCTTCTTCGAGCCGGCATAGGCCAGATGCGACAGCCGTGGCCGCGTCACCACCGACACCCCCTTCAGCAAGCGCTGGAGGATTCCGTGCATGGTGGCTGCGCCGAGCAGCAATGTCTCCTGGCGCCCGCGCAGATGCAGGATGCGGTCGGTGAAGATGTGGCCGCGTTCGAGATCGCTGGCAAGCTGCACTTCGTCGATGGCAACGAAGGCGGCATCGGTCTCGCGCGGCATGGCTTCCACCGTGCAGACAGAGTATTTCGCGCCTGCGGGCTGGATCTTTTCCTCGCCGGTGATGAGCGCCACCTTGTGAGCGCCGACCTTCTCGCAGACGCGTGAATAAACCTCGCGGGCGAGCAGTCTGAGCGGCAGGCCGATAATGCCGCTTTCATGCGCCACCATGCGCTCGATGGCGAGATGGGTCTTACCGGTGTTGGTCGGCCCGAGCACGGCAGTCACGTCGCGGCCCGACAGAATCAGCGGCTCAGAAGTGTGTTTCGGCGGGATGTTCATCGACCTGGAAATAAGGCTCTCTGCCTCGCATTGTCGGGAGCGCGCCCGTGGAGGCGCGTGTGACAGGCGACACATAGGGATTTAGCGCGCGAAGCGAAAGCGGAATGTTCCGCCGGCAGGTCGAAGCCCCTCGCTCGGTGCTGTCAACAGGCTCTGATTAACAGTTGGAACGAGTCTGGAACGAATCGGCTACGAATCACTGACTCGCGCGGATTCAGGTTTTGTTCACGGCTACATCTGGTTTTTTTGCCGGCGAGTCTCACCACATGCTGAATCGCCGAACTGGCCTGATTTATGCTAGGCGCGCGTCGCCGTTAACCTTTGCCGGTGAACGATCGGCGCAGGCCGGCGGGTGTCGTCCAACATTATGAAATTATTGATATTTCCTAACGCGCCTTAACGATTTGACTGATGGTTTCACCCATTGTTGTTAACCTTCTGGTCAAAGCCGGAACGAAACGGCGACGAATCAGCGTTAGCGGATGTTTCCCGGTTTGTTCACCCCAATATGTTGTGCTGTGAACAGGTTTTCCACCGAGAATCCACAGGCAACGAACAGGGTTTCGCACAGGCGGCACGGCCGCCGTTAACCTTTGCGTGCCGGATTGGGGCAAGGTCTTGCATCGAGACCTCGCGACGGCTGAGCCGCTAATGGAAACGGGCCGTTTTCATGGCCCGTTTGTTTCGGGCTTTTCTGTCCAGCTTCAGGTAATGTACTGGCCGCCATTGGCGGTGATGGTCGATCCGGTGATGAAACCGGCATCGTCGGAAGCAAGGAACACGACGCAGCGTGCGATCTCTTCCGGTTCGCCGAGGCGGCCGACCGGAATTTGCGGAATGACGCGCTCGTTCAGCACCTTTTCGTCCATCGCCCTGACCATCTCTGTCGCGATGTAGCCGGGGCAGATGACATTGACGGTGATGCCGGCCCGCGCCCCTTCCTGGGCGAGCGCCTTGGTGAAGCCGATGTCGCCGGCCTTCGAGGCCGAATAGTTGACTTGGCCGGTCTGGCCCTTCTGGCCGTTGATCGAGGAGATGGTGATGATGCGGCCAAACTTGCGGTCGCGCATGCCGCCCCACAGCGGATGCGTCATGTTGAAGACGCCCGATAGGTTGGTGTCGAGAACCTCTTTCCACTGCTCGCGCGTCATCTTGTGGAACATGGCGTCGCGGGTGATGCCGGCATTGTTGACCAGCACGGAGACCGGGCCGAGGTCGGCCTCGATCTGTCTGATGCCTGCAGCGCAGGCATCGTAGTCGGCGACCGACCATTTGTAGACCGGAATGCCGGTCTCTGCCTTGAATTTCTGCGCGGCTTCGTCATTGCCGGCGTAATTCGCGGCGACCTTGTAGCCGGCGTTTTTCAAGCCGATCGAAATCGCGGCGCCAATACCGCGCGACCCACCGGTGACCAGTGCTACCTTTGTCATATCATCCTCCCCTTTAGTTCTCATGAGCGGCGGGCGGGGGACGCTCTACGGCGGTTGAGCCCCGTTGCCACCGACTATTTCATGGCTTGCTCATCCTGTCTTCCCTGTCTTCATAGCGCTTCCACGCACATGGCAACGCCCATGCCGCCGCCGATGCACAGCGTGGCGAGGCCCTTCCTGGCGCCGCGGCGGCGCAGTTCGTAGACCAGCGTGTTGAAGATGCGGGCGCCGGATGCGCCGATCGGATGGCCGATGGCGATGGCGCCGCCATTGACATTGACGATGGACGGATCCCAGCCCATGTCCTTGTTGACGGCACAGGCTTGGGCGGCGAAGGCCTCGTTGGCCTCGACCAGGTCGAGATCGCCGACCGACCAGCCGGCCTTGGCCAGCGCCTTGCGCGAGGCGGGAATGGGTCCGGTGCCCATGATCTGCGGATCGACGCCCGCGGTCGCCCAGGACACGATGCGCGCCAGCGGCGTGATGCCGCGCCTTGAGGCCTCGGCTTCAGTCATCAGCACCGCGACAGCGGAGCCATCGTTAATGCCGGAGGCGTTGGCGGCGGTCACCGTGCCGTCCTTGTCGAAGGCCGGTCTTAGCTTGGTCATGGCGTCGATCGTGGCGCCGTGGCGGATGTACTCGTCCTGGTCGACAATGGTGTCGCCCTTCTTGCCCTTGACGGTGAAGGCCACGATCTCGTCCTTGAACTTGCCGGCCTTCTGCGCGGCCTCGGCCTTGTTCTGGGAGGCCAATGCGAGTCGGTCCTGGTCCTCGCGGGTAATCTGGAACTGGCGAGCGACGTTTTCGGCCGTGTTGCCCATGTGGTAGCCATTGAAGGCATCCCACAGCCCGTCCTTGATCATGGTGTCGATCATCTTGTAGTCGCCCATCTTGACGCCGGCACGCAGGTGTTGGGCATGCGGGGCCAGCGACATCGATTCCTGCCCGCCGGCGACGATCACCTTGGCATCGCCGGTGACGATCTGCTGCATACCAAGCGCGATGGCGCGCAGGCCTGAGCCGCAAACCTGATTGAGGCCCCAGGCGGTGGTTTCCTTTGGCAGGCCGGCATTGATGGATGCCTGGCGGGCGGGGTTCTGGCCCTGAGCCGCGGTCAGCACCTGGCCGAGGATCACCTCGTCGACCTCCTTGCCGTCAACGCTGGCACGGGCGAGCGCTTCCTTGATGGCGACGGCGCCCAATTCGTGGGCCGGTGTGTTGGCGAAGGCGCCGTTGAAGGAACCGACAGGCGTGCGCGCCGCACTGGCGACGACAATGGCATTGGAAGCGGACATGTTGTTCTCCAGACTTCTAAGGGTCGAATTTGGGCTATGTCTAGCGACTTTTCTTGCCCTTTCCATGACCCAAGTCAAACCGGAAATGGGCATTCCGGCCAGGCGCGGCAAGCAGGTTCATCATCATCACGGGGACAGCCTGCCCGTTGCTGCGCAGCATATTCAGACCGCTCCGCAGCATTAATTGATCCCGCACTGCACAAACCACTTGGAATTGTGACGCTTTTGCGCATATCCTTGAAAAAGGCGCAATCGTTACCGGCTGCTTACTCAAGTGCGCCGGTGTCCCGGGAGGATACTGATGGCCGCGAAAGACGAACCGATTATCATCAAGAAGTATGCCAATCGCCGCCTCTACAATACCGGCACCAGCACCTATGTGACGCTCGAGGATCTTGCCGAAATGGTCAAGAAGGGCGAGGACTTCACCGTCCAGGATGCCAAGACCGGTGACGACATCACGCATCCGGTGCTGACCCAGATCATCTTCGAACTTGAGAACAAGGATGGGCAGAACATGCTGCCGATCCCGTTCCTGCGCCAGTTGATCGCCTTTTACGGCGATCAGATGCAGATGATCGTGCCGAGCTTCCTCGAACAGTCGATGATTGCCTTCTCGAAAGAACAGGAACGCTTTCGCGAGCAGATGAAGGGCGCCTTGGGCAAGTCGCCGCTGGACATGATGAAGATGGCCACGCCGATCAAGGCGTTGGAGGAGCAGACGCGCCGCAACATGGAGATGTTCCAGAATGCCATGCGCCTGTTCACGCCTTTTCCACCCGCAGGCTCGAATGGCGCTTCCGCAGCGCCGGCAGAGCCGGCCAGGAAAGAGACACCGGAAAAACCCGATGACCTTCAGGAGTTGAAGGAACAGATCGCCGCCATGCAGCGCAAGCTCGACACCATGTCGTGATCACCGGCTGGACAAGGTCCGGCCGAAACCTCCCTCAGCAGCCCGTGTCAGAACATCTCCGCCTCGAATGAGGCAGAGATGCATCGGGGCCACGCTATTTCGTCGTCACCGTCACCAGAGCGGTAACGGGTTTGCCGTCCACTAGGATAGGCTTGTGATGATCATCGGCAACGAGGACGCCGATCACGTGCTTGCCGACGACAACCGGACAATGGCCGAAACGAGCCTTTATGAGGTTGCCGCCAAAGTCGCTGTTCATGCTGTTGTACGGCTTGCCGGGGATGTTGCAGGTGTCTGCGTCGGGATCGATCTTCATATGCACGTGGCCGCATTGGCTGTTGTCGCCGCACTCACCCGCAGAGAGCAGCGTGAAGTTGCTCCTGACGACGACGCCTATCGCCTTCTCGGGATCGTTGCCGAGTGCGATGACCGAACCGGCCGCCGGCCAGGCGATTTCCAGGGTGGGCAGCGGCCTGTCACGGCCAAGCCAGCGCCCGACGGCCGTGTCTAGTCCCAGCCTTTCCGGCACCTCCGCGAGTAACATGGCTGCTTCCCCGGCGTCGCTGCGGCGCGTCCCGAAAGCATAGCGAGACGGGCAAGCGGCCAAAAATTTCATGACATAGCCAATCCGCGCGGCTGTTCTTGCGCCGCAGGAGACATATATGCTGCACTGCAATATGTTCCCGTTAGCACCATGTTCCCGTTAGCACCGCACTGAAGGATTTCGCCTTGCCCACCAGAAAAACCGCCATCGTCACCGGTTCCACCTCAGGCATCGGTCTGGCCACCGCCCATGCGCTCGCGGCGGAAGGCTGCAACATCGTCGTCAATTCCTTTTCCGACACCGCCGACGACCAGGCCATTGCCGATGCGATCGCCAAGCATCACAACGTGAAGACAGCTTACATCAAGGCAGACATGTCGAAGCCGGCCGAATGCCGGGCTTTGGTCGCGAAGGCAGCCGATGCATTCGGTTCGGTCGACATACTGGTCAACAATGCCGGCATCCAGCATGTCGCGCCGGTGGAAGAATTTCCGATCGAAAAGTGGGATGCGATCATCGCCATCAATTTGTCGTCGGCCTTCCACACCATTGCCGCCGCCATCCCGCTGATGAGAGAAGCCGGCGGCGGCAGGATCGTCAACATCGCCTCGGCCCACGGCCTGGTCGCCTCGCCGTTCAAGTCGGCCTATGTCTCGGCCAAGCACGGCATCATGGGGCTGACCAAGACGGTCGCTTTGGAGCTGGCGCGCGACAGGATCACCTGCAACGCCATCTGTCCCGGTTATGTGCTGACGCCGCTGGTCGAGGCCCAGATTCCCGATCAGATGAAGGCCAACAAGATGGATCGCGAGACGGTCATCCGCGAAGTCATGCTGGAAAAGCAGCCGACCAAGGAATTCGTCACGGTCGAGCAAATTGCCGCCGCCGCGGTGTTCTTGTGCTCGGATGCGGCGGCGCAGATCAACGGCACGCACATCTCGGTCGATGGCGGCTGGACCGCGCAGTGAATTCGGGCGAGCGAAACAAATTTCTCGACAAAACAAGGGCAACGCCATGACGACAAACGGCAAGGCGGAGGAGCCAAAGAAGATCAATGTCGCGCTGCAGGGCGGCGGCTCGCACGGCGCCTTTTCCTGGGGTGTGCTCGACCAGCTGCTGGAGGACGGACGGCTCGACATCGCAGCGGTTTCGGGCACCAGCGCCGGCGCCATGAACGCGGTGGCGCTGGCCGACGGCTTCGTCCGCGGCGGGGTCGAGGGCGCGCGGCGGAAGCTCGACGATTTCTGGCGCGCAGTGGCGCGGAAGGGCCGGTTCAGCCCGGTGCAGCGCATGCCCTGGGATGTGGCCTGGGGCAACTGGTCGATCGAGAACACGCCTGGATATCTGTTTTTCGACACCATGTCGCGTGTGTTTTCGCCCTACGTCGCCAACCCGCTCGGCCTCAACCCGCTGCGCGATGTGATCGAGCAGGAGATCGATTTCGGCAATGTGCGCGCCTGCAAGTCGATGGAGCTGTTCATCTCCGCGACCAATGTCGAGACGGGGCAATTGCGTGTCTTTTCCGATGGCGAGATCGACCTCGACACGGTGATGGCGTCGGCTTGCCTGCCGCAGCTGTTCCGCGCCGTCGAGATCAAGGGCGTGCCCTACTGGGACGGCGGCTATGGCGGCAATCCGGCGCTGTTCCCGTTCTTCAAGTCGACTGCCACCGAGGATGTGCTTCTGGTGCAGATCAACCCGGTGGTCCGCGAGGGGACGCCGAAGAGTGCCAACGAAATCCAGAACCGCATCGACGAGATCACCTTCAACGCCGGGCTGCTGCGTGAATTCCGCTCGATCGCCTTCGTCA
Organism: Mesorhizobium sp. M9A.F.Ca.ET.002.03.1.2; assembly: GCF_003952365.1. Taxonomy (NCBI): domain Bacteria; kingdom Pseudomonadati; phylum Pseudomonadota; class Alphaproteobacteria; order Hyphomicrobiales; family Phyllobacteriaceae; genus Mesorhizobium; species Mesorhizobium sp. M9A.F.Ca.ET.002.03.1.2. The sequence goes on along the minus strand of NZ_CP034443.1, from coordinate 960,163 downwards.
AGGAACTGATCGCCGCCGGCCGGCTGCCGCATGGCGAATACCGCGACATCCGCATGCACCGCATCGATGCCGACGAGGCGTTCAAGGATCTGTCTGCGTCGTCCAAGGTCAATGCCGAATGGGCGTTCCTGACCTATCTGCGCGACCTTGGCCGTACCGCTGCCAGCGACTGGCTGGAGGAGAATTACGACGCCGTCAGCATACGGCCGACGCTCGATCTCTCAGGCGAGCTCGACGACGGGTTCAAGCCCGTGCGTGGCCCGGCGCCGGGCCGGCGGGTCAAGGAGTTCCTGGCAGCGCGCAAGAAGCCCGAGGCCACGCGCCGTCAGATCTAACCTCACCCAGCTTTCAGCGCGAGGTCGATCACCTTGATCAGCGCGGCCGCCGCCTGCCGCTGCTCGTCCGGGTGGCTGATGCGCGTCTTCATGCCTTCCAGCCCGTCGAGCAGCATGTCGGCGAGCAGTCGCGCCGACAAGCCCTTGGCCGCCAGATCGACGCCATTGCGGGCGGCCTCGCTCTGAACAGCCTTGGCGATGTGCTCGACAAGGCGGCCGCGCCAGCAGCCGACCAGGTCGGCGAGGCTCGATTTCATATCGAGGAGTTCGGCGCCGTGCGGCGAGGCGTGGACGGTACGCATCATCGAGATCAGCGCCTCGTCGATGGCCCGCATCATGCGCTCGGCAAAGGGCCCTTCGCCGGCGAGTGCCGTTTTCGCCTGCTCGAGCGAGCGGGAAAGCAGCATCAGCGCGATGGCGCGATAGATGTCGGTCTTGTTCTTGAACTGGAGATAGAGCGCCGGTCGCGACATGTCGGCGGCACGCGCAATGTCGTCCATGGTGGTGCGAGCGTAGCCATAGGCCAGAAACACCTTCATCGCGCCGTCCAGAATGCGGACGCGCTTGGGGTCGGTGGCGATGTCCTCGATCTCGATCATGGCGCAACTTTATCCTGCAGAAAGCTCTGTTGACAAAATAACGAAATTTGTCAAGATGTATGAGGACGAAATGGCCAACCGGCCATTCGCCTCGGGCTGTGGACGACAACGAAGGGTATCCCCATGCGCCTCACCGTCGACGGGCAGTCATTCGACATCGATGCCGATCCCGAAATGCCGCTGTTGTGGGCGCTGCGCGATCTCATGGGCAAGACCGGGCCGAAGTTCGGCTGCGGCATCGCCGCCTGCGGCGCCTGCACGGTGCATGTCGACGGCCAGCCCGTCCGTTCCTGCTCGCTGCCGGTCGGCCAGGTCACCGGCGTCGTCACTACGATCGAAAGCATCGGCAGCGACGGCAAATTGCATCCGGTGCAGCAGGCATGGCTGGAGGAGCAGGTCGCGCAATGCGGCTACTGCCAGGCCGGCCAGATCATGAGCGCGGTGGCGCTGCTCGACGAAATTGCCGACCCGACCGATGCCGACATCGACAACGCCATGGGCGGCAATCTCTGCCGCTGTGGCACCTATCCGAAGATACGCGCGGCGATCAAACGAGCGGCCGTCCTCAAGACAGCGGGGATCTGACTATGGCCAGCGTCGGAAAGATCGCCCGCCGCACGTTTCTCATCGGCGCGGCTGCCATCGCGGGCGGTGTCGCCGTCGGCTATTATTACTACCGCAAACCCTATCCGAATCCGTTGGAAGGCGATCTCGCCGCTGACGAGGCGACCTTCAACCCCTATGTGAAGATCGGCGCCGACAACACCATCACCATCGTCGCGCCGCGCGCCGAGATGGGACAAGGCATCTCAACGACGCTCGCCGCCATGGTCGCCGAAGAGCTCGATGTCGGCCTCGACCGGATCAAGGTCGAGCACGGCCCGGCCTCCTACGCCTATTACAACGCGACGATCCTGGAAGAGGGCGGTCCCTTCGCCTTCTTCGACGAGAGCATGGCCGCTCAAGCGATGGCGCCCGGCATGGGCGTGGTCGGAAAGCTCCTCGCCTTCCAGGCCACCGGTGGCTCGACCTCGACGCGCGACGGTTTAGACAAGATGCGGCAAGCAGGCGCCGCCGCGCGACAAATGCTGGTTGCCGCGGCAGCGCAAAGGCTCGGTATAGCTGCCGCTGAGCTGGAAACGGCCAATGGCAGGGTCCTGCACAAGGCATCGGGCAAGTCGGTGACCTATGGCGCGGTCGCCGCCGCTGCTGCGGCGATGGCGCCGCCCGCGGATATCAGGCTCAAGGACAAAGCCGACTGGAAATTGCTCGGCAAGCCACAGAAGCGCATCGACATGCTGGCCAAGGTCACCGGGGCGCCGATCTTCGGCATCGACGTAACGCTGCCGGACATGCTGTACGGCACGGTGAAGATGAGCCCGCGCTTCTGGGCCAAGCCGGTCAAGGCGGACCTCTCCAAGGCCGAGAAAATGCCTGGCGTGATCAGGATCGTGCCGATCGAAACGAATTACGGCCACGGCTTCGGCATCGTCGCGGAAAACACCTGGGCGGCGTTCAAGGCAGCGGAGGCGATCGACGCCGAATGGGCTGATCCCGAATATCCGCTGGACAGCGCCGCCATTTCCGACGTGCTGAAGCAGGCGCTTGGCACCAAAGGGTCGGAAATGCGCGACGATGGCGACGTCGACACCGCCTTCGCCGACGCGCCGCGCGAAAGAATAGTCGAGGCCGACTATGCAGTGCCTTACTTGGCACATGCGACGATGGAGCCGATGAACGCTACGGCGCGGCTGAAGGACGGCGTCCTCGACATCTGGTGCGGCAACCAGGCGCCGACCTTGGTGCGGCAGCTTTGCGCCAATGCCGTCGGCATCGAGCAGGACAAGGTCAGCGTCCACACCACCTTCATGGGTGGCGGGTTCGGCCGGCGTGTCGAGGTGGATTATGCGCTCTGTGCCGCGCTGATGGCGAAAGAGACAGCCGGCCGGCCGATCAAGGTGGTGTGGACGCGCGAGGAGGACATGCGCCACGACGCCTACCGGCCGGCTTCCGTCGGCAGATTCCAGGCACGGCTTGGCGACGACGGCATGCCGGTAGCCGTCGACATGGCAATCGCCTCGCCATCGATGATAGCCAGCACCTTGCGCCGGCTGTTTCCCTCGATATCGCCGCTCGGCCCAGACAAGTCCATCGTCGACGGAGCCCACAACCAGCCCTATACGATCCCGAACTACCGGGTGACCGGCGTCGCCGCACCCGTCTCCATCCCCGTCGGCTCCTGGCGGTCGGTCGGCAGTTCGATCAACGGTTTCTTCCATGAAGGATTTCTGGACGAGATCGCCGTCGCCGGGAAAACCGACCCTGTCGAATTGCGCAAGAAACTGATGGCTGCCTATCCCGCAGCGGTGAAGGTGGTCGAAAAGGTCGCCGAAATGGCGAAATGGGGCGAGGCGCTGCCCGCCGGCAAGGCGAAGGGCATGGCGTTCACGCTGTCGTTCGGCAGTTGGGTCGGCGAGGTCGTCCAGGTCGCCGACACGCCAGCCGGACTCCTTATCGAGAAGGTGTGGATCGCCGCCGATGTCGGCACCGCGCTCGATCCCGGCATCATCGAGGCGCAGCTCATCTCCGCCGCCATTTACGGCCTGTCGGCGGCGATAGGTCAGGAGATTACTTTCGCCGACGGCATGGTCGAACAGTCGAATTTTCACGACTACGATGCCATGCGCATCTTCCAGTGTCCGGCGTTCGAAGTCGCGATACTGGAGAATTTTCACAAGATGGGCGGCGTCGGCGAGGTCGGCACGCCGCCGGCTGCACCCGCTCTTGCCAACGCCATCTTCGCACTGACCGGCAAGCGCATCCGCACGCTGCCCTTGTCGAAAGAGGTGGCCTTCGCATGAAACTATTTCCCACCATGCTGACGCCTGCTGCCATGCTGTTTGCGGCCATGCCTTTCGCAACCGCACAAGAAGGGCAGACAACGCCGGCTGCCGTGGCCGATACGGCCACGGGGCCGGCCAAAATGGAGCAAGACACATGCTGTGTTCTCGCATCCGCGCTGCGCCGACCGCCATGTCGCGGATGATCACCGGCGCTGGTACGGCGCGCATCATGGCGGGTCGCGCGTTCATGCCTTCAATGTCCAGCGGCGCCGACGGCTCTGGCTTCGGTGATCCGCGCCTGCCCTGCGCGACCTGCCATTTCTCCAGCAATTCCAATGCATTGCATGGACCGCCCAGCGCTGAGAACTGGCGCCTGACGCTGGGTGAGACGGCATGGCTTGGTAAATCTTCGGCCAAAATCTGGGTCCAGATCAAGGATCCAGTGCGCGACGGCGGCCGCAGCCTGCAGCATGTCGCGCTGCATGTCCGCAACGACAGGTTGGTCGGCTGGGGCTGGGCGCCGAGGTCAGATCGTGGGCCGGCGCCGGCCCGACCGAAGCGACCTATCAGACGATTGAAAACTGGATGGTGGCGGGCGCATCTTGTCCAAGCCTGTAATGATCCCGCAACTTTTCTGACTATATTGCGGTGCAACTTTGATGTAGAAGCGCGTTTCGCTGATCACGGCAAATTGAACGCGGCCTTGCGCGCACCCATATCGGCGACGCGCCCGAGTTAGAAGACGCGGCAGTTTTAGAAAACACGGTCTGGCCGAACCCCGCACTGGAAAACGACGATGCCGAAATTCAGGTTTCACAAGCTTGCAGCTATTGTTGTGCTTGCCGTATTCGCTGCCTGGATGACGACGGGCGAGTTCTCGTCCGTCGGCAGCGCCTCCGCCGACAACGAACCCAAGGCGGGAGACGTCGAGCAGCCAAAAGCGGCGGACACCGGCAAACCCCAGGCCGCTGAACCCAAATCCACCGAGGCAGAACAGCCCAAGGCGCCCTCGCGCACCGTCGCGGTGGTGACCCCGCCGCGGCGCACCTATGCGCGCGCCATCCGCATTTCCGGGCTGACCGAAGCCGACAAGCGCGCGGTCCTGGCGACACGCGTCGCCGGCGTCATCGACAAGCTGCCGGTCAAGCAGGGACAGCGTGTCAGGACCGGTGACCTCGTGCTGATGTTTGCAGCCGAGGAAAAAATCTCGGCGGTCGACAATGCCAAGCAGCTCGTCGTGCAGCGTCAGGCCGAGCTCGATGCAGCCTTGCGGCTGGCGAAAACCGGCAATCTGCCCAAGCTGCAGCTCGACACGGCCCGCTCCAATCTGACGCTGGCCCGGTCGCAACTGGAAGCCGCGCAAGCCGAGCTCGACCGCAACGAGGTGAAGGCGCCCTTCGACGGCGTCATCGACCGGGTGCCGGTGGAGCTTGGCAGTTCCGTGATGCAGGGCGGCGAGGTGGCGACCATTCTCAAGCTCGATCCCATCATCGCCCGCGGCGAGGTCAGCGAGCGCGATCTCGGCTATCTGAAGATCGGCGACAAGGCGAATGTACGATTGGTCGGCAGCCGGACCGTCGAGGGCACCGTGCGCTACATCAGCCGCGACGCGTCGTCGGCCACCCGCACCTTCCGTGTCGAGATCGCAATCCCGAACCCTGAGGGCACGATTCCCGCCGGAATGACGGCCGAGATCGCGCTGAGCGCGCAGCCGACCGACGCCGTCATGCTGCCGCGCTCGGTGGTGACGCTCGGCGACAAGGGCGACCTCGGCATTCGCGCCGTCGACAAGGACAGCAAGGTTGTGTTCTTCCCGATCGACCTGGTCGACGACACGCCAACCGGCCTGGTGCTCGGCGGTATCCCGGCCGATGCGCGCATCATCGTCGCCGGCCAGGAACTGGTGACGGAAGGCGAAGTGGTCAAGCCGGTCGAGGCCGACCAGGCGACCATCCAGAAGCTCTTGGGCGAAGCGACGGCCGGGACGCAGTAATCATGGATATCGTCAAACTTGCCATCAACAATGCCCGGCTGACCATTTCGGTCCTGGTCTTCCTCATCCTTGCAGGTGCGGTCGCCTATCAGTCGACGCCGAAGGAAGCGGAGCCCGATGTTCCGATTCCGATGATGTATGTCAGCCTGATCTATCAGGGCATCTCGCCGGAGGACTCGGAACGCCTGCTGCTGCGGCCGATGGAAGCCAAGCTGAAAAGCCTCAAGGGCCTCAAGGAGATGCGCTCGGCCGCCTTCCAGGGCGGCGGTTATGTGTTAGTCGAATTCCACCCGCAGACAGATCTGGCGACGGCATTGCAGGACACGCGCAGCAAGGTCCAGGATGGCAAGGCCGACCTGCCGCAGGCGGCCGAGGAGCCTGTCGTCACCGAAGTCAATATCTCCGAGTTTCCCGTCCTGGTCGTGACGCTGTCGGGCGAGGTGCCGGAACGCCTGCTGACCGCGGCGGCGCGCGAATTGCGCGATCGCATCGAGGAAGTGCCGGGCGTGCTGGAAGGTGCGCTGCAAGGTGCCCGTGACGATCTCGTCGAAGTCGTCATCGATCCGATGAAACTGTCTTCCTACGGGCTGCAGCTCGACCAGTTGATCGGTGCGGTCGGCGAATCCAACAGTCTTGTGGCCGCCGGCAACATCGAAGGGTCCAAGGGGAAATACGCAGTCAAGGTTCCCTCGCTGATCGAGACGCCGGAAGACGTTGCAAACCTGCCGGTCGTGGCCACACCCAGCGCCGTGGTGCAGGCCAAGGACATCGCCACCGTCCGCTCCACCTTCAAGGACGCCGAGACGGTGACCCGCCTCGACGGCAGGCCGGCGATCGCCATCGAGGTGAAAAAGCGCATCGGCTCCAACCTGATCGATACGATCGCCCAGGTGATGGCGGTGTCCGATGCCTATATCAAGTCGATGCCGGAAGGCATGCACGTCACCTACACGCAGGACAAATCGGTCTTCGTCAACCAGTTGCTCGGCGATCTGCAGAACCACGTCATGATCGCCGTGATCCTGGTGTTCATCGTCATTCTCTACGCGCTGTCGGGCCGTGCGTCGGTGCTGATCGGCCTTGCCATTCCGTCGTCCTTCCTGATCGGCATCCTGCTGTTGGCCATGATGGGTTACACGATCAACATGATCGTGCTGTTCAGTCTCATCCTGGCGGTCGGCATGCTGGTCGACGACGCCATCATCGTCACCGAATTCGCCGAGCGGCGCATGAGCGAAGGCATGCCGAAGGCGGACGCTTTCGCGCTTGCCGCCAAGCGCATGGCCGGTCCGGTCATCGCGGCGACGATGACGCGCATCGCCGCCTTCTCGCCGCTGCTGTTCTGGCCGGGCATCATCGGCGACTTCATGAAATACATGCCGATCACGCTGATCGTCACGCTCTCGGCCTCGATGCTCTATGCGCTGGTCTTCGCGCCGGCGCTGGGCGCCCTATTCGCCAAGGCGCCGCCGCATCACGAGGACGACAATCGCGACGGCTGGTACATGGCCGTGGTCAAGCAGGCGGTGCGCTTTCCGGTCACCGTGCTTGTGCTCACCGCCGCCCTTCTGTTCGGTGTCGGCTTTGCCTATTCGAAGTTTGGCGCCGGCGTCGAGTTCTTCCCGAGTGTCGAGCCTGACTACGGCCTGCTCTATGTGCATGCACGCGGCAATCTTTCGCTCGCCGAAATGGATGCCGCCACAAAGATCGCCGAGGACCGGCTTCTCGGCTGGCCAGGCGTGAAGTCGGTCTATACCCGGGTCGGCAAGACGCAAGGCGGCGGTCAGGACATTCCTGAAGACGTGGTCGGCGTGATCCAGTACGAGTTCGTCGACTGGCGCGAGCGTAAATCGGCGAACTCGATCCTGGACGAACTGCGCGGCGTCATGGCCGGCATTCCCGGCGTCGACGTCGAGGTTCGCGTGCCCGAGGCCGGCCCACCCACCGGCAAGCCGATCCAGATCAGGCTTTCGGCCGTCGACCCGGAAGGTCTCGACGACAAGGCCCGTGCTGTTGCCGCGCGCATCGCCAAGGTGCCCGGCGTCATCGATATTTCCGATGGCCTGCCGCCGCCCGCCGTCGACTGGGCGCTCGAGGTCGATCGCGCCAAGGCGGCGCAATATGGTATCAGCCCGACCTCCGTCGGAACCGTGGTGCAACTGGTGACGAACGGGCTGAAGCTCAGTGAGTACCGGCCAGCCGGTGCGGACGACGCCGTCGACATCAGGCTACGTCTGCCCGAGGATCGGCGCACGCTGTCGACACTCGACGAACTCAGGGTGCAGACCGCGCAAGGGTCGGTGCCGATCTCGAATTTCGTCGTGCGCAAGCCCGAGCCGACCGTCGGTATCCTCAACCGCATCGACGGCGCGCGCACGGTGGTCGTCCAGGCCAATGTCGCCGCCGGCGAGCAAGTGGCTTCTGTCCAGCAGCAGGTCACCCAGGCGGTCGCCGATATGGATCTCGGCAGCGGCATACGCTGGAAGCTTGCCGGCTCGAACGAGGACAGCGCGGAGGCCAGCGCCTTCCTCAGCAAGGCCTTCGGTGCCGCGATCTTCCTGATCTTCCTCGTGCTTCTGATGCAGTTCAACAAGTTCACCAGCGTCTGGCTGGTGTTGTCCTGCGTGGTCATGGCGACAGTCGGCGTGTTTCTCGGGCTTCTGCTGACAGGTGAGGCATTCGGTATTGTCATGTCGGGCATCGGTGTCATTGCGCTGGCCGGCGTGGTGGTGAACAACAACATCGTGCTGATCGATACCTATGACCGATTGCGTGAAGAAGGCTGGGACAAGACGGACGCGGTGCTGCAGACCTGCCGCGAACGTGCCCGCCCGGTCGTGCTGACGGCGGTCTCGGCGATCCTCGGCGTGCTGCCGATCGCTTTCGGCCTCGGTCTCGAAATCTTCCATCACGAGACGACGATCAACGCGCCGTCGACGCAATGGTGGATATCGCTGTCCTCGGCGATCGTCTTCGGCCTGTCCTTCGCCACCGTGCTGACGCTGGTGGTGACACCGTCGATGCTGATGGTGTTCACGCGTAGTAAGAACAGCCGCTTCTATGCATTTTTCCGTCGGGTTTTCCGGCGCGGCAAGTCAGTCAGTGCGACTGTCGAGACCTCCGCAAGACCGGACTCGCTTGACGAGCCGGCGATCGCCTTCCCGAAGGCCGCCGAATAGGCCAACTTTGCTTGGAGCGACGAGCGTATTCTGAACGCGCAAAGAAAAGGCCGCCGGGAACAACCTGGCGGCCTTTTGCATTATTTTGTCATGCAACACCTCAAAGCGAGGGGTTTCTCATGACGCTCAGTACCATTCTCGTCATCATTTTAATCCTCATTCTGATCGGCGCGGTGCCGGCATGGCCGCATTCGCGTTCCTGGGGTTATGGCCCCTCCGGCATCGTCGGCGTCATCCTGATAATACTGCTGGTGTTGCTGCTGATGGGCAGGATTTGACCCGGCATTTGGTGCGCACGGCAAAGCATGACGCCGCGCGTCGCAAAGGACGCGCGGCGTTATGTGTTTTTGGTCTGCGCATGCTCCTTTCCGGCCGCTTGCTGTTCAGGCCGCTTTCGAAACGCCTTTCATCGTGGCTGCGCCGATATCATCGAGCGCTTCCGCCACCGCCTTGTCCAGCGGCGTATGCGGTATCGTGCCGATGATGCCTTCCAACCTTGCCGAGGCCAGCCGGTGGGGCTCGAAGCGCAGATAAGACATCGAGACGATCTCGCGCCACATCGCCACGAACGGGCTGCCGGCGCGCAGCACCCACCACGGCATCGACGTCAGTTTCAGCGTACGCCCGAGCGCTTTCTCCGCAGCCGCCTTGATCTGCAGATCGGTGACAGCGTGGCCGGGAAGGTTCAGCGCCTCGTAGGAACCGAGCTTGTCGAGGTTTTGCGCCAGTCCGACGAAGGCCTTGGCCAGGTCAGGCATGTAGGTCCATTCATGTACGAGTTCGACCGGCCCGGGGGCGGTATAGATACCCTTGCTGATCTTGGCGGCGACGACGAGGTCAAACCACGATCCGCTGCCGGTGCCGCCGAAGAAATCGCCGGCGCGCAGCAGAATGGTGCGCACGCGACCGGCATCGGCCTCGCGGCGAAAGAGGTCTTCCATAGCGACGCGGATGCGGCCCTTTTCCGTCGTCGGATGAAAGGGTGTCTCTTCAGTGATCACCTCGGGCGTCGGCGAACCGTAATTGTAGATGGTTCCTGGGAAGAGATGCAGCGCGCCGTTCGCCCGGCAGGCGGCCATGACGTTTTCGGCCATCGGCAGGCACTTGCTCCAGTCGGTGTAGAGCGGGCTGAGGCCATTGAAGATGATGTCGACACCTTCCGTGGCGTGGATCAGCGCTTCGCGATCGAGCGCGTCGCCGGCGATGGCCGTGGCGCCTGTGAGCTCCGCCGGTATCTTGCCGCTGCGGGTGACGGCGCGGACGTCGTAGCCGGCGTCGACGAAGGCCTTGGCCACCACACGGCCGAGCCGGCCATTGGCACCCAGAATTGCAATCTTGGTCATTTTTCGTCTCCGTGTTTGCGATTCTTCCCGAATATGGTCTTCTCGAAAACGAATGGAAATTGACTGAACTTGGCGATTTGATATTCATTTTTGAATGGATATCGACTGGAACCTGATCAAGAGCTTCGTCACCGTGGCGGAAACCGGCAGCCTGTCCGCTGCCGCGCGCAAACTGGCCGCAAGCCAGCCGACGCTCGGCCGTCATATCGCCGAGCTGGAGCAGGCGCTCGGTGTCACGCTGTTCCGGCGCGGGCGGCGCGGCTATGCGCTGACCGAAGCCGGCAGCACGCTCTATGAGCGCGGTCGGGCGGTGAGCGAGCAGGCGAGCGCTTTTTCGCTATTGGCGTTGGGATCGGTCGAGGCGATCGGGGGCATGGTGCGCATTGCTGCCAGCGAGGTGGTGGCGGCCTATGTCCTGCCCGAGATGATGGCGCGGCTGGGCGTCGAGGAACCCGGCATCGAGGTCGAGATCGTCGCGTCGAACCAGGTCGAGAACCTTTTGCGCCGCGATGCCGATATCGCCATCCGCATGGTCAAGCCGGCGCAGAACGAATTGGTGGCGCGCAAGGTGAGCGACATTCCGCTCCGCGCCTGCGCGGCAAGGTCCTATCTCGACCGGCGTGGCCGTCCGCGCGAGCCCGGCGATCTTGCCGCCCACGACCTGATCGGCTTCGATCGCAGCGATGAGATCATTCGCGGCTTTGCCCAGTTCGGTGTCCCGCTGACCCGCAACGCCTTCCGCTTCAGGACCGACAACCAGATCGTGCTGTGGGAGGCGGTGCGGGCGGGAAACGGCATCGGCTTTGGCCAGGAGCCGCTGGCCGACCGCGATCCGCTGGTGGAGACAGTGCTGCCGGGCCTCGCGCTGCCGACGCTGCCGGTATGGCTGGCCATGCACCGCGACGTGCGCACCAGCGTGCGCATCCGCCGTGTCGCGGACTTTCTCTACGAGGAGCTGAAGCGCTATTCGGCTGGTGCGGCGTCGGGGGCGAATTCGGCGCGATGAGCGAGCCCGGCCATCAACAGGACGATGACCAGCAGCGCCGACAAAGCGACGAAGATCGGGCCGAAGCTCGAGTGCTCGGCGATGAAGCCGATTGCCGACGGCGCCACCAGAATACCGGAATAGCCCATTGTGGTGACGACGCTCATGCCGGTGCCGGACGACATGCCTTCCTGGTTACCGCCGGCGGAAAACAGGATCGGCACCATGTTGGCGATACCGAAGCCGCAAAAGGCAAAAGCCGCGATGGCGATGAAGGGCGAGGGCGCCAGTCCCGCCACCAGCATGCCGGCGGCGGCGACAAGGGCCGAGACGCGCAGCGTCGTCACCGCGCCGAAGCGGTTGCGGACCCCGTCGCCAAGGAAGCGCATGACGGCCATGACGCCGGAAAAGGCGGCGTAGGCAAGGCCCGCTATGGCAAGGTCGGCGCCGAGTTCCTGCCGCAGATACAGCGCCGCCCAGTCGAGCACCGCGCCTTCGGAGATCATCGTCAGCAGTGCCATCAGCCCGACCAGATAGACCAGCGGATTTCCCGGCAGTGCGAATTTGCGCTGCCCGGCGCTCCCTGTTGATCCTTGGAGCGGCTTGTCTTCGGCGATCAGGTAGCGGAATGCCACTGCGATCACTGCGAAAGCGAGGGCCGTCACTACCACCGCATGGGCGAGATGACCGTAGTTCTGGATGGCAAAGCCGCCGAGAGCGCCGCCGGCGAAACCGCCAAGGCTCCAGAAGCCGTGCGAGGACGACATAATGGCGCGGGACAACCGCCGTTCCACCGTGACCGCATTGGCATTCATGGCGACATCCATGCCGCCGATCGAGCCGCCGAAGATGAACATGGCGATCGCCGCCAGCGGCACGTTGGGGGCCAGCGCCACGACCAGCAGGCCGAAGCTGCCGACGAGACCGAACCAGCGCAATACGGTGCGTGACCCATGCCTGGAGATCAGGTGGCCGCACCAGGTCATCGCCGTGACCGCGCCGGCGCCGAACAGCAGGATCAGCAGGCCGAGCGTGAACTTCGAGATGTCGAGCCGGGTCAGGAACACCGGGATCTGCGGCGCCCAGGCACCGGTAAGGAAGCCATTGGCGAGGAAGATGGCCGCCACGGCCCATCGTCCACGGATGGCGGCCTGCATGACGTTTTGCGCGTGCATCGTATAGAATCCGGTCTGAAATGGCCTCGCGCGGCAAATTAGATCGATTCAATCGTCAGTCAAGCGCTCTCGGCCGAAAGTGCTTGGGCCAAGCGAGCCACCTGGGACCGATCGATGAAATCCAATCGAATGGATTTAACCATGATCTTATCCGAACCGCAGGTCAGCGTAGCAAAAACCGGATTTCCACTTTTCGCATTCGCGGCCCTTCGGTCCGGGATCAGGCCCTAATGATCCCTGGGGCGTTTTGCCTCGAATTCCGCCTTCTTGGCGTCGGAGGCCTCGGTCTGGTTGAGCGCCTGCCATTCGGCATAGGGCATGCCGTAGATGATTTCGCGCGACTGGTCCTTGCTGAGATCGACGCCCTCGGCCTCCGCGGCATCGCGATACCAGTTGGACAGGCAATTGCGGCAGAAGCCGGCAAGGTTCATCAGGTCGATGTTCTGCACGTCCGTGCGCTCGCGCAGATGCGCGACCAGCCGGCGGAAGGCGGCGGCTTCGAAATCGCGTTTCTGCTCGTCGCTGAGATCAGTCATTGCTTCCTGGCCTCCTTGGGCCTTCGTCATAGCGGCCCGGTGCGCGAGCCGAACAGCTTCACCGCATGTATATCGGGACGGCGGTTGACCGCGTCAACGATCGGCGCCAGCCGTTCGGCCCATGCGACCGCATTCTTCCGATCGGCGATCAGGTCCTGGCGGATTTCGATCAGCGCATGGGCAAAGCCGTTGACGATGGCATGCCTGAACATGGTGTCGCCGCGCAATGCGCCATCATAAGGCTCGTTATCACCAACGACGAGGCCTTTGTCGGCGGCCAGCATGTCGATCAACGGCCGCGCCACCCGGTCGTCGCGATCCCACAGGATACCGACATGCCACGGGCGCACGAGCCCCTGCATCACCGGCGTGAAGGAATGTACCGAGAAGATGAAGGGTGCGCTTGCGGAGGTCTGCGCCACCGAGGCGATCATGGCGCCGACCGCGTCGTGATAGGGCCGGTAGAAGCGGTCGAGCCGCCTTTCGCGCTCTTCCGCTGATATAGGGTAGTTTCCCGGCACGACCGTGCCGTCATAGAGTTGGCGGATCAGCGTCGGATCGTCCTCGCCGCGATTGGGGTCGATCAGAAGTCGCGAAAAATTGGCGAACACCGCCGGCACGCCGAGCAAAGCGGCCAGTTCGCGTGTCACCGTCTCGACTCCGATGTCGTAGGCGATATGGCGGTCGAATTCCGCCGCCGGCAGGCCGAGGCTGCCATAGTCCTCCGGCAGGTCGCGGCGGGCGTGATCGGCCAGGAGCACGATGCCTCGCTTGCGGTCGCCTTCAACGATGTCGAAAGGCGCGAAAACTGTGGATCGGGTCATTGGTGGGAAATGGTCTGTTCGCTGGCTTCCGGGGAGGATGGTATCGTCATTCCACGAAGAGGACGCTTGCGCAATGCCGTTGTTTGGCCACGGTTTCTGCCGAAATCTGGCACAGGGCGGCAGACCGTGCGCCAGGGCCTTCCTAAATCGATTGGAATTGGGCAAATGGGCGCGTTGACATGCGCCCGGACTTTTCCGAAAAGGGGCGTTGAGAGATGCAAATGTGGTTCTTGAGGGGTTTCAGGATGGGTTCCGCCGGCAGGCCGCGCGTGCGCTATGCCTTCGCCATGCCGCTCCTGAGCCTTGCTGTGGGCCTCGCCGCGATGGTTGCTGCCTCGCCCGCGCGCGCCGATTTCCGTGTCTGCAACGCCACGCAGAACCTGGTCGGCGTCGGCATCGGCTATCGCGCCAAGGCCGGCTGGATCACCGAAGGCTGGTGGCACATCGAAGGATCGAGCTGCAAGACGTTGATCGAAGGGCCGCTGTCATCAAGGTTTTACTATCTCTATGCAGAAGACGCGGAGCGCGGCGGGCGCTGGGATGGCCCGATCAACATGTGCGTGGCCGAAAAAGAGTTCAAGATCGCCGGCGTTGCCGATTGCGTCGCCCGGGGCTTCCAGCGCGCCGGATTCCAGGAATATGACACGGGCGAGCAGGCAAGCTGGATGGTCCAGCTGACCGACGACCCCGCAACGGGGGGCGCTCCAGCCGCCCCGGGAACAAACAGTCAATGAGACGCAGCCGCAAGGTCAAGATACTCGCCACCATCGGTCCGGCCTCCTCCTCCGAGGACATGTTGAAGAAGCTCTTCGAAGCCGGCGCCGACGTGTTTCGCATCAATATGAGCCACACCGATCATGAATTGATGCGCACGCTTGTCGCTCGCATCCGCGCGGTCGAGAAAGCGGTCGGCCGGCCGATCGGCATTCTCGCCGACCTGCAGGGCCCCAAGCTGCGGGTCGGCAAATTCGCCAGCGGCAAGGAGGCTCTGACACTCGGCCAGACGTTCACGCTCGACGACAATCCCGAGCCTGGCAATTCGACCAGGGTTTATCTGCCCCATCCCGAAATCCTGAGATCGGTCGAGGTTGGACACCGCCTTCTGATCGACGACGGCAAGCTCGAGCTAAAGGCGGTGAAAAGCGACGGCAAGGCGATCGTCTGCACCGTCGTCGCCGGCACCACCATCTCCGACAGGAAAGGCGTCAGCCTGCCCGACACCGACCTGCCGGTCGGCGCGCTGACCGAAAAGGACCGCAGGGACCTCGATGCGGTGCTTGCCACCGGCGTCGACTGGGTGGCGCTGTCGTTCGTGCAGCGGCCGGAGGATCTGGCGGAAGCGCGCAAGATCGCGCGTGGCCGGGCGCTCATCATGGCCAAGATCGAAAAGCCGCAAGCCGTTGCCCGGCTGGCCGAGATCATCGAACTTTCGGACGCACTGATGGTCGCCCGCGGCGATCTCGGCGTCGAAATGCCGCTCGAAGCCGTGCCCGGCATCCAGAAGCAGATCACCCGCGCCGCGCGCCGCGCCGGCAAGCCGGTGGTGATCGCCACGCAGATGCTGGAATCGATGATCGCAGCACCCGTGCCGACCCGCGCCGAGGTGTCGGACGTCTCGATCGCCGTGTTCGAAGGCGCCGACGCCATCATGCTCTCGGCGGAGTCCGCGGCCGGCGCCTACCCGGTCGAGGCGGTGGCGATGATGGACCGTATCGCCACCAAGGTCGAAACCGACCCGACCTATGCCGGCATCATCAATGCGCAGCGCTCGCAGCCGGAAGCGACCGGCGCCGACGCCATCTCGCTGGCCGCCCGCGAAATCGCCGAGACGCTGAAACTGTCGGCGATCATCAGCTATACGGCGTCCGGCACGACCGGCCTGCGCGCTGCGCGCGAGCGGCCGCAGGTGCCGATCGTCGCGCTGTCGCCGATTGTCAACACGGCGCGGCGGCTGTCGCTTTTGTGGGGCACGCATTGCGTCGTCTCGCCCGATGCAATCGACCTCGACGACATGGTCGACCGCGCCTGCCGCATTGCTTTGGACGAGGGATTCGGCAAGCCGGGCGACCGGGTCATCATCACGGCCGGCGTGCCGCTGAGGACGCCGGGCTCCACCAACATGCTGCGCATCGCCTATGTCGGATCGGAGATGCAGGCCAGCCGCTAAAGCGCGTCGCGTTTGAACTGATTCATGCGACACGCTTTTAGGCCGCCCACAGGCGAATTCACCAAGCTGAAGCCTCGCCTCGATGCGGAGCGCAGCAACCTGTTGCCTGCAACCGGATCAAGAAGGTGAGGCGACGGCGAGTACGATCGAGATTATCAGCAAGAGCGGCCCCATCCATTTGAAATGGCTGGGAAGGCGTGCCAACCAGGCCTGTTGTCCGGCTTGGGATTGGTTTGGCATCTGGAGGAACCCGTAGCCGACGCCCGACATCCATAGACCGGCGCAAAACATTATGAACTCGTCGATGTAAGCTGCAATCATGATTGCCCAACCACTCTAACCCTATACAGAAACCACACATCGCGCTCACCGACAAGCAGCGCCGAGATAGGCAAAAGCGACGAAATTGCTCTTTTCACTGACTGGAAAGGTGGTTATGGCCAGCGCGAGATCGACGGCAATGTTGAAATTGCCGTGGGAACGTCGCAGCCTGGGGCACTGACCCTCCGGTATCAAATCCCTTCGCCGGCGAGCTCTTCCGAAAGCGCGCCGACCTGATCCTGGGCGCTGCGCAACATCGGATAGATGCCGAGCACGCGCTGCCATGCTTCCAGCGCCGACTCCTTGTGGCCGGTTACGGTCATGATCTGCGCCAGGCCGGAAAGCGCGCCGAAATGGCGAGGTTCGAGCTGCAGCGTGCGGTCGATGTCCGACATCGATTTTCCAAAGTTCTTCATCATGAAATGCGCGGTGGCGCGCCGGTTCCATCCTTCCGCAAACGCCGGTTGCAAGGTCACCACCTGATCGAGGAAATCGAGCGCTACGTCGAACTTCTGGTCTTCGATCGCCTTTTGCGACCATTGCAACATCAGGTCGATCGAGGCGCTGCCGGATTGCGCCCACTCGTTCGAGATGCGCGCGGCGATGCGCTCGGCGGCTTTTTCGTTGCGCTCGCGCTTCAGGTCGGCGAACAACTGGTCGAGCCTTGCCTCTCTGGTCGTGGCGACCGGAGGTGCGACCGGGTCGTCCGCTTGAGCCGGAAGCGAGGCGGAACCGAAAAGAAAAAGCGCCGCGAGGAATGCAAAAAGAATCCGCATAGCCGGAATCTAGCTCCGGACAGCGGATCGTCAAACTGAATTTAGCGTGAGAAGGCCGGCATGACGGCAATAAACATCATGTGGACGGAGACAAACAGCCTCCGGCCTAAAACTCAGCCCTGGCGCGCCTTGTAGCGCGGAGCGGTCTTGTTGATGATGTAGATACGGCCCTTGCGGCGAACCAGTTGGTTGTCGCGGTGACGCGCCTTCAGCGCCTTGAGCGAATTCTTGATCTTCATGGTCTTGCCCGTCGGTCTGGGCCCGGTCCCGGGCCGAATTATTAAGGCGCGCCCGGAAAGCGCGCCTTTCAACTTGTGCGTGGCTCATAAACGAGGAGCCTTGCCCGTGTCAACCGCAAGCATGCTTCCTAGATGAGCCGATGACGGCTCATTCGCGTAAAATGGCCCATCTTGCGGCCGGGCCGGGCCTCGGCCTTGCCGTAAAGATGCAGCATCAGATCAGGCTCGGCGAGCAGGGCTGGGACGCGCAGGATGTCGTCGCCGATCAGGTTTTCCATGACGCAGTCGAAATGGCGGCCGGGATTTCCCAGCGGCAGGCCGGCGACGGCGCGAATGTGCTGCTCGAATTGCGAGACGATGCAGGCGGCTTCCGTCCAGTGGCCGGAATTGTGAACGCGCGGGGCGATCTCATTGGCCAGCAGCGAGCCGTCGGCCAGGACAAAGAACTCGATGCCGATGACGCCGACATAGTCGAGCGCCGCAAGTATTTCTGCCGCTGCCGCCTGCGCCGAAACCGCTGTTTCGGATGTTATTCCAGCTGGCAGGGTCGAACTGTGCAGGATGCCGTCGCGGTGGACGTTTTCTGCCGGATCGTAGGCGGCGAGCGAACCGTCTATGCCGCGCGCCGCGATCACCGAAATCTCGCGTTCGAAGTCGACAAAGGATTCGAGGATCAACGGCACGTTGCCCATCGACTCGCAGGTGCCGGCAAAGCCGCCGGTTTCCATGTTGCGGAAGACACGCTGGCCCTTGCCGTCATAGCCCATGCGCCTGGTCTTCAATATGCCGCTGCCACCAAACTTTCTCAGCGCCGCCGTCAGTTCGTCGTCATTGTCGACGGGGCAGAAATCCGCGGTGGGGACGCCGATGCCGTTGAGGAATTTCTTCTCCGCCACCCGGTCCTGCGCCACTTCCAGCGCGCGCGCCGGCGGATGGACCGGGACCGTGACGGCAAGCGCGCTGGCGGCTGCCACCGGCACGTTCTCGAACTCGTAGGTGACGACGGCGCTGACTGCCGCCAGTTCGGCGAGCGCGGCCGTATCGTCGTAGGCAGCGGCGATCTGCCGATTGGCGACTTGTGCCGCTGGGCAGTCCGGCTGCGGTTCCAGCACTACCGTGCGGTAACCGAGGCGGGCCGCGGCCATGGCCAGCATGCGGCCGAGTTGGCCGCCGCCGATGATGCCGATGGTCGAGCCGGCGGGCAGGCTCATGGCGTGTCCGTGGGCTCGGCGGCGACCTTGGCGGTTTGGGCGGCGCGCCAGGCATCGAGCCGGGCAGCGAGCTTTTCGTCAGTCAGCGCCAGCACGGCCGCAGCCAGAAGGGCGGCGTTGGTGGCGCCTGCCTTGCCGATGGCCAGCGTGCCGACCGGAATGCCGGCCGGCATCTGAACGATGGAGAGCAACGAATCCTGTCCGGAAAGTGCCTTCGATTCCACCGGCACGCCGAAAACGGGGAGCGGGGTCATCGCCGCCGTCATGCCGGGCAGGTGCGCCGCACCGCCGGCGCCGGCGATGATCACCCGAAAACCAGCCGCCTTGGCGCCCTTGGCGAAGTCATAGAGCCTGTCGGGAGTGCGATGGGCCGAGACGATCAGCCGCCTGTGTGGGATGCCCAGCGCCTCCAGCGTTTCGGCGGCGTGGCGCATCGTCGCCCAGTCGGACTGGCTGCCCATGATGATGGCGACGTCGGCGCGTTGATCGTCCAAGCTTCTGCTCCCCGGCGACAAAGGCGCGCATTAGCGGAATTCGGCAGCGACGGCAAGGATGCGGTGCCTCTGCGCAGCATTCGGGCAGCTGTGCCCTCGCTGCCTAATCCGGCCAGCGCAAGGCGCCGGCGGACTCCTTGCGAGCCGCCTTCATCGCATCCGCAGGACGCTCCTTCGCGGTCAGCACGGCGCGAAGCTGCTCGGCGACGATTGCCGCCTCACCCGGATGAAGATTGCACGGGTCGAGGAAGAAGTGGCCACGCTCGACCTCGTGATTGCGCACGATGATGGGAGGCGAGCCCGCCGCCAGCGCCGAGGCAAGGCCGGCAGCGGTGAATCTGCTCTCAGGCGTAACAAACACCTGCAAGCGGTCGAGCGGATTGGCGGTCGGATCGGGGATGACATGCGCGGCGATGCCGGGCAGGCCTTGCAATGCGTCTTTCCACAGATGCAAAGCCGCTTCCTCCCGCTTGCGGATGCCGGCATGGTCGCGCCGCTCCCAGGCCTCGAGCGCGGCCATGGTGCCGGCGATGCTTTCCTTGCCGACCTTCATCGCCCGCGCGACGCCGCGATTCTGGAGATAGGCGGCCCGCACCAGATCTTTGCGCCCCGTCACGATGCCGCTGGTCGGCCCACTGAGGAATTTGTGGCCGCTATAGACGACGATGTCGGCGCCGCGCGCGAGAAAGCCGCGCAGGTCGTATTCGGAGGCGGCGTCGACGATCACCGGGACGCCCCTGGCGTGGCAGATCTCGCAGAACTCCTCGAGCGAGAGCATGCCGTATTGCACCGTGTGATGCGCAACAACATAGAGGCCGGCCGCCGTGCGGTCGCGGATTGCGTCGCGGACGTGATAGTCCTGCGTCACGCTGACCGTGCCGGCCGGTACGGTCCTGGCCCCCGCCAGCCGGATCGACTGGTCGATCGGCGCGCCGTAGTTGACGATATGGCCGAGCTGGACGATGACCTCCGACTTGAGGCCCTCGGTGTCGTCCGGCAGCCGCTCGATCGCGAGAAGGTTGGTGCCGGTCATCGCGCCGGCAATCGCCATGGTGATGCCGCTGGCGCAGCAAGCCGTGATGAAACCGGCCTCGCCGCCGGTGAGGCGCGCGACGATCGCGCTTGCGGCGCGTTGCAGATCGTCCATCTCCACCCATTGCGAAGCGATCTCCGACATCGCGGCGATCGCTTCCGGGACGATGATCGAGGCGCCGAGCGCCGTCATCGTGCCGGAAACGTTGATGATCTGGCGAAGGCCGAGCCGTTCGCGAATTGTGGTGTTGGAGCCGTTTGCGGAATAGGTTTTCATCGCTGCATATCCATGGGTGAAAATTCAGGCGGCGATCTCGACGACCGCCTCGATTTCGACTGTGATGTTCCCAGGCAAGGAGCCGACACCGATCGCCGAACGGGCGTGGCCGCCGATCCTATCAAAGACAGCGGCGAAAAGATCGGAGCAGCCGTTGACCACTTTCGGGTGGTCGCTGAACGTCGGAATCGCATTGACGAAGCCAAGCAGCTTGACGACGCGCACGATGCGGCCGAGGTCGCCTGCCGCGGCATGCATGACGGCGAGCAGGTTCAAACCGGTGAGGCGGGCATGCTCATAGGCTTCCTCCACCGTAATGTCCTCGCCCACCTTGCCGGTGCAAAGCGTGCCATCGGCGCGCAACGGTCCCTGTCCGGAAAGGAAGATCAGCCGTCCGCTCTCGGCATGGGTGACGAAATTGGCGATGGGCGTCGGCGGCTCGGGCAGCGTCAGGCCCAATTCGGCGAGCCGGATGTAAGGCGTCATGAAAAAGCTCCTTGCGACAGCTTTCGCCGTCTGATGTCAGAAATGCGAGGCGCGAAACCGCGCCAGGAAGCTGCGAAGACGCTCGTTGTCGATCTCCGCGCCCAGAATCTCGGCAGGCGGCCCTGCGGCGCTGACGCCGCCATCCGCCATGAAGACGATTCGGCTCGAAGCGTCGCGCGCAAAGGCCATCTCATGCGTGACCATCACCATCGTCATGCCGTCTTCAGCCAGGCTGCGCACGACCTCGAGCACCTCGCCGACGAGTTCTGGATCGAGCGCCGACGTTATTTCGTCGAGAAGCAGGATTTTCGGCTCCATCGCCACCGCGCGGGCGATACCGACGCGCTGCTGCTGACCGCCGGAAAGCTCGGCCGGCAGGCTGTCCGCCTTATGGGCGAGGCCGACCCGGCCGAGCCAGTGCTCGGCAATCTGGCGAGCCTCGGCGCTGCTCTTGCCGCGCACCTTGCGCAGGCCAAGCATGATGTTGCCGGCCGCTGTCAGATGCGGGAACAGGTTGAAACTCTGGAACACCATTCCGGTCTCTGCCCGCATCGCAGCCAGGTCGCGCTCGCTGCGACGCTGGCGTGTTCCGGTCTCGCGGAAGCCGACCTCCTTGCCGTCGATGCGGATGGAGCCGCTGTCGTAGCTCTCCAGGAAGTTGACGCAGCGCAGCAGCGTGGTCTTGCCGCTGCCGGAAGGTCCAATGACCGTCACCACCTCGCCGCGCTCTACCTGCAAGCTGACGGAACGCAAGACCTCGACGGATCCAAAGGATTTGGAGACGTTGGAGACATCGAGAAGTACCGGATTGGCATGTGTGGACATCTTGCTATTCCCGGATGAAGGAGAAGCGCCGCTCCAGCCGCCGGCTGGCGAGCGAAAGGGCGTAATTGACGGTGAAGTAGATGACCGCGCCAAGGATGTAGAGCGGCATCGCCTCGTAGGTGCGGCCGATGACCTGGTTGATGGCATGCATCAGGTCAGTGATGCCGAGCAGCGAGACCAGCGCGCTGCCCTTTACCGCATCGGTGACGCCATTGATCCATGGCGGCAGGAAGCGCCTGAATGCTTGCGGGAAGACGACGTAGGCCAGTCGCTGGCGAAAGGTCAGCCCGATCGCCATCGCCGCTTCGGACTGCCCCTTCGGTATGGAACCGACCGCGCCCCTGAGGTATTCGACGACCTGCGCGGTCTTGAACAAAGTGAGCGCCAGCACGGCTGCCCAGAAGGATTCCAGATGGATGCCGACAGCAGGCAGGCCGTAGTAGACGAAGAAGATGAGCACCAGGATCGGGATGCCGCGTATGGTGTCGCTGAAAATGCGCACCACCCAGCGCAGCGGAGCCGGGCCATAGACAAGGCCGACGCCCATCAATACGCCGGCGATGAGCGACAGCACCACGACCAGCAGCGACACCCACAGGGTCACGGCAAAACCCTGGGCCAGGAAGGGCAAGGCGTAGAGGATCTGGCCGAGCATCCTAGTGCGCCACCTTGAACCAGCGCTCGACAAGCCGAAGCGCATAGAGAAGGGCGTAGCCCGTGAAGAGGTACATCGCCGTCACCACAAGGTAGACCTCCACGATCCGGAACGTGTTGAAGTTGATCCATTGGGCGCCATAGGTGAGCTCGGGCACCGAAATGACCGAGGCGACGGACGTGTCCTTGAAGAGCGATATGAACGTGTTGGAAAGCGCGGGCAGCGTTATCCGCAGCATTGTTGGCAGGCGCACATGGAGCAGACGCTGCCAGGGCGTCAGGCCGATCGCCTTGCCGGCGTCGATCTGGCCGCGCGGAACGGCCTCGAGCCCCGAACGAAACACCTCGACGAGATAAGCGCCGCTATAGAGGGACAGTGTGGCAACGAACGAGGTCTGCGCCGAGTAGGCGATGTCGACCACCGTCGGCAGGCCATAGAAGACCAGATAGACGAGCAGGATCAGGGGCACGTTGCGGATGAACTCGACATAGGCGGCGATGATGGCCCGCACCACGCGCCCGGCCGAAACGTACCAGACCGCTAGAACGAGCCCGATGACGATGCCGATGGCGATCGAGATCACGGCGAGTTCGAGACTGAGCAGCAGGCCACCCCACAGCTTGTCGAAATGCCGCCAGATCAGGTTGAAGTTGAGAGTATAGCCCATGCGTCCGCCTCAGTGCCAGGGGGCCATCGAGGAGAAAAGAGGCGGAAGGGCGATGAATGCTGCCCTTCCGCCAGCTATATCAGATGACCGGAAAACCGGGATGGCGCGCCGGCGGCTCCAACCCGAAATAGTCCTTGAACGCCGCGTCGTAGAGCGCCGTTTCATGACCGAACATTGCAGTCGCGAAGCTTGTGTTGACGAAGGCCAGCCAGTCAGGATCGCCTTGTCGCAGCGCCGCACCGTAAAGCATCGAGAACCAGCTCTTGCCGGCATCGAAATATTTGTCCGGATTGCGCGAGGCGAGCCAGCGCACCGTCGACAGATCGACCGCGGCGGCGTCGACCCGCTTGGACTCCAGCGCCTGCAGCACGTTGGCCTGGGTGTCGATCTGCATCACCTGCGACTCCGGCAGGACAATATGCACATTTGCCTCGGCATCGACATTCTGCAGGATGGAAATACGCGTTGCCGAGCCGCCGGCTAGCAGCTTGTCGAAGGTCTTGTTTTCGGCGGTCGGAAGGGTCAGCAGAGCGACGCCTTCGACGTAATACGGCCTGGAGAAGTTGATCAGCTGCGAGCGCTGGGCGGTCATGGTCATGAACTGGATGGTGATGTCGACCTTGTTGGTGGTCACGTTCGGAATGCGCTGCGCCGGATCCTGCATGACGAATTCGACCAAGGTCGGATCGTCGAAAAGTCCCTTGGCAAGAATTCGCCCCATCGTGATGTCCATGCCGACGAGTTCGCCGGCATCGTTCTCGAAGTGCCAGGGCGCGTTGGTGCTGCCGGTGCCGACGATCAGCTTGCCGCGATCGAGAACAGTGCGCAGCAGACTGTCCGCCGCCGCCTGCGCCGCCGCCTTCTGGACATCGACCGTTGCTGCCGCGCCCACCACTCCGGCCGTTGCAAGCCCGGCCATTCCCAGTTTTAGAAATTCACGTCTCTTGGATGTGTCGTTCACGGCGACCTCCTTTTCGCGTTGTGTTCCCCTTTGCCGATACGTGTGCCAGGGATTTCCCAGATTGTCTCTTACAAAAGACACATGTATCCTGTACAAGACAGATACTAACATCGGGAATCGACAATGCAAGATGGCAATGCGTTGGCAGTCCGGACCGACGCCGGCCCGGACGAAGACAAGACTTCGGGCTCTCGCGAGAAGGGTCTCAATCGTGTGCTCCAGATCCTGGAGTTTCTTCACGCGACCCAGCGTGCGATCGGGATCGGCGATCTCGCCAAGGGCGTGAATGCGCCCCGCTCGACGACCTACACGCTCGTGCGCTCGCTCGTCGATGCGGGCCTGCTGGAAATGGCCGGCGACGGCAATCGCGTCTATTTCGGCAAGAAGCTTTATCTCTACGGAATGGACTATGTGCGCGGCAACGACCTGCTCAGGAGAGGGCGTCAGGAAGTCGACAATCTGTCGCGCGAGACAGGCGAAACCTCTGAATTGTGCATGCTGCAAAGCGGCCGCTACACAATTGTCCATTCAAGTCCGGGCACCAGGCCGTTCCGGATCAGCTCGGCCACAGGTCTGCAGATCCCGCTTCCCTGGACCGCTTCCGGGCGGCTGCTTCTCGCCGGTTTCGAAAGGAGGCTGATCGAGGACATGGTGTCTGAAGACGATCTCGTCCTGCCGGATGGCCGCAGATTGCTGCTCGACGACTTCATAGCCGATATCGCCTTGGCCGGGACCGCCGGCTATTGTGTGACCTCGGGCCTTGTTGACGCCTATACGAAATGCCTTGCTGCGCCGGTCTTTTCGGCACCGGGCAAGGTCGAGGCGACGATGTGCCTAGTGGTTCCCATCGACACCTCAGAGGAGAAGACCGCCGACCTCATCGCCCTGCTGCGCGAACGCGCCGCAAGGCTTTCGATCACGGGATGAGCCGTTTTTGCCGAGACGGCAAGCGGGATTTGCTCACGCGATGATGTCGGGAATGATCCGGTCTTCCAGCGCCATCAGCCGGTCTTTCAGGAAAAGCTTCTTCTTCTTCATGCGCTGGATCTGCAGAGGGTCGCAGTTCATGGCGATCATCGCGTTGATGGCCGCGTCGAAATCGGCGTGCTCCTGCTTCAGCCGAGAATATTCAAGGCGGATATCAGCCTGTTCCTGTTCGGACATTATCTACCGTCTGCACGTCTGCGGCGCCCAAAAATGGGCCTGATTGGGCGGCGCCGGCATTTTTTTTGCGGCCGGCGCGCAGCCCTTACCACATTTCACATTGTCGTGGAATGCTACCATGCAGCATTCGACATCGATGCCCGATGGTGGCAGACTGTCATTGTGCCGTCACAGAAGCGAGCCTGCGGTGGACGCACCTTGACGGCTGCAATCGAGGAAACCATGAAAGGGAGAACCAATCATGTCTCTTGCATCCCATCTTGATGAGCTGCAGCGGAAACACGGCGACATCGAACGCGAAATCGATGATGCGATGAATCATCCATCCGTCGACGATCTCGAAATCGTGAATCTCAAGCGGCGCAAGCTGGCACTCAAGGACGAGATTGAAAAACTGAAGGCGAAACCGACCACGCACTGACGCTCTTCTACAGCGCCGCGCGTCCTTTGGGCGCGCAAAGGATGCTGTAGTGCTTCTGATTTGGCGCATGACCTTTTCCGAAAATCGATGCCGATTTTCGGGGTTATGCGCAGGATGGCGCCGCTTTCGGCGCGATCCTCTTTCCGGTAGCAACCATGCCGCCGGAAGGTTCGTTATTTTGCTCCATCGAGATGGACGGGATAGATGGTTTGCCGCCGTCTTCCTGTCATTGATTTGATAGGCTACCTGCCTGTCACCATTGACAAGCCATCTTTGCTCCTCCACCTCATGCCCGGACCTGCTACAGCGCCCTTTCGGACGCGCAAAAGACGCTGTAGCATTTTGATTTTGCGCATGATCCCTTGCGAAGGCCGATTCCGGCCTAGGCCTATGCGCTAACAAAAGGCAGCCGGCATGACCGGATATTTTTCCTCTCCCTTCCCGCGCCGCACGTCGGTCGGCGTCGATGTCGGCGGCGTGACGGTCGGCGGGGGTGCCCCTGTCGTCGTCCAGTCGATGACCAACACCGACACCGCCGATATCGACCAGACGGTCGCTCAAGTTGCGGCGCTGCATCGCGCCGGCTCCGAGATCGTGCGCATCACCGTCGACCGCGACGAGAGCGCTGCCGCCGTGCCCGCCATCCGGGAGCGGCTCGAACGGCTCGGCATCAACGTGCCGCTGGTCGGCGATTTCCACTATATCGGCCACAAGCTGCTCGCCGATCATCCAGCCTGCGCACAGGCGCTGGCCAAATATCGCATCAATCCCGGCAATGTCGGCTTCAAGGACAAGAAGGACCGGCAGTTCGCGGCGATCGTCGAGATGGCGGTCCGGTATGACAAACCGGTACGCATCGGCGTCAACTGGGGTTCGCTGGACCAGGAGCTTCTGACCCGGCTGATGGACGACAACCAGCGCCAAGGCTTTCCGCTGACCGCACAGGAAGTGACCCGCGAGGCGATCGTGCAATCGGCGATCCTTTCGGCTGAAATGGCGGAGGAGATCGGCCTTAACCGCGAGAAGATCATCCTGTCGGCCAAGGTCAGCGGCGTGCAGGACCTGATCGCGGTCTATACCGAGCTTGCCACCCGCTCCAACCACGCGCTGCATCTTGGTCTCACCGAGGCCGGCATGGGTTCGAAAGGCATCGTCGCCTCGTCCGCGGCGATGGGCATCCTGCTCCAGCAAGGCATTGGCGACACGATCCGCATCTCGTTGACACCGGAGCCGAATGGCGACCGCACCCGTGAGGTGCAAGTGTCGCAAGAACTCCTGCAGACCATGGGGTTCCGGCAATTCGTGCCGATCGTCGCCGCCTGCCCCGGCTGCGGCCGAACGACCTCGACGGTGTTCCAGGAACTCGCCCAGAACATCCAGGCGGATCTCAGGAAGAACATGCCGGTGTGGCGTGAAAAATATCCCGGCGTCGAGAACCTCAAGGTCGCGGTGATGGGCTGCATCGTCAATGGCCCGGGTGAATCCAAGCACGCCGATATCGGCATTTCGCTGCCCGGCACCGGCGAGATGCCGACGGCGCCGGTGTTCGTCGACGGCAAGAAGGCGGCGACGCTGCGCGGCCCTTCGATCGCCGCCGACTTCGAGAAGATGGTCGCCGACTATATCGAGCAGCGGTTTGGGCAACAAGGCAGGGCCGCAGCGGAGTAGATCAATGCGGCGCTTCCTCTGGGCGACGCTGGTTCTGTTTTGCGGGCTGGGCTGGACGACCACCATCCAGGCCGATCCGCCGCGCCCCGCCAAGCAGAGGCTGCTCGACCGGGTTTGCAACCTGATCGAGGCCCATGCAGATCAGAACGGCCTGCCCAAGGATTTTTTTGCCAGGCTGATCTGGAAGGAAAGCCGCTTCGATCCCAATGCGGTCAGTCCGGTCGGCGCCGAAGGCATAGCCCAGTTCATGCCGGGCACAGCCAAGATGCGCGGTCTCGCCAATTCCTTCGATATCGAGCAGGCCATCCCGGCCTCGGCAAAATATCTCGCCGAAATGAAAACCGGCTTCGGCAATCTCGGCCTGGCCGCCGCCGCCTACAATGCCGGCGAAAGCCGGGTGTCGCGCTGGCTGAGTTCCGGTGGCTTCCTGCCGATGGAGACCGAAAACTACGTTCTGGACATCATGGGAGAGCCGGCCGACAGGTTTACAGACGCCGCCTATGCCGGCATCATCCAGCCGCTCGACAAGAAAGCGAACTTCGCAGTCTCCTGCCGCAAGCTGCCAACGATCATGTCCAGAACCGTGGCCATGGCGTCGATCAACATCAAGCCGTGGGGCGTGCAGGTGGCCGGCAATTTCCGCCGCGCTGCCGCGATCAATCAATGGAACGGTGTAAAGCGCCGGTTCCCGGTCTTGCTTAACGGCCATGATCCGGTGGTCAGCCGGGTGCGCACGCCGATCGGCAGGCGTGGCATCTATGCGGTCCGGATCGGCGCCGACTCCAAAGCCAAGGCCGACAACATCTGCCAGAAACTGCAAAGCGTCGGCGGCGCATGCATTGTGGTGCGGAATCGGTGATGGGTGCCGACCGGTTTGCCGACAAATCATTGAAGCGCTGCTTCGATTCCACGAATTCGGCTGCTCCATGGCTCCAGCTATAGGCCCAACAATGACCGACCGTCTCTACAGCGATCCCAACCTCGTCCAGTTCTACGATATCGAGAACGAGGCCGGCGTGGACTTCGACTATTGCGTCGGCCTCGCCAAGGGTGCCGGCTCGGTTCTCGATCTCGGCTGCGGCACGGGCCAATTGGCCGCCGCGCTCGCCGGTCGGCGCAGCGTGACCGGCGTCGATCCGGCGCCGGCGATGCTCGATATCGCGCGCCGCAGAGCCGGTGGCGAGAGCGTCGACTGGGTCGAGGCGGATGCGTGCAGCGTCAGGCTTGGGCGGCGCTTCGACCTTGTGCTTTTGACCGGACATGCCTTCCAGGTGTTTCTGACGCCGGAAGATCGAGAGGCGGTGCTTGCCACGATCGCCGCGCATCTGGCTGCCAACGGACGTTTCATCTTCGACACGCGAAATCCAGCCACGGAGGAATGGCTCGAGTGGACGCCGGAACGGTCGCAACGGGAACTGAGTCATCCCGGATTGGGCACGGTAAGAGCATGGAACGATTTCCGACGCGATCCCGCCACGGGCGTCGTCACCTACTCGACCCATTATGAAATCCCCGACAGCGGGCGGGTCCTCAGCGCCGAATCGAAAATAGCCTTCCCGACAAAGGAAAGCGTCGCGCAGATGCTGGACGAGGCCGGGCTGGTCGTCGAAGAATGGCTCGGCAGTTGGCAGGGCGAGCCATATCTCGAGACATCGCCGGAAATCATTCCGATTGGCCGACTGCGCTAGCCCGGACGTTGCTTCGCCTCGAGCGGTTCCCCATCCTTTGATGTGATCGATTGATCGCGCGGACAAGCCGAAGGCACCACCGCCCAATTGCGGCGCTGCGCTGGCGGCGTGCCCACCGATGCAGCTCGTGAGCGTCTCGCAGGTCTGGCTGTTCGGAACGCATCGCACTCTCCTCGCCAGCATTTCGCATGCTGAGGAGGACTTCATATTATATATCGCCCTTGCCGATAATCGGTGATAATTTCCGTTCATCTGTGACGAATTGGAATAGATATGGACCGGCAAGAAGCGATGGGCGTGTTCCTGTCAGTTGTCGAGGAAGGCGACTTCTCGGCTGCTGCACGCCGGCTCCGGATGACCCCATCGGCCGTCAGCAAAATCATCGGTCGTCTTGAGTCCCGCCTTGGCGTGCGCTTGCTGCAACGCTCGACGCGGCGCATCGGCTTGACGGCGGAAGGCAGCACCTATGCCGATAGCGCTCGCCGTATCCTGAACGACATCAAAGAGGCTGAAATCGCGATTCAACCCGGCGCAGAACCACGCGGCCGGCTGCGCGTCAGTCTTCCGAGCGCCTTCGGCCATCGTTTGATCGTGCCGATGTTACCGGCTTTCATCGATCGCTACCCGGCCATCGAGCTCGAGCTGACGTTTACAGATGCGATTATCGACCTATTGGCCGAGGAAACGGACGTCGCCGTGCGCGTTGCCGCCCAGAGCGATTCCAGGCTGGTGATGCGGCGGCTGGCGCCCAATCACCGTGTGATTTGCGCGTCCGCACAGTATATCAAGAAAAACGGTACACCGATGACGCCGGGCGACCTTCAACATCATACATGTCTTGGCATTACATCACGCGGCGGCCTCAACATCTGGGAATTCGATGGCCCGAACGGTCCGCAAAGCATGCGTATCCGCAGCCCGATAGAGGCCAACAGCACGGAAGCCCTGCGCCGGCTGGCTCTTGCGGGTGTCGGCATCATCCGCATGTCGGAGATATTGGTCGGACCGGACATCAGGATAGGCAGACTGACCGCACTGCTCACCGGATACAATCATCACGACGGACCGCCAATATGCGCTGTCTATCCGCCCGGCCGAATTCTGTCGCCGCGTGTGCGGGTGTTCGTGGACTTCCTGGCCGAACAGTTCACCAACCCTCCTTGGCTGCTCAGCCCGCCTTAGAGAGCAGCGTCAGCTGCTGCGGGCCGCCACGAATTTCGCCGCTTCCTTCAGAAGTGCGGCGGCTTCGCCGTAGGGATCGAGCAGCGCGTGGGCCTGGCCGACGAGGCCTTGAAGCTGGTCCCGCGCCCAGTTCGCGCCGTGCAGCGCCACCAGCGTCGCCTTGCCGGCGGCTGCATCCTTGCCCGTCGCCTTCCCCATCTGATGCGCGTCCGCCGTCAGGTCGAGCAGGTCGTCGGCAAGTTGAAAGGCAAGCCCGATCGCCGAGCCGAACTCGGCCAGTCTTTCACGATCGGCCGCTGGCGCGCCGGCAAGGATTGCGCCCGCCTCGCAGGCGAAGCGGATCAGCGCGCCGGTCTTCATCGCCTGAAGCCGGATGATGCCGGCTTCGTCCGGCCTGATACGCTCGGCTTCGAGGTCGAGCGTCTGGCCGCCGACCATGCCGCCGGCTCCTGCGGCGCGGGCCAGCGCCAGCATCAGCGCCGCCCGTCGCTCGCCCGGCAGCATCGTCGCTTCGTCGGCTATGATGTCGAAGGCAAGCGCCAGCAAGGCGTCGCCGGCGAGGATGGCGGTCGCCTCGTCGAAGGCCTTGTGCACGGTCGGCTGGCCACGGCGCAAATCATCGTCGTCCATGGCCGGCAGATCGTCATGGATCAGCGAATAGCAATGCACGCATTCGAGCGCCGCCGCCACGCGCAGCGCCGCCTCGCCGTCGGCGGAAAAGAGTGCTGCGCTTTCCATGACCAGGAAGGGGCGCAGGCGCTTGCCGCCGTTCAGCACGCCATGGCGCATCGCCGCCATCAGGCGTTGCGGCCGCGCGATCTCGCCTGAAAGCGGGCGGTCGTCGAGGAGCCGCCTGAGCAACGCCTCGAGCGGACCTGCGCGCTGGACAAGCGCTGCCTCAAACGGCATTTGATCGTCTTTCATCATGCCCGGGACGGGTAGCCGACACTCAGACGTTGCGCAAGAAGCCAAGCGCCATTATGCCGGGGCAGGGAGCAGCATGGATTGGGCGGCTTGGCGGAACCGATCGTCGATCACGAAACCGAAGGGCTGGATATGGTGAGGCCGAAACGCGGCAACCGCATCGGTCTCAAACGCCGGCCCCCGCGCTGGATCCGGCGCGGCATCACCGTCGCCATCGTGCTGGCGCTGATACCGGCGGTGCTGACCTTCCTGTATCTGCCGCCATTCGTGCATCCGGTATCGACACTGATGCTGAAGGATCTGGCGACGTTTTCCGGCTACGACCGGCGCTGGGTTTCGATCGACGATGTGGCGCCGGCGCTGGCGCATTCGGTCATCATGTCGGAGGATGGGCAGTTCTGTTTCCACCGCGGCATCGATCTTGGCGAGTTGAGGGGCGTCGTCGACGACGCACTGGCCGGCGAGATGACGCGCGGCGCCTCGACCATCACCATGCAGACAGTGAAGAACCTCTATCTCTGGTCGCGGCCGCTGGGTTCGGTCCGGAAAGTCGTCGAGCTGCCGCTGGCGGTCTATTTCGACGCGATGATGTCGAAACGGCGCATCATGGAGATCTATCTCAACATTGCCGAATGGGGCCCGGGCATCTATGGCATCGAGGCCGCCGCCCAGCACCATTTCGGGGTTTCGGCAAAGCGGCTGTCGCGACGCCAGGCGGCGCTGCTTGCCGTCACCTTGCCGAACCCGATCGCCCGCAATCCGGCGAAGCCCGGGCCGGGGCTGAGACGTCTGGCCGCGCTGATCGAGCGGCGCGCAGGTCGGTCCGGCGCCTATGTCGGCTGTCTGCGGTAGCTTAAAAAAATTCGCGACGGCGCTGGCCAAAACGGCGCAGGGCGTGTATAGGCACCCGACTTTCTCAGATTCCGGCCCCTGACGCGGCCCTTTCACGAGGGCGGCCGGGGCATTTTGACCATCTAGTGGAGCATATCCATGGCCGTTCCGAAACGAAAAACCTCTCCGTCGAAGCGCGGCATGCGCCGCTCGGCCGACGCGCTCAAGGCCCCGACCTATGTCGAGGACAAGAATTCCGGCGAGATGCGCCGCCCGCACCATATCGACCTGAAGACCGGCATGTATGGCGGTCGCCAGGTTCTGGAGCCGAAGGAAAGCTGAGAAACGCTTTTGACGGTTTTGTGACTCCCGAAGGACCGGCCATTGCGCCGGTCCTTTTGCATGTGCGATCCCCCCTCGAACCAATTTCAGACATCCCAGTTGCGGTATCGGATGGCAGCCGGGCCGGCTGACATAGTTATTTCGCACAGTCTTTGTCCGTGTTCGCGGTCACGTACGAAAATTCTTGACGGCGAACGCCGGGCGCATACTAGAGAAGGCTATCCAACCGGAGACGTCAGATGTTCGGTGCCATTCCGCTGCTGATCGTGCCTTTCGTCCTCTACAATCTCGGGCTTCTGGGAATATTCGGCAGTGGCGACGATCCCTGGGCAAACCAGATGTTATCGATCCGCATGATGTCGGGTGGGGTGTTCTCGATGACGCTCGGCGATCTGATCGTGCTGATCGCGCTGCTCCTCTTCTTCGTCGAAATCGTGAAATCGACACGCACGACGAACGCCTCGATCATGGACCACCTGTTGTCGACCTTCGTCTTCGTGGCGTTCCTGGTCGAGTTTCTGCTGGTGAAGGGCGCGGCGCACTCGGTCTTCTTCACGCTGATGGTCATCGCACTGGTCGATGTCCTGGCGGGCTTCTCGGTTTCGATGCGGGCGGCCAGTCGGGACATCAACATGAACTAGAGGTCCGGGCCTCAGCCCGGATCGGCGGTGAAGCCAGCCGCCTCGATGCCGGCGATGGCGGCTGCCTCATCATTGTCCGATGTATCGCCGGAAATGCCGACGGCGCCGATGATGGCGCCGGCCTTGTCGCGGATCAGCACACCGCCAACGACGGGCAGGATGCGTCCGCCCGACACGTCGGAGACGCCGGCGATCAGATGCGGACGCTCCTTGGCGAAGGCTTCGACGCGGCGCGAACCCATGCCGATGGCAAGCGCGCCGTAGGCTTTGCCGGCCGACATCTGCGGACGCAGCAACGAGGCGCCGTCCTGGCGCTGGAAAGCGACCAGATGAGCGCCGGCATCGAGGACCGAGACGCCAAGCGGCCTGAGCTCGAGCTCGGCGCCTTTGGCGAAAGCGGCGCCGATGATCTCAATAGCTTTGTCGAGCGTCAGTGCGGTCATGGCAGTCTCCTGTTGAAACGTGATTCACTGATCCGGGACGACAGATACA
Source organism: Mesorhizobium sp. M9A.F.Ca.ET.002.03.1.2 (assembly GCF_003952365.1). Classification (NCBI taxonomy): domain Bacteria; kingdom Pseudomonadati; phylum Pseudomonadota; class Alphaproteobacteria; order Hyphomicrobiales; family Phyllobacteriaceae; genus Mesorhizobium; species Mesorhizobium sp. M9A.F.Ca.ET.002.03.1.2. The sequence goes on along the minus strand of NZ_CP034443.1, from coordinate 926,887 downwards.
AAATCCCGGTTCCGGTTGAAATCGCTTCGCGTGAATGGCGAAATGGAAGCGCCGCTGACCGGCACTGTCCTGATATGGCGCTGCCGTCCGGTCGCTTCCAGACCCGTTGTCGAGGATCAGAGTGCCGCGCGTCCCGTTGGACGCGCAAGGGACGCTCTACAGTCTGAAGCAGCGCATGATCCTTTCCGGACACCGATTCCGGGTTTCCAGCGTCATGCGCAACGAACCGGCCCTATTTTTCTTGGCCCGCGCCGGCTTTTTCGCCGGGACAGCCGGTGCATTGGCGAGGTCTTCCGCTTCCTTGGCAAGGCGCAGCGCCCTCAGCTTGTTGGTCTTTATCTGGCGGGCGTCGCTCTCGGCGACATATTCCGCCATCGCCTTCTGACGAACCGTGGCTGCTTCCTCCTGCTTCTTGAAACGCAAATCGGCCCGCGCGCGGGCAGCATCCTTAGAGTTCTCAACCAAGGGTTTTTCCAATCCCGTAAATTATAGTTTTCAATCCCTTTAATAGCAGAGCCGGCCTGCAATGGGGAAAATAAGTTGGTCAGGCACCCGGATCGCACCCGGCACCCGGCGCCTTTCGGGCGACAACCGCCTCGTATCCGGCCTGCAAGGTCGCACGGACGGTGGCATCCGGCGGCGTGTCGGAAGGCATGCCCAGATGTTCGTGGCGCAGTTCGTCCATGAACTGGTTCCACATCGGCGGACCGCCCTTTTCCAGAAGCTCGGCGCGGATCGAGAGTTCCTCGCTGACCGGCAGCCAGATGCGACCCCAGGCGCCAAGATGCGCCAGGATCGGCACCAGCGTTATGGCCATTTCGGTCAGGCTGTAGATCGCCTTCTGCTTGTGGGAGGGATCGTCGGCCCTGGTCAGCATGCCCAATTCCATCAGCCGCTTCAGCCGGTCGGCAAGGATGTTGGAAGCGATGCCCTCGATCGAACCGTTGAGCAATTCGCGAAAATGGCGTTTGCCGCCGAAAATCATGTCGCGAAGGATGATCAGGCTCCACCGGTCGCCAAATACCTCAAGCGAAAGGTTGATCGGGCAGCCAGAGCGGTGATCGGTGTGCATGCGATTCTCCAGATAAAACTGGTTGCACTATCGTATCAGTCTTATTATGATGCAACTGATTGCAAAATGCAATTAGTTTGCAGAGGAGGAGATCGCGACAATGGTCAAGACCGCGGAACCCGAAATCGCATCCCAGACGTTTGGCGACCCCGCGCATCCATCGATGCTGCTGATCATGGGCGCCATGGCTTCGATGCTCTGGTGGCCGGAGGCGTTCTGCCGGAAACTGGCCGGCAAGGGTCTGTTCGTGATCCGCTACGACAATCGCGATACCGGCCGTTCGACCAAATATGCGCCGGGCGAACCGCCTTACACATTCGACGACATGGCGGACGACGCCATCCGCGTGCTCGACGACCACGGCATCGCGAAAGCGCATGTGGTCGGCATGTCGATGGGCGGCATGATCGCGCAGCTTGTGGCGCTGAAACACCCGTCGCTGGTCATCTCGCTTACGGCGATCAGCACTTCTCCGATGGGAACCGACACGTCGCATCTGCCAGGGATGACCGAGGCGTATATGAAGCATTCGGCTGAAGGCGCGAAGGTCGACTGGTCCGACCGTGACCAGATGGTCGATTTCATCGTCAAGGACGCGCAAGCAATCGCCGGTACCGCCCATCCCTTCGACAAGAAGCGGACGAGGGCGTTCGTCGAACAGGATTACGACCGATCCGGCGGCTTCTTGAGCGCGACCAATCATTTCCAGCTCAAGAGCGGCGAAGATCGGGGCAACGTGCACGAATTGAAGGTTCCGCTCCTTGTTATCCACGGTACCGAGGATCCGATCTTTCCGGTCGAGCATGGCGCCGCTCTCGCAGAAGCCGTCGCCGGCGCGAGGCTTGTCCGCATCGAAGGCGGCGGCCACGAACTGCATCCCGACGATTGGGCCGTCATCGTCGACGCAATCGTGGCGCATAGCCAAGCCAGGTAAGTGGCGGGCCGAATGTCCGCGAGGCGAAGCACCAGAGGAACAAACAAAACAATGTCCCTGACGATGCATATTCATCCACTGGCATCCTTCTGCTGGAAGCCGCTGATCGCGCTCTATGAGAACGGCACGCCATTCACATCGGTTGTCGTCGATCTCGGCAATGAGGAGTCGCGCGCGGCGTTCCTGAAATTGTCGCCGGCCGGCAAGATGCCTGTGCTGCGCGATGAGGCGCTGGACCAGACCGTGCCGGAATCGACGATCGTCATCGAATATCTCAACGCGCATTATCCCGGACCGGTCGAACTGATCCCTGCCGATGTCGATCTTGCCCGCCAGACCCGCCTCGCCGACCGCATCTATGACTTCTACGTGCAGCACGCGATGCAGAAGATCGTCGGCGACCGCCTGCGGCCGGAAGGCAAGACCGATCCGTTCGGCGTCGAAGAGGCGCGCGCCCAGCTGCGCAGCGCCTACGCCATCATCGACCAGGACATGCGGTCGAGCACATGGGTGATGGGCGAGGCCTTCACCATGGCCGACTGCGCCGCGGCGCCTGCGCTGTTCTACGCCAACAAGGTCGAGCCGTTCGGCGACGACTATCCGGCGTTGAGGCGCTACCACGACCGGTTGCTGCGGCGGCCGTCAGTCGCCCGCGTGCTCGAGGAAGCGCAGCCTTATTTTAAGCTCTTCCCCTACAATAACGGTCAGGCCTGATGCCGCATGATCCGGCACAACTCGGGCTTCTTGTTCCAGGCGCTCACCGACCCGGAAGGCAAGAGCACGCGGCTGGCCGCGCTTGGTGCGTCACTGCCGAGGCGTGGCGGCGCATCTCAGCTACCACGGTCAACCAGGCTGCTCTGCCTCCCAGAACTGGTCGAGCCAGATGTTGAGCTTCAGGAAGCCGGCACTGCTGACCGTATAGACGCGCCTTGTCCCTTCCGGCTTGGCGTTGACCAGCCCGGCTTCGAGCAGCACCTTCAGATGCTGCGATACAGCCGGGCGCGAAACCGGTAACCCGGCGGCCAGTTCGTTGACGGTCTTGGGGCCGCGCCGGAGCTCTTCCAAGAGATAGCGCCGGTTGGGATCGGCAATCGCCATGAAGGCGTCGGAGAACATCATACCTTATTTGTGGGGCAAAGTTCTCCAAATCTCAACCGTTGGTTTCAGGCTTTCTGCGCGGATCGAGCCGCAAGGCTTCCGGCGTGATCGAGCGCTCGGCCGGTTGCGTCTTGAAAGCGTCGCGATCTTCGATCGGCACCGGAGCTCGACGGTTGATACGCAGCAGCGTGTAGCCCGCCAGGCAAAGATGCGCGAAGGCAGTCGCAAGGAACAGGCCTTCCGGCCGCATCCAGCCCATCAGGGCGGCGGCCAGCAATGGCCCGATCATCGTGCCGAAACCATAAAGCAGCAGCAGGCCGCCCGACACTTTGACGAAATCCTCCGCGCGGGCGTGGTCGTTGGCATGGGCCACGGCGATCGAATACAGCGTGTAGGCAAAGGCGCCGTAAGCGGCGGTGAAGACAATGACGAAGACGCCGGAGCGCGGCTCGAACAGGAAGACCGCAACGGCGAACAGCGCCGCGCCAAAGGCCAGGCCCGCCAGCACGAAGCGGCGGTCGGTCTTGTCGGAGAGGCGCCCGGCCGGAAGCTGCATGGCGGCGCCGGCGACGACCACCAGGCTCATCATCAGCGCGATCTCGGCCGTGGAAATGCCGATGCGGGCGCCATAGACCGCGCCGAGCGTGCCCCAGGCGCCGTTGGCGATGCCGATCAAAACGCAGGCGATCGCCGACACCGGCGAATTGACATAGAGCCCCTTGACGTCGAGCGAGACGTCCTGGAGCGGCTTGGGGTGCGAAGCCGTCGAGACCGCGGTCGGAATGAGCGACAGGCAGAACAGGATGCCGGTGATCATGAACAGCGAGGCCGACTTCACGTCGCCGCCGGCAACGATCATCTGGCCGCCCATGATCGAGGCATAGGTGACCATCATGTAAAGGCCGAAGACGGCGCCGCGGTTCTCGTTGGTGGACTTCTCGTTCAGCCAGCTTTCGATCACCATGAAGCGCCGGCCATGGTGAAGCCGGGAAGGCGTCGATGATCAGGCCGGTGAGCAGTGCGACGATGGCTCCCGATGCCGCAAAGGCGCCGAAAGCGCGTACGTGACCGGCACGGCGCACGATGCGCGGTGCAAAGAAGCAGCCGGTGACGAAGCCGCCGGCCCAGGCCGTGCCCATCAGGCCGAGCGATGCGGTCGAGAAACCTTCCACCTGGCCGCGAAGCGGCAACAGCAGCCCGTGCAGTCCGGTCGCCGCCAGCAGGAAAGCGGTGCCGCGAAGCAGCGAGAGGATCGGTCGGTAGCTTGCAAACATTTAGCTGATCCGGCTGGAATTTAGGGAGGGATCTGAAGACAGTCGCATTCGGGCTTTTCGGCGGCGGACACTTTGGCCCTGGAATTATCCGCGGCGGAACAGCGCCTCGGCCGCCGACTTGGTGGTGCCCTTGGTCTTGAGTTCGGCTTCCAGCCGGGCGATCTCGTCACGCAAGATGCCGATCCGCTCGGACAGTTCATCGACGGAAAGCAGCGACAGATCCTGCCCGATCTCATGCGGGCGCGCTTTCTTTTTGGGTTCGTCGTCGAAGATCGCCATCGTCGCTCCTCGCTCATGCGCGAAAATTAAACTGCTGCAGCGTCCTTTGGGCGTCCAATCGGATGCCCGGCGCTGTCGTGGCCATTTGCCTGATTTGGCAATCAGCATACATAGGGCAGGGGCATGGATGCAAATAGTCGGCAAGAAACTGGCAGCTGGCAGGAAACTGGCGAAGCGAGACGGGAAAATTCATGGCGAATGGACAGAATAAGATTCCGGCGAAGATGACGGCCATTGCGATCTCGGAACCCGGCGGACCGCGGGTGCTGAAACCGGAAACGCGCGACGTGCCCATGCCCGGTCCCGGCGAAATCCTGATCCGGGTGCGCGCCGCCGGTATCAACCGGCCGGATGTGCAGCAGCGCAAGGGCGCCTATCCGCCGCCGCCCGGCGCGTCGGATCTGCCCGGCCTCGAAGCCGCCGGCGAAGTCGCAGCCCTTGGCGATGAGATATCGCGCTGGCGCGTCGGCGACCGGGTCTGCGCGCTGACGCCCGGCGGCGGCTATGCCGAATATGTCAAGGTTCATGCCGGCAGCGTGCTGCCGCTGCCCGCCGGCTTTACCCACACCGAAGCTGCGGCGGTGCCGGAAAACTACTTCACCGTCTGGCACAATGTCTTCGAGCGCGGGGCCTTGAAGAGCGGCGAGACGCTGCTCGTGCATGGCGGCTCGTCCGGGATCGGCACCACGGCGATCCAGCTCGCCTCGGCCTTCGGCGCTTACGTCATCACCACTGCCGGCAGCCAGGAGAAATGCGACGCCTGTCTGAAGCTCGGCGCTGACCGGGCGATCACCTACCGCGAGGAGGATTTCGTCGCGGCGGTCAAGGAGGCGACCGACGGCCGCGGCGCCAACGTCATCCTCGACATGGTCGGCGGCGACTATGTGGCGCGAAACTACGAGGCTGCGGCGATGGAAGGCCGCATCGTCCAGATCGCCACGCAGGGCGGGGCGGTGGCGAGCGCCGATTTCTCGAAGATCATGGTCAAGCGGCTCACCCACACCGGCTCGACGCTGCGGCCGCGCACCGTCGAATTCAAGGCGGCGATCGCCGCGGCACTGGAGGCGCAGGTGTGGCCGCTGCTCGGCACCCGCAAGGTGGCCCCCGTCATGGACATGATCTTCCCGCTCAAGGAAGCATGGCGGGCGCATGAGCGGATGGAGGACGGCGAGCATATCGGCAAGATCGTGCTCGATGTCGGCTGACACATCGCCCAAGACGTGCGCTCCGACAAGCTGAACAAAAGCTTAATGGTGCAATGCAACAATTGCATTGCGGCCATGCAAAAGCGTCTGTTCAATTCCTGGGCAGCGATGCCTATTTACGCGTCATCGAAACGAATGATCCAACAAATGGAGGACCACCATGAACCCGATCCGTGCTTTCCGCAACTGGCGCATGTACAACGAGACAGTGCGCGAACTGAACAAGCTCAACGCCCGTCAGCTCAACGATCTCGGCATCAACCGTGCTGACATCGAGAGGATCGCCCGTCAGGCGCGTTGATTTCGAGCGTGATCCCGCCCGAAAGCATCAGGCCGCTTTTCGCGGCGCCTAGGCCCGAGATCATGCTTTAGAAGCCAGAGCCGCAGCAGACGGATTTCCGTCGCCGGTTCCGAGCCCGCTGGATCCTGTCCGGCGGGTTTTGTCTTTTGGACGTCGGTACAGCAGTGACGGTTTTGGAGCCCCATGCCAGTCTCTTCAGGGCGAGCTTCGGCAATTGACCGCCGTTGAAGCCGTGTGCGCGATCAGTCAGCCGAAGCCGGCTGGCGAATAAAGCGAGTGGCACGGTCCCCGATCGCCAAGGCTACTTGACGGGGTCTGACCGTCCTTGCCGCCTGGCCTCCCAAAAACATTGCGAAATGGCGAGAGAGCGGTTATACAGACCGCGAATTTCCCATTTTGGTGGCTCTAAACCACCGCCCGCGCGGGAACGCGGGCGAACGAGAAGGATTTTTCAAATGGCCAATACGCTGCTGATGCCCAAGGCGACCGCCGTCTGGCTGGTCGACAATACCGCGCTCTCCTTCGAGCAGATCGCGCAGTTCTGCTCGCTGCATCCGCTCGAGGTCAAGGCGATCGCCGACGGCGAGTCGGCGCAAGGCATCAAGGGCATGGACCCGATCATGACCGGCCAGCTGACCCGCGACGAGATCGCGCGCGCCGAGAAGGACCCGAACCATCGGCTGAAACTGTCCGACCCCAAGGTGCGGGTGCCCGAATCCAAGCGCAAGGGTCCGCGCTACACGCCGCTGTCGAAGCGCCAGGACCGGCCCAACGCCATTCTCTGGCTGGTGCGCAACCATCCCGAGCTGAAGGACGCGCAGATTGCGCGCCTCGTCGGTACCACCAAGTCGACGATCGACCAGATCCGCGACAGAAAGCATTGGAACTCGGCCAATCTGCAGCCAATGGACCCGGTGACGCTGGGTCTTGCCTCGCAGATCGACCTCGACATGGAAGTTAACCGCGCCTCGCGCGGCCGCGAGCAGGCACAGCCGGCCGGCGACACGCTGCTGCCGGCGGCATTGACCGAGCGGCTGGTGCCGACGCCGGAGAAGCCGAAGGACGAGGATGCGGAACTCGACGCCAACGCCGTCTTCGCCAAGCTTTCGGCGCTGAAGTCGAAGGACGAGGATTCGGACGACGAGGAGTAGGATACCGGCGAGGCATCAAGCCGGGCCGCCCATCTCGTTCAGCTTGGCGCGGCGGTTCCGTAGCATTGGCCGCGAATCCAGTGGCGGCGCCGCCATTGTCGGGCTTCTGTCGCACCGGTTTTGTCCAGGGCGAGATATGGCGGCTATCCGTCTGTCAAAGTAGCCACGTCTTCGGCAATGACTGCCTCATTCACCGAGGCGCTGTGTATCCTGGCGTTCATTGTCCGCAGCCCTGCGACGCTCTCGCCATTTTTCGAACTCCATGCCCACCAGCAGGGTTGCGGCGAGGAGAAGCAACATCCCCCATTCGCGCAGCGAAACCGGCGTGATCTGCAGCGTGTCGCTCAGTCCTGGAATATACATCGCGCCGATGTGCAGCGCCTGCGCGCCGAGCACGCCGAGGACGAGGAGCGGATTGGCGAACAGTCTTTGACGGAAGACCGAGAGGTGTTCGGAGCGGCTGTTAAAGGTCTGGAAATTCTCGAAGAGGACGAAGAGAAGGAGCAGAAGGTTGCGCGCCTGCTCCTCGGGATAACCCTGCTGGAGCAGCCAGTAGAAGACGGCGAAGCCTCCGACGCCCATGACCAGAACGGAATGCCAGATGCGGCGGATCATCAGGCGATCCAGGATCGGCTCGTTCGGACGGCGGGGCGGATAGCGAAGTTCGTCGCCCTCAGCCGCCTCGGCGGCAAGTGCCACGTCCTGTATCCCATTGGTGACCAGGTTGAGCCAAAGGAGCTGGACGGCCAGCAAAGGCATGGGCAGCCCCATCGGCATTGCCAGCAGGAACAGCACCACCTCCGCCGCGCCGGTCGATACCAGCATGAAGACCACCTTGCGGATGTTGGCGTAGGCGACGCGCCCCTCCAGGATACCGTTGACGATCGAGGCGAAATTGTCGTCGGTGACGACGATATCGGCGCTCTCCTTGGCCACATCCGTGCCGGCTCGTCCCATCGCCACGCCGACATGGGCATGCTTCAGCGCCGGCGCGTCGTTGACGCCGTCGCCGGTGACGGCGACAAAATGTCCGTTGCGTGAGAGGGACAAAACGATCGAGAGCTTCTGTGCCGGATCGACGCGGGCAAAAATACGGGCGTTACGCGTCAACTTGTCGAGTGCCGCTTCCCCCTCCTGCTCGGCGCGGCGCACCGTCTCGCCCGTCACCACCTGGTCGGGTTTGAACACGAAACCGGCCTGCTCGGCGATCACGCTTGCCGTTCGCGGATCATCGCCCGTCACCATCGCCACCTCGATGCCGGCACGATAGCAGTCGCGGATGGCGTTCGGCACTTCGGGGCGCACCGGATCCTGCATTCCCGCCATGCCGAGAAAGGTGAGATCCACCAGATGGTGATGCGCATACCCGTCATCCGGTGTCGTGTCGATCTCCGCCTGGGCGAATGCCAGGACGCGCAGCCCCATTCCGGCAAGCTCCTCTTTCTGGCGCAGCAGAAACTCAGCGTCGATCGGCAATGGTCGGCCATCGGCATCCATCTGGCTGGCCATCGCTATCAGCGTTTCGGGCGCGCCCTTGACGAAGATACGGACACGGCCCTTGCGGCGGTGAAAGGAGGCGGCGTATTTGAGGTCCGGCTCGTAGGGGATGCGGGTGATGAGCGGGTAGTGCGCGGCGATTTCCTCCTGCGCGATACCACCCTTGCGGGCTGCCGCCAGCAGGGCGACATCGACGGGGTCGCCGTGCCGGCTCCAGCTTTCCCGCTCCTTGAACAGACGCCCCTCATTGGGCAAGGAAGCCGCTTTCAGAAGGGCGGATGCGCGCAACGAGGCCTGCGCATTGTCGCCGTGTGGCGATACGATTGAACACGCGTCCAGATCCTGGCCCGCCTCGCATTTCAGTCGTGTTCCGTCCGGCAGCAGGATGTCCGTGACGGTGAGCTCGTTCATCGTCAGCGTGCCCGTCTTGTCTGTCGCGATCATGGTGCAGGAGCCAAGCGATTCCATTGCCGGCATCTTGCGCACGATGACATTTGCCCTGGCCATCCGTCGCATGCCGATGGCCAGAGCGACGGAGATTGCGACGGGCAGCCCTTCGGGAATTGCGCTGACCGCAAGACCGACCGCAAGCATGAACAGGTCACGATAGGGGACGTCCCGCAGAAGCCCGACCGCGACCAGCAGAAGAATTGCCAGGCAGACAGCGATCGCGATCATCCGCGAAAAGCGCTCCAGGCGTATGAGGAGTGGCGGCTTGGATATCGAGCGCTTGCCGATCTCCTGCGCGATCTTGCCGATTTCCGTTGCGCCGCCGGTCGAAACGACGACACCTCGTCCGCGTCCCCGCGTGATCATGGAACCGGCATAGGCAATGTTCCGCCCCAATTCCGCACTCGACAATGAGGCTCTCTTCTTCACCGGTCTGGATTCGCCGGTCAGCAGCGACTCGTCGCATTGAAGGTCCTTGCTGAGCAGAAGCTGAATATCGGCCGGAACCCTTGAACCGGCTTCCAGGAGCACCAAGTCGCCGGGAACGAGTTCGCGGGCGTCGATCCTGCACTGCGCTCCATCGCGGATCACCGACGCATGCGGTTCTTCCAGATTTCGGAGCGCTGCCGCAGCCCGCCCGGCCGAATATTCCTGTGCGGCTCCTATGATGCCGTTGATCACCAGGACAACGCCGATGAACAGCGCATCCTTAGCGTCTCCCAATGCCAGCGAGACCACGGCTGCGAAGACAAGGATGTAGATCAGCGGGCTGAGGAACTGCCGCAAGAATACGGCGGCGAGGGATGGCGCATACGGTTGGGGGAGGGCATTCGGGCCGTATTGTTCGAACCTGGAGCGCGTTTCGGCATTGGTCAGCCCCAAAACAGGAGGATCATCCGGTATTGGCACACCGTGCGTTTGCGTGAGGCCCAGATCGTTCATCTCTTTCCGTTGGCACGGTTCCAAGAAATAATGGGCGGCTTTGCCTGGTCCGTTGCCCCTTCGGGTTATTGTTGCCGCCGCCAATTTGTTTGACACACGGCCAAGTTAAATTGTTTGTCTTGAATCAAGCCGGCGCATTTCCTCGTCTCCATGGTAGACGCGGCGGCGATCGAAGACTTGGGTGATTTAGGCCTGGCGGCGGCACCATCATGGAGAGGCGGGAAGGAGAGCTGTTGACCGTCGCGGGCCGCCGGTTTTGACGCAAGTCAAGGAGCGAAGGCCGTTCTTGGCTATCTTGCGGTACTTTCCCGAGAAGGGTGTTCACATGCTTAAAAGTATTCTCGTTGCCTTGGATGGTTCAAGCTCGAGCATCGCCGGTGCCAGTTTTGCGCTTCGCCTGGCCGGCCGTCTGTGCGCAAATGTGGAGGGACTGGGCTTTGTGAATTCCGACTGGATCCAGCGCCCGCAGCCAGTCCCGGTAGGCGGACTTGCCTACAAAAGAGAATTTGACCTCAAACTACTGAAGAGCGCTGACGAACGCATCGATGCCGTTCTGCATGCGTTCAGTTCGGATGCGCGGCGGGCGAGCATAACATTTTCGACCAAGCGGATCGATGCCGATGCGCTTTCAAGCATCGGCATCGAATCCATCGAGCACGATCTGGTGGTCGTGGGACGGAACAGCCTTTTCGACATTGAAGGAGAGCTCGACAGGATTCCCCTCTGCCTAGATCGCATCGTCCGCAGCGGGCTAAGACCCGTTGTGGTGGTTCCGGATGCTGATGAGGGCGGTGGGGCGGAGAGTGACACCGCCCCTTGTTGGTTGCCTTCGACGGAAGCGCCGCGGCTTCCCGCACTCTACATATGCTGGCGCTGCTTGGCATCGCCGCGGAGCGGGAAGTACATATTCTAACCCAGAACAACAGGTCGGAACAGCAGGCTGCCGTGGAGGCCGAGCGCGCCTGCGCGCTGCTTCGTCGGCACGGAGTCGTGCGGGTAAAAGGAGTGGGGCTTGGCGACAGACAGGCCGGCACGCCGGCGGAAGCAATCCTCGGGACGGCGAAGGTATTGGGCGCCGGCATGATTGTCATGGGTGCCTACGGCCATAGCGGCATTCGCGAGATATTCGGCTCATGCACGCGCGCGGTGCTGACGGAGGCCCGGCAGCCGCTCTTCCTGTACCATTAACGCATGTCGCCCAAGGTGCGCCGCTGTTTGAACGCGCATCGCACAATCCCTTCGCGATGCCGCGGGCCTTCGACGTCTTCACACGGCCCGCGTCAAGCGTGCCTTGCGCCCTTACGGTGTCAGGGTCGCGCGGCCCGGTCCGGTCTCATGCCATAGTCCTCGCTTCGTTCCACAGCACGATAGAAATCAGCGAGTTGCTTGCCGCGCTCCGGCTTGAAGACGCGGCCGGCAATGACCACCGAAGCAATGCGATCGATACGGAAAGCGCGGAAATCGTCGCGCATCTCGCACCAGGCGACCAGCGTCCACACCTTGCCCCAGAACCACAGGCCCAATGGCCTGATGTCGCGCGCGGTGCCGCGGCCTGCTTCGTCGGAGTAGTCGATGGTCAGCACCTGGCGTTTCTCCACCGCGCGCTCGATCAAGTCGATTGCCTCGCGGGCGGCATCGCTCACTACCCACATCGGCGTATGGATCTCGGTGCGGGCGATGCGGTCCTTTTCGGCATCGGGCAACACGGCGCCGATCTTGACCAGCGCCTCGTCGGCGGCCCGCGCCATGGCAGCACCGCCAAAGGCGCGCACCATGCGGGCGCCGGCGACCAGCGCGACGATCTCGTCACGCGTGAACATCAGCGGCGGAAGGTCGAAACCCTCCCTCATCATGTAGCCGACGCCGGCCTCGCCGTCGATCGGCACGCCGGTCGACTGCAGGTCGGCGATGTCGCGGTAGATGGTTCGCTCGGAAACCTCGAGCCACGTGCCCAGCTTCTGGGCGGTGACCAGACGGCCACCGCGCAGATGCTGCACGATCTGGAAGAGCCTGTCGGCGCGGCGCATCGTTTGGTCCCTCGATGTTGCTCTTATGCATGTCGCCGCCCCAAAACCAGTTTCCACTTTTGGGCGACATGCATTATGGCTCAAGTCCTTCGCGCTTGCGTTGCGCGGCGACGAATGCCGCGCCGAAGGACAATTTCCCTGTTGTCGGCGTCTTTGCGTCCAGCACTCGCCAGAACGGCGCAATGTCGCTCAGCGTCATGCCGCGCTCCATGTCCTCGTTGGCGGCCTCGGCGACGGTTCGCAGATGATAGCCGATGGTGACCGGGCATGTCACTTCGGCACCGTGCTCGGTGGCGAGCGCGGTGCGCAATGCGCGGATGTCCATGTCCACGCCCTTTGGGATAGAGCGGATGAAATCATCGACCTGCCGGGCCGTCGGCACCAGCATCGACTGGCCCTCGACGACATCGCCAACAGTGCGCGGCGACGGCTTGATGCCGTTGGTGCCCGATGTGTTCAGCCTGTCGTTCCAGCTCTTTACCATGCGGCACCTAGACGAAAAGCCCGAAGCTGTTGCCGTCCGGGTCGAGGCAATAGGCGAATGTGCCGGCCGGAATGGAGATCGCCGGCGAGACGACCTGGCCGCCGCTCTGCCTCACCCGTTCCATGGCGTCCTCGATCGGTGCGGCAACCGACAGATGGATTGTCGGGCCGGTTCCCGGTGCCGCGGGTTTTCCGGGGTAGACGTGCCCGGAGGCCGTTCGGTCCTGCGCGGCGAACATGGCCATCGGGTTCGGGCCGCTCTCCTCCAGAGCGAGATCGTTCTGAAGCACCGATGCATAGAAGGCGCGCGCCCGATCCATGTCGGTGACGGGAATCTCGAACCAAGCCGAGGCTTTTGCAGGGATGAAGGCCATGTCTATCTCCTGATACTGTCGCACTATCGCACGCCGTTCCTGACACCATACTGTCAGGAGGCTCCAGCATATTCCCCTTCAGCATACTCCTTGGCGAACAGGGTGCGCATCTGCGCGAGGTCGCTGCTTCTCTGGGGATAGAGCGTCTTCAAATAGGCAAGAGCGAAGGTGCCGGGAGCCGAACCCGGCGCGGACACGATGCGACCGTCGGCGACGGCATGGGGCACGTCCTGATAGTTCTGGGCGCCGGAGTAACCCGGTTCCTTTTCATTGATCCAGTCGCGACCGTTGCTGGTGTGCCTGGCCTTTTCGAAGAGGCCGGCACGCGCCAGCGCCAGCGTGCCGGCGCAGATGCCGCCGACCACGCCGCCGCGTGCCGCAATTGCTGTCAGCAGTCCGGAGATATCAGGCGGCGCATCGACCCACTGGTCGGAACCGATGACGGCGACGGCGTCGAGATCGATATTTTCCTCGACCTCAGCGGAGCGGTCGGGCGTCAGCAGAAATCCGCTGGCCGATGTCACAGGCTTGCCGTCCGGGGTCAGCGACACCGCTCGTGCGCCGAACCATTCGACCGCCGAAGCCGCCAGCAGACCGTATTCCCAGTCGGCGAAGCGATCGATGAAAAGGACGCCGATGGTCTTCTGTTCGGACATTTCCTGCTCCGTCTTTCGGCCTGGCCTATTTATCTGGGCGTTGTGGCGCCCGCATCCAACCGTTGCCGTGAAAAATCATCCGCGGTTGTGGCGGCCTTCATAATTGTCCGGCCAACCGATGTCCTTGCGGATGCTCTGCGGCAACGCATTCATGAAACGCTGGGTACGGATTTCGTTGCGCATCGTCCGGATCTTGCCGACATAGTGCCGCACGCTGTGCAGAATGGTAAAACCGTTCATGGCTGGTCTCCTCTCTTTCGATGGAGACACTATCGCACACCCCTCCTGACAGCAGTCTGTCAGGAGGCTGAGCGGCCGTTGGCGAGCGCGCCAGGTTTGCCGGTTCCGCAGACCAGCAAGCGCCTGTCAGCTTCGATCCCGTCGCGAATGGCGACTAGGGAAGAGCGCAAGGAGCGCTTTGACAGTTGGCCGCGATGCTGGTCAAAGGCAGCATGTCGAAATTCCTCGCGCTCGTCATCGTCGCCATGATGGTTATCCAATTGATCAGGCCACTCGGCTGGCCGGGGCTGAAACGGCGCAGCGATTTCTGGAAGCTGGCGGTGCTGGCCATGGCGGCGATTTCCTTAACAGCGGCACTGGGGCATTGGACGTAGATCGGAGGCCGCCCCCCGCCATGCCTCCGGGCCGTTCACGTTATTCGAAACGGGACGTTTCGTTTCGCCTGAATGCGGACCGCACTTTCACCGTTCGCAACTCGAACAAGCCAAATCGCTGGCTTTTCGCCCGTTACGCCGGACGTTGCTCACCCAGCACCAAGCCGACCAGATGTTCCGCCCAGGCCCGGTAGCCGGCTTCCGAGGCGTGAAATCCGTCGGACGCAAAACCGGCTTCGGCATCGGTGATCGGCAGGCGCGGCGCCGGCACCGCGCCGCGTTCGAGGCAAAGGCGTTTGCCCATCCGGTTCATCTCGGCGGCGCGGATTTCCAGGATATTTCCGAGCAGGGGCGGCATTGCCGGCGCACGCGTGAATTCCAGCACCGGCGACCACACCACGCGCGCCTCCGGCCATTTGGCGCGCAGCGCGTAGAGCAGGCCGCCAAACTCCTTCTTGAAGCGTGGCACCGAGTGAAAGTTCTTGGTGTCGTTGGTGCCGATGGCGACCACGATGTGCGTCCACGGATCGGCCGACAGATTGGGCAGCACGTGGTCGCGGATCTGGCCTGAGGTTGCCGAGTTGAAGCCGGCTGCCCGCCAGCGCACCGCACGGCCGGTGCGTTTCGAGATCAGATCGGCCAGTTGCGCCGCCAGGCCGTTCTCGGAATTGCCGATGCCGACCGAGGCGGCGGAGGAATCGCCCAGCACCAGAAGCGAGATCGTTGGCGCCTGGCCCGATATCTCGTGCATGACCGGACCTTGCGCCGGCAGCATACGGGTGGTGCGGCGGCGCACGCCGAGTCCCTGCCAGACATAGACCGGAAAGGCGAACCAGGTGAGGAGGGCAAGAAAGCGCTGCATCGCAAACCGTTAATGGGGCAAGTCCGTTAATGGGATAGCGAGCAGCACTTAGCGCATGTCGGGCCGAAGGCGAAAGACCTTGCGTCGACGGCCCGTCGTCAATGGCAACAGGCGTCCTGCATCTCGGGCGTGTCCGCATATTCATCGTGCAGCCGCACCCAGTCCATCAGGCTGTGGTAGGGACCGGTTTCGTTGCGGCCCTTCGGCGTCAGGTCGAGATAGTGATAGGCGCCGATCAGCGGGTCACCGCCCCTGGAGCGCGACATGAAGGTCAGGAAGATGTCGCCTTTCTCGTCCCTGTAGAACACGCTGGTGCCGGGAAGGTCCTTCGATTTCCGCGCGCGCTGCTCGAAATTGTAGATCGTGGCGCCGTCCGCGATCTGCTTGTCGGTGAAGGAAACCTGCATGTCGAAGTTGAAGTCCGAGGCGTAGGACGACACCCAGTCGAATTTCCAGCCCATCCGCTGTTTGTAAGGCAGAAATTCAGCCAACGGCGCCCGCGAGATCACGACCAGCGACACATCGTGATGCTTGAGGTGCTGGTTGGCGCCGTCGATGTGGTCGACAAGGAAGGAACAGCCTTCGCAACGGTAGTCGGCACCCGGCCCGAACATGAAGTGGTAGACAATCAGCTGGCTTGCGCCTCCGAACAGGTCGGCCAGTTTCTTCGGGCCCTGTTCGGTCTCGAAGACATAGTCCTTCCTGATCTTCAGCCAGGGTAAATCGCGTCGCTCGGCCGCGATGCGGTCGCGAAAGCGCGTCAATTCCTTCTCGCGGGCCAGATGCGCCTTGTGCGCCTGGAACCAGTCTTCCCGTGAAACGATCCTGTTGTTTGGCATGAGCCTGCTCCTCGTTGAGCCCCAAGGACGTTTGGGCTCAACGCAAGCCGACACAGCCCTCGCGTTTTTTGGGGTATTTTGTAGCAGATGGAACCTGGGCCATATAGCCCAGGTTCGGACGAGGAAAAAACCGGTCAGGCGGCCTGTTCCAGTTCAGGCTGCCATTTTCCAAGCGCGGCCAGATGGTTCATGTGGGCGCGGTGGGCGAAGGCGGCCTGGGCGGCGGCGACGTTGGCGGCCTTGCCGCTCCATGCCTTCTGTGGCGCCGCCTGCAAGGCGCGGCCGTAGGAGAAGGTCAACTTCCACGGATGCGGGCCGATGGCGTTGATGGCGTTGAGGTTGGCGGTCGCTTCCTCGTCCGATTGTCCGCCGGAGAGAAAGGCGATGCCCCCCACCGCCGCCGGCACCGTCTCGCGGAACAGTTTTATGGTCTTTTCGGCGACCTCCTCGGGACTGCTGACCTTGCCCGACTTCCTGCCGGCGAGAACCATGTTCGGCTTCAGGATGGTGCCTTCGAGGACGACGCGCGCCGCGTAGAGCTCGGTGTAGAGTTTCGTCAGCGTTGCCTTGCTGATCTCGCAGCAGGTGCCGATGTCGTGGGCGCCGTCCATCAGCACCTCCGGCTCGACGATCGGCACGATGCCGGCCTCCTGGCAGAGCGCCGCATAGCGCGCCAGCGCATGGGCATTCGAGCCGATCGACGTGGCGGACGGCACGCCCTTGGCGATGTCGATGTCGATCACCGCACGCCATTTGGCGAAACGGGCGCCGAGCTTGTAGTAGTCGGCGAGGCGCTCGCGCAAGCCGTCGAGGCCCTCGGTGATCGTGTCGCCGGGGAACCCGGCCAATGGCTTGGCGCCGGCATCGACCTTGATGCCGGGGATGGCGCCGGTCGCCTTGATGATGTCGACCAGCGGCGTGCCGTCGGCGGCCTTCTGGTGGATGGTCTCGTCATAGAGGATGACGCCGGAAATGTATCGGGTCATCGCGTCGGTGGCGCGGAACATCATCTCGCGATAGTCGCGGCGGCTGTCGGCTGTCGATTCGACGCCGATCACGTCGAAACGCTTCTTGATGGTGCCGGAGCTTTCGTCGGCGGCCAAAAGGCCCTTGCCGTCAGCCACCATCGCGGCGGCAATGTCCTCGAGACGTTCGCTCATCGTGCTTCTCCTGGAACGGTTTGTCCGTATCCAGCAGACCACCAGAGCAAGGCAGGTTCAAGTCGAACCGTTCCGAGCGGAAAGCTCGAATCGATTGAAACGCGCAAACGCGCTCGTTCGCTTTAGAGATTGTTTCGAAATTCGCTCTGGCGAGTCATATGGTGGTGGTTTCGAGAACCGGAGCGCAGCGGACATTTGGTCCGTGAGCACCGGAAGCGCAGAAAACGCCATCAGATGACCGCCAGAGTAGAATTTCCAAACGGTCTCTCAGTGCTTCAGCACATCGACACCCGGCAGCGGTTTGCCCTCCATCCATTCCAGGAAGGCGCCGCCGGCGGTCGAGACATAGGTGAAGTCGTCGGCGACGCCAGCGTGGTTGAGGGCGGCCACCGTGTCGCCGCCGCCGGCCACCGAGATCAACTTGCCGGCCTTGGTGCGGGCCGCGGCGTGCTTGGCCGCCGCCACCGTCGCGTGGTCGAACGGCTCGATCTCGAAGGCGCCGAGCGGACCGTTCCAGACCAGCGTCGCGGCGCGGTCGATCCAGTCGGCAACGGCCTTCACGGTCTTTTCGCCGACATCGAGGATCATGCCGTCGGCCGGCACCTCGGCGATGGCCACGGTTTCGCTGGCGGCGCCGGCCTTGAATTCCCTGGCGACGACACCGTCGACCGGCAGGATGATGGCGCAGCCGGCTTCGGCCGCCTCGATCATGATTTGCTTGGCGGTCTCGGCGAGATCATGTTCGCACAGCGATTTTCCGACGTCGGTGCCGCGCGCGGCGAGGAAGGTGTTGGCCATGCCGCCGCCGATGACCAGCGCGTCGACCTTCTTCACCAGGTTCATCAGCAGGTCGATCTTGGTCGAGACCTTGGCGCCGCCGACGATGGCGACGACCGGGCGGACGGGGTTGCCGAGGCCCTTTTCCAGTGCGTCGAGCTCGGCCTGCATGGTGCGGCCGGCGAAGGCCGGCAGCAGGTGCGCAAGCCCCTCCGTCGACGAATGCGCGCGGTGGGCGGCGGAAAAGGCGTCGTTGACGAAAATGTCGCCATTGGCGGCGAGCTTTTCGGTGAAGGCCGGGTCGTTCTTCTCCTCGGCCTTGTAGAAGCGGGTGTTCTCGAGCAGCAGCACGTCGCCGTTGTCCATGGCGGCGACGGCGCTCGCGGCCTTGTCGCCGACGCAGTTCGGCGCAAAGCCGACAGGGCGGCCGAGCACGTCCGCGGTCGCCTTGGCGATCGGCTCGAGCGAGAATTCGGGCGACGGCCCGTCTTTTGGCCGGCCGAAATGGGCAAGCAGGATGACCTTGGCGCCCTTGCCGGAAAGCTCTGCGATGGTCGGCGCGATGCGCTCGATACGGGTGGCGTCGGTGACCTTGCCCTCAGTGACGGGAACGTTGAGGTCGACGCGCACCAGCAAGCGCTTGCCATCGATGTTGCCGATGTCGTCCAGTGTCTTGAAGCCGGCCATGCTGATCCCTTTCGCAAAAAACGCCGGGACCTTAACCCGCACCAACGACGATGCAAGACCTGCATTGGTGCTACGCGGAAAATATGACCACGGCCCGTGTCGTGAGCCGTCAGCCCTCGCCGGTCGACTTTTCCACCACTGGCTGTGGAGCCGGTTCCGTGTCCGCCGGCGTTTCGGCACTCTGCTTCTTGGTCCGCTTGCGCCAATTGCGCGCAAAGGCAACGATGCGGTCGGCGATCTCGCCGGCACTCAGGAACACCGGCACCCGTGCCACCGGCGCCGTCGGCTCGAGGGAAAGACCAAGGCCAGTAATTTTGCCCTTGTCGTCGACGTCGCGGACGATCAGCTCGATCGGGCCAAGCAGTACGCGGTCGGCATATTCGGCATGGCCGCCGAGCCGCTCCGTCACCAGGTCGCCGACGGTCAGCTTGCGTTCCTCCTCTGTCAGGCCCGGCGCGTAAGCTGCTTCCAGCTCCGCGGCGGAGCGCGCCGGATCGACGGCGAAGGCGCCGAAGAAGTCCGCATCTTCGGGATCGACCACGGCGCGGCTGGCGAACAGCTTGTCGAGCAGGCCTGGATAGCGGTCCGGCACGAAGATGTAGACATGGTCGCCGGCGGCGAGCCTGCCCATGTCCTGGAAGCGCATCGAGCGCCCGTCGCGCAGCACCAGCGAGGGCCGCGCCCAGCGCGGAATGCGCTCACCGCGCGCCACCGGGCTGCCAGGCGCTACGCGGTAGGCGAGAAGCTCGTGATGGGCGGAGCCCGGCAATTCGAGTTCGACCTTGTCCAGCGGGCCCAGGCGGGCAGGTACGATCAGGCCGAGGCGGCGCGCCAGCGGTCCGACGGTCCATCCCTGAACGATCAGCGATACCAACACGACAATGAAGGCAGTGTTGAAGATGAGGCGGCCGTTCTCAAGGCCGCCAAGCAGCGGCGTGATGGCGAGCAGGATCGACACGGCGCCACGCAGGCCCACCCATGAGACGAAGGCGACTTCCGGGCGCGGCAGACGGAACGGGACCAGGCAGAGCCAGACAGCGATTGGCCGCGCCACGAATATCAGGAACAGGCCCAGCAGCACCGCCGGCAGCAGGATCGCCGGAAATTGCGATGGCGTCGCGAACAGGCCGAGGATCAGGAACATGATGATCTGTGCCAGCCACGACATGCCGTCCTGGAAGCGCTTGAGGATGGTGACGGCGCGGATGTCGGAATTGCCTGATATCAGGCCGGCGAGATAGACCGCCAGAAAGCCCGAGCCGCCAATGGCGCCAGCGGCGGCGAACACCATCAGCGACAGCGTCAGCACGAAGATCGGCAGCAATCCGTGGTCGAGATTGAGCCGGTCGACGAGGCGCACGATGGCGAGGCCGCCGAAAATGCCGACGATGGCGCCAAGCCCCATGTTGAGAAGGAAGCCGAGGGCGAGGTCGGTGACCAGCATCCTGGCCTCGGGATTGGCGTTGATGGCGATGATCTCGACCAGGGTGATGGTCAGGAAGATGGCGATCGGGTCATTGGTGCCGGATTCCACTTCGAGCGTGGAACGCACGCGCTCGCGCAAATTGATCTCGCCGGCGCGCAACAGGAAGAACACCGCCGCTGCGTCGGTCGAGGCGACCGCGGCACCGAGCAGGAAGGATTCCAGCCAGCTGAGATCGAGCAGGTAATATGCGACGGCGCCGAACAGGCCAGTGGTCAAAAGGACGCCGATGGTCGCCAGCGACAGCGCCGGTCCGGCCGCCTGGCGCAAGGCGTTGAGCGGCGTGCCGAAACCGGAATCGAACAGGATGACTGCCAGTGCTAGTGAGCCGGCAAAATAAGCCAGCCGCGCATTGTCGAACTGGATGCCGAGGCCGTCGCTTCCCGTGGCCAGGCCGATGCAGAGGAACAATAGCAAGAGAGGGGCGCCGAAGCGGAAGGCGATCAGGCTCGAAAACGCGGCGGCAACGATCAGTGCGGCGCCGACCAGCGTCACGAGATAGATCGTATGCTCCATCCGCCAATTGCCCCCTCGAATTCGTCTGTCTCTCGCTTTACGGGAGAGTGAGGCGAAGACATGACCAGTGCAAGGCGGGAGGGTGATTTTTGCGCTATGCCGCTGATCTCTGGGCGGTTTGGCGCTCAAGGCGCGGTCTTGCCAACCAAAGTGTTAGAGCGTCCTTTGCGCGTCCAAAAGGACGCGCGGCGCTCTCATGAAAAACGCCCGGACAGAGCCGGGCGTTTTCAGGTCGCGAGAAGATGGTTCCGCGATCAGGCGATGGTCTTGCCGAAGGCGACGGCGGTGTCGCCCATGCGGTTGGAAAAACCCCATTCGTTGTCGTACCAGGACAGCACCGAAACGAAGTTGCCGTCCATGACCTTGGTCTGGTCGAGCGCCATGATCGAGGAATGCGGATCGTGGTTGAAGTCGATCGACACGTTCGGATGATGGGTGACGGCGAGAATGCCCTTCAGCTTGCCGTTGGAGGCGGCGATCACCGCCTCGTTGATCTCCTGCACCGTGGTCGCGCGCTTGGCGATGAACTTGAAATCGACGACCGAGACGTTCGGGGTCGGCACGCGGATGGAGATGCCGTCGAGCTTGCCCTTGAGGTCGGGCAGCACCAGGCCGATCGCCTTGGCCGCACCGGTCGAGGTCGGGATCTGCGACAGCGCCGCGGCGCGGGCGCGGTAGAGATCCTTGTGCATGGTGTCCAGCGTCGGCTGGTCGCCGGTGTAGGAGTGGATCGTCGTCATCATGCCCTTCTCGATGCCGACGGCCTCATGCAGAACGGCTGCCAGCGGTGCCAGGCAGTTGGTGGTGCAGGAGGCGTTGGAGATGACGACGTGGTCCTTGGTCAGCTTGTCGTGGTTGATGCCGTAGACGACGGTGAGGTCGGCGCCCTCGGCAGGCGCCGAGACGAGGACTCGCTTGGCGCCGGCAGTCAGGTGCGCGGCGGCCTTGTCGCGGGCGGTGAAGATGCCGGTGCATTCGAGCGCGATGTCGATGCCGAGTTCCTTCCACGGCAGCTGCGTCGGGTCCTTGATCGCGGTGACCTTGAACGTCTCCTTGCCGACGGTGATCTGGTCGCCGTCAACCGTCACTTCATGCGGGAAGCGGCCATGCACGCTGTCGTAGCGCAAGAGATGCGCATTGGTCTCGACCGGGCCGAGGTCGTTGACGGCGACGACATCGATATCCTTGCGGCCGGATTCGTGGATGGCGCGCAGGATGTTGCGGCCGATGCGGCCGAATCCGTTGATGGCAACTCTGACGGTCATGTGTCTCTCCCTGGGAGTTGGTGCCCGCAGTTTCATAGCGGCGGACACGAAAAGAATCCAGCCATCGGCGACTGGAGTTAAATCGATTAAGCCCGGACTAGCCCCGCGACATCATGTCCGCGGTTTCGCCGCCCGAGCAAAGGGTTCATTCGCCGTGCAGGCGGGCTTCCGCCGCCTTTACCGTCGCTTCGGCGGTGATGCCAAAATGCGGATAGAGCTGTTCGATCGTACCGGAGGCGCCAAAGCCGGTCATGCCGATGAAGATGCCGTCGGTGCCGATGAAATGATCCCAGCCCTGGCGGATGCCGGCTTCGACGGCGATCTTGACCGGCGCGTTGCCGATCGTCTTCTTGCGATAGTCGGCGCTCTGCTTGTCGAACAATTCGAAGCACGGCACAGAGACGACGCGGGTCGGATGACCGTGCTTCTCCAGCGCCTCGCGCGCCGCCAGCGCGATCTCGACCTCGGAGCCGGAAGCGAAGATCGTCACCGCCACATCGCCATTGGCGGCGGCCAGCTCATAGGCGCCCTGGCGGCTGAGGTTTTCCGCAACGAAGTCGTTGCGCACCATCGGCAGGTTCTGCCGGGTCAGCGCCAGCGTCGAAGGCGTCTTTTCCTGCTCGATGGCCAGCTGCCAGCATTCGGCGGTTTCGATCGCGTCGGCCGGGCGGAAGACATTGTGGTTCGGAATGGCGCGCAATGCGGCCAGATGCTCCACCGGCTGATGGGTCGGGCCGTCTTCGCCGAGACCAATGGAATCATGGGTCATGACGAAGATCGAGCGGATGCCCATCAGCGAGGCAAGCCGCATCGACGGACGGGCGTAGTCGGAAAAGCACATGAACGTGCCGCCATAGGCGATGACGCCGCCATGCAGCGTCAGTCCGTTGAGCGCGGCCGCCATGCCGTGCTCGCGGATGCCGTAATGGACGTAGCGCTGGCCGTAGTCGTCCGACGTGATGTTCTTGGTCTGGCTGGTCTTGGTGTTGTTGGAGCCGGTCAGGTCGGCCGAGCCGCCGACGGTTTCCGGCACCGCGCCGTTGATGATTTCGAGCGCCATTTCCGACGATTTGCGGGTGGCGACCTTCGGCTTGTCCTGGCTGAGCTTCTTCTTGTAGTCGGTGATGACGGCGTCGAAATTCGCCGGCAGCTCGCCAGCGATACGGCGTTCGAACTCAGCCTTCAAATTGGCGTCGGCCTCGGCCAGACGCCCCTCCCAGTCCGTGCGCGCCTTGACGCCGGTTTTGCCAGCGTCGCGCCAGGCATCGAGAATATCGGCAGGGACCTCGAACGGAGGATAGTCCCAGCCGAAGAATTTTCTCGCCCCGGCGATCTCCTCGGCGCCGAGCGGGGAACCGTGCGCCTTGTTGGTGCCGGCCTTGGTCGGCGCGCCGAAGCCGATGGTGGTCTTGCAGGCAATCATCGTCGGCTTGTCCGAATGGCGGGCAGCCTCGATGGCGTAGGCGATCGCTTCCGGATCCTGGCCGTCTATGTGGCTGGCGTTCCAGCCGGACGCCTGGAAGCGGGCGACCTGATCGGTATTGTCGGCCAGCGACACCGGGCCGTCGATCGAGATGTTGTTGTTGTCCCAGAAGACGATCAGCTTGTTCAGCTTGAGATGTCCCGCAAGTGCAATCGCTTCCTGGGAAACACCTTCCATCAGGCAGCCGTCACCGGCCAGCACATAGGTGTAATGGTCGACGAGGTCGTTGCCGAAGGCGGCGTTCATAATGCGCTCGCCGAGCGCGAAGCCGACCGAATTGGCCAGCCCCTGGCCGAGCGGGCCGGTCGTCGTCTCGATGCCGGCAGCATGGCCGTATTCGGGATGGCCCGCCGTCCTTGATCCCAACTGGCGGAAATGCTTGATCTGGTCGAGGTCGATGTCCTCGTAGCCGGTCAGATAGAGCAGCGAATAGAGCAGCATCGAGCCGTGGCCGGCCGACAGGATAAAACGGTCGCGATCGGGCCAGTGCGGGTGCTTCGGATCGTATTTCAGGAAACGCGTGAACAGCACCGTGGCGATGTCGGCGCAGCCCATGGGCAGGCCGGGGTGGCCGGACTGGGCCTTCTCGACGGCGTCCATGGAAAGAAAACGGATCGCGTTGGCCATCCGGTCATGTTGTTCACGCGAGGTCATGCTTCCTCCAGTGTGGGGGTTTGGGGCCTTGGGAGAGCCCTTGAAAAGGGTGCGCGACACATAGCAGGCGCGGCTTTTTAGTCAATAAACCGGCGCGCTTTTGCCGGTCTTGTGATGGCGCCTGAACGGGCTTGAAGGCCCTACATTAGCGTTAGCAGGGGACAGTCGCGAGAGCTTTGTTGACGTTGGCTTCACACGGCGCGTAATGTTTCACGAATAACGCGTTATGAACGTGGATGATTCGGTGATGGGCAGGGCGCAGGACGAAAGCCATGACCGGGGAGACGACACTCAGGGAAGTCATCGCCAGGCTGGGTAAGGCCATCGATGGGCTGGAAAATGCCGTCGCCGCCAAGCTCGAGCACGAGCGGGACTATACCGAAGCCGAGGCGGAGGTGCAGCGCATGAACGCCGACCGCTCGCGGCTGGCGCAGGAACTCGACAATTCCGAAGCGCGCGCCGAACGGCTGGAAGACGCCAACAAGGAAGTCTCGCGCCGGCTGGTGACCGCCATGGAAACCATCCGCGCCGTGTTGGACAGATAGGGGCTGGCCCAATGGCACAAGTCACGGTTTCCATCGACGGCAAGCAGTATCGCATGGCTTGCGACGAGGGCCAGGAAGAGCATCTGATCGACCTTGCCGAGCGCTTCGACCGCTATGTCTCGCATCTGAAGGATTCCTTCGGCGAGATCGGCGACCAGCGGCTGACCGTGATGGCCGGCATCATGGTCATGGACGAGCTTTCGGAACTGCAAAAACGCGTCAAAGGTATGGAAAGTGAAGTGCTGACACTGCGCAAGACGCGTGATGACGCGCTGACCAAGGCCGACAAGAACGATTCCGTGCTGACCAGTGCGCTTGGCGCGCTCGCCCAGCGCATGGAGGATCTGGCGACGACGCTGGCGGTGAACAAGGCCTGAGCGATCGCAATCTCATTAAGGTCTGTTGAGATTCAGCCGGCCTGCGAACGGCGGCTTCCTGCGCTTTCCGGTACTGGCGTACCTGAACAGAACGTTCCGTTCTGGCCTTCGCCGCCGTAGTGCCCCCACTTTGGACTCTTCGCATAGTGCTTTCCGAAAATTCTGAGGCCGATGCGATAGCGGCGTAATTCCTGCTCCATTTGCCAAGAAGAAACGAAAATATTTCGCGGCCGACGCCACCGTCGGCGGCAACAGGCGTTTGAAGGATGACGCCGGAGTGGTAGAAAGGCAAAAGCAGCGCCGGTCAATGCCGGCTGCAATCAAAGGGTAGGGACACGCCATGAGCCTTCGTATCAATGATATCGCGCCGGATTTCACGGCTGAAACCACGCAAGGGACGATCAGCTTCCACGAATGGATCGGTGACGGCTGGGCGGTGCTTTTCAGCCATCCGAAGAATTTCACGCCGGTCTGCACGACCGAGCTCGGCACGATGGCCGGGCTGGAAGGCGAGTTCAACAAGCGCAACGTCAAGATCATCGGCATTTCCGTCGATCCGGTCGAAAGCCACGGCAAATGGCAGGACGACATCAAGACGGCGACCGGCCATTCGGTGAAATATCCGCTGATCGGCGACAAGGACCTCAAGGTCGCCAAGCTTTACGAGATGCTGCCGGCCGGTGCCGGCGAAACCTCGGAAGGCCGCACGCCCGCCGACAATGCGACGGTGCGTTCGGTTTACGTCATCGGCCCTGACAAGAAGATCAAGCTGGTTCTCACCTATCCGATGACGACCGGCCGCAACTTCGATGAGATCCTGCGCGCGGTCGATTCCATGCAACTGACCGCAAAGCACCAGGTGGCGACGCCGGCGAACTGGAAGCAGGGCGAGGATGTCATCATCACCGCCGCGGTTTCCAACGAGGATGCGATCAAGCGTTTCGGCGCCTACGAGACGATCCTGCCCTACCTCAGGAAGACCAAGCAGCCCTCCGCCTGACCGGTAGGGTCAGTCACATAGGAGAATTTTCGGTTCTCGTGCCTGCGCGAGCATGCGGTGCTTGACGGTGCCGCATGAGCGGACGATCATGCTCTTCTTTCGTCACGGCAGAGAAAAACATTCCTGCCTCAATGCGAGTTGAGGAGCCCGGGATTGGACGCATCATCGGTCAAGCCGCAGGTCACAGGCTTTTACGACGCGCCGAGCGGGTCCATCCAATATGTGGTTGCCGATCCGCAGACGCGGCGATGCGCGATCATCGACCCGATCCTTGATTTCGACGAGAAGTCCGGCGCAACGGCAACGAAAAATGCCGACGCGGTGCTGGCCTTCATCGGGGAAAGCGGGTTCGAGGTCGAGTGGATCCTCGACACGCATCCCCATGCCGACCATTTCTCGGCGGCGCACCATCTCAGCGAAAGGACAGGAGCGCCCACGGCGATCGGAGAGAAGGTCGTCGACGTCCAGAAATTATGGAAGGTGATCTACAACTGGCCGGATTTTCCCGCTGACGGTTCGCAATGGGACAGGCTGTTCGCCGATGGCGAGAGCTTTTCGGTCGGCAACATTCCGGCGAGGGTGCTGTTTTCGCCTGGCCATACGCTGGCTTCGGTCACCTATGTGATCGGCGATGCGGCCTTCGTCCACGATACGCTGTTCATGCCGGACAGCGGCACGGCGAGAGCGGACTTTCCCGGCGGCAGTGCCGCGCGGCTCTGGCGCTCGATCCAGAATATCCTCGCGCTACCGGACGAGACCCGTCTTTTCGTCGGCCATGACTACCAGGCGGAAGGGCGCGAACCCTTGTGGGAGAGCACGGTCGCGGAACAGAAATCCAAAAACATCGATGTTGCCGCCTGCCGGACAGAGGCCGATTTCGTGGCGTTGCGCGAGGCGCGCGACAGGACGCTGCCGATGCCCAGGCTGATCCTGCACGCGCTGCAGGTCAACATGAATGGCGGGCGCCTGCCGGAGCCGGAATCCAACGGGCGAAGGTATCTGAAGTTCCCGCTTGATTGCCTTTGAGGGATCGTCAGCAGAAAGGCACTCCACGCCTTCCGAGAAGTCAGCGCCGCCCCTCATTGTCCTGCCGGACATTTCTCCCCGTATAGTGACGGGGAGAAAGACGCTTTCGCCGAAGATTTCGCCAACTCCCAGCGGTGTAGAAAGGGGCGCCAAGCTTGCGGCCAGCCCCTTCTCCCCGTTTACGGGGAGAAGATGCCGGCAGGCAGATGAGGGGCAGCGCCGACGCTGGTGGAGCCCGCAAAAAACGGCGGCGCCAGTTTCCTGACGCCGCCGTTTTTGTTTCTGCCGGAAGGCTTTACGCCGCCGGCTGCGCCTCGATGGTGCGCAGGGCCTGCATCTGGCGCTTGGCCGCGGCCTTGACCGCGTCCTGCACCTTCTCGAAGGCGCGCACCTCGATCTGGCGCACGCGCTCGCGGCTGATGTCGAACTCGGCCGACAGCTCTTCCAGCGTCAGCGGCTCATCGGCCAGGCGGCGCGCCTCGAAGATGCGCCGCTCGCGCTCGTTGAGCACGGCAAGAGCGCCGGACAGCATGCCGCGCCGGTTTTCCAGCTCGTCCTGCTCGATCAGCATCTCTTCCTGGCTTTCGTGGTCGTCGACCAGCCAGTCCTGCCATTCGCCGGACTCGCCTTCGCTCGCCCGGATCGGTGCGTTGAGCGAAGCATCGCCCGACAGGCGGCGGTTCATCGACACCACTTCGGCTTCGGAGACGTTCAGCCGGGTGGCGATCTCGGCGATCTGGTCGGGCTTCAAGTCGCCGTCATCGAGCGCCTGGATCTTGCCCTTCACCTTGCGCAGGTTGAAGAACAGGCGCTTCTGGTTGGCGGTCGTGCCCATCTTGACCAGGCTCCACGAGCGCAGGATGTACTCCTGGATCGAGGCCTTGATCCACCACATGGCGTAGGTGGCGAGCCGGAAGCCGCGCTCCGGTTCGAATTTCTTGACGGCCTGCATCAGGCCGACATTGCCTTCCGAGATCACCTCGCCGATCGGCAGGCCGTAGCCGCGATAGCCCATGGCGATCTTGGCGACGAGCCGAAGGTGGCTGGTGACGAGCTTGTGCGCGGCCGTGGTGTCCTCATGCTCGGCGTAACGCTTGGCGAGCATGTACTCTTCCTGCGGCTGAAGCATCGGAAAGCGGCGGATTTCTTCCAGGTAGCGGCTGAGGCCGCCTTCGCCGGAAACGATACTGGGTAATGACTGGGCCATGATAGCGCCCCCTCTCTCTTGGAGTGGTGCCCCCGAAACGCGGCGGGCATATGACGCGAACGCCAAAAGGCTCGTCCGCGACAACCGGTTTATATAGGAACAAAACCAGAAAGGACAGCATTGGTTCAACACGAAACAGTGTGTCACGCCAAAGTGAACAACGCCGGTCAGGTTTTTGCCGATCTGGTTTTGAATGGATGGAAGGCGGTTCAGAGTTTGCGAAAGCCGTCGACGAGTTCCTCCATATCACTCGGTATCGCTGCCTCGAACCTCATCGTTAGATGGGTGGTCGGATGCCGAAATTCAAGGAGGCGAGCATGCAGTGCCTGTCGCGGAAATGCCTTCGTCAGGCCTTTCAGCGGCTCGGGCAGCCGGTTCGCCTTGGTGCGAAAGGCCTGGCCGTAATCGGGGTCGCCGACGACCGGGTGGCCGATATGAGCCATGTGGACGCGGATCTGATGGGTGCGGCCGGTCTCGAGCCGGCATTCGACCAGGCTGGCCGTGGCAAAGTCCTTTTGCTGCTCGCCAAAGCGCTCGATCACGGTGAAATGGGTGACGGCGTGGCGGGCATCGTCGCGGCCCTGAGGCACCACGGCACGGCGCACGCGGTCGGCGGCGCGGCCAAGCGGCTCGTCGACCGTGCCTGTCGGTCTCGTCGGTATGCCCCAGACCAGGGCCAGATAGGCGCGTTTGAGATCGCCGGTCAGGCCATGGTCGGCAAAGGCCTCCGACAGTGATTTGTGGGCGCGGTCGGTCTTGGCGACGACCATGACACCGCTGGTCTCCTTGTCCAGGCGATGGACGATGCCCGGCCGCCGCACACCGCCGATGCCGGAAAGACTGTCGCCGCAATGGTGGATCAGCGCGTTGACCAGCGTGCCGGTCCAGTTGCCGGCGCCGGGATGAACGACAAGCCCCGGCGGCTTGTTGATGACGATCAATTCATTGTCCTCATAGAGGACTTCGAGCGGGATGTTCTCGCCTTGCGGCTCCGCCGGCTCCGGCTCCGGCATGTCGACCGACACGCGCTCACCGGCCGTCATCTTGCGCTTGGTCTCGTTGACCAGCTGGCCGCCGACCTTGACGGCGCCCTGCCTGATCAGCATCTGCACCCGGCTGCGCGACATGTCCGGACCGAGCTTGCCGGCCAGCCATTGGTCTAGGCGCTGGCCGGCCGCATCGGGACCCGCTTCCAGCATGAGCGATCCACCCTCCGCCAATCCATCCTCTATCAATATGGGGGCCTCTTCGTTATGAGCGCTCATCGAAAAAAGTTCCGGAATGTTTTGCCATGGCTGTTGCCGATGAAGACGAGGAAAAGCCGCTCGACCCCGAAGTCGAAAAGGTGCGCAGGAAGCTTGTCCGCTTCGTCGCCATCAATCTGGGCCTGCTGTTCCTCGCCCTTATGGTGGTGATCGCAGCCCTTGTCTACAAAACGCGCACCGCGCCGCCGCCTGCCAACCCATCACTTGCCGGCGACATACAGGTGCCATCAGGCGAGCCGCTGACCGGCGACATCGTGCTGCCGATCGGCGCCAAGGTCGTGAGCCAGTCGCTGTCCGGCAACCGCGTGTCCATCGATGCCGAGCTTGCCGACGGCAGCCGCGCGATCTTTGTCTACGACATCACCGAGCGCCGTATCGTCGGGCGCTTCGCAATTCGGAACAAATGACTTCGCAGCAATAAATCGGGGCCGCAACAAATGACCGGATTCGCGGAAGGCCGCCGTATAGCCACCGTCGCGGTCGTCGTCAGAAATTATGACGAGGCGATCTCCTGGTATGTCGGCAAGCTGGGCTTCGTCCTCACCGAGGATGTCGATCTTGGCGGCGGCAAGCGCTGGGTCACGGTGGCGCCGGCGAACAGACAAGGCGCGCGGCTGCTGCTGGCCGAAGCGTCGGATGAGGTGCAAGCAGGCCGCATCGGCAACCAGACCGGCGGCCGCGTCTTTTTGTTTCTTGAAACCGATGATTTTGCCCGCGACCACGCGGCAATGCTCGAAAAGGGCGTCGAGTTCCGCGAGGCGCCACGCCACGAGCCCTATGGCACTGTGGCGGTTTTCGCCGATCTCCATGGAAATCTCTGGGACCTGATCGAGCCAAAACGATAGACTTGTGACGGAAATTTTCCCGCCGTCATCGACTGTCCGAAGCCCGGTTGCTTTTTCCCGGCCGTCAGCCTATATCGCCGGTTCTTGAACGCGCCCATCGTCTAGCGGTCAGGACACCGCCCTCTCACGGCGGGAACAGGGGTTCGATTCCCCTTGGGCGTACCAAGCTTCCTACAAGCACTTAGCCAATCTGTAAGCAAAGAGGCGCACATTCAGCGGACCGAATTTATTGTGCGCGACGGCAGTTGTGATCGACCTCCTCGGAGGACTTCGAGCCGTGAATAGTGCTATCTGGATAGTTTGATATGAGCGACTCTTCCGGTCGCAGTAGGGGCGCGACGCCTGTGCAGGAAATATTTCAGGTCAAAAAGGCTTTTCTCAAGAGACTTAACGATGAGCAAGCTCGTGAACTCGTTGCTCGCCTCTGCAAGGCAGAATGCAGAACCCTTGGGCTGCCGGAATCAGCCGTTACGTGGGGTGGGGATCAGCGCGCAAAGGATGGCGGGGTAGATGTTCGCGTTAAATTAATCGGCAATCAAAGGGGTCTCGATTTCATTCCCAAACCGAGTGCGGCGTTTCAAGTGAAGGCTGAGGCATTTCCTCCATCCAAGATTTCGGACGAGGTTGCTCCGACTGGAAAGCCCCGAGATATATATGGCGAGCTTGCAAAGGAAGATGGCGCCTACATCATCGTTTCCACACGCGACGATTGCTCAGACAGCGCTTTGTTAGAGAGAACATCGAAGATCAAGGACACTTTGGCGGCGCTAGGATTTGGGTCGTCCTTTTCTACCGACTTCTATTGTTTGAGGCGCTTAGCTGATTGGGTCGAAAAGTATCCTGCCGTCGTAACCTGGGTCAGAAATGTTCTGGGGGAACCTCTCGTCGGTTGGAGTCCCTATGGTGCGTGGGCATATAAGGAACATGACGTAAATGCGGAGTATCTTGTTGATGACCGGGTGAGGGTTTTTGTTCCAGGTGCCGAACAAGGAAGAGACGTTCCAGGTGCTCTTGATTTGATCCGGTTCGACCTTCAACGGCCGGGTTCAATAAGAATCGTTGGCCTTTCTGGTGTCGGAAAAACGCGGCTAGTTCAGGCGATTTTCGACAAGCGGGTACAGACGGCACAGCCTGTACCCAGCGCCGAGAACGTCATCTACTGCGATCTTGCAGGTGAGACCAACCCGCGACCGGGCGCCATCATAGAAGCCCTAGCAAGCAAAAGCTCTGACGCGATACTCGTTGTCGACAATTGCAGCGCTGCCGAGCACGCTCGACTTACGGAAAGAGCGCTCATGCGTGGTCGGAAACTCAAGTTGATTACCATCGAATACGACATTCGAGATGATGTGCCAGAGAGAACATCGGCTTTCAGGTTAGAGGGGTCGTCAAAGGACATTATTTTCCAGTTGCTCAAACGGCACTATCCTATTCTCTCCGTAGCTGATGCTGAGCGCATAGCCGAGTACTCGGATGGGAATGCCCGTGTCGCATTCGCTTTGGCAGAAACTGCGGAAAACGCTGGCGACTTCGCGAGGCTTAGAAATCACGATCTTTTTGCGCGGCTGTTTCACCAGAAAAGGCCAGAGGACGACGGGCTGTTGCGAAGTGCAGAGGTCGCAAGTTTGCTCTTCTCGTTTGACGGAGAAGACAATTCATCCGGTTCAGAAGTTGCTGTTTTAGCGGCGATTGCAGATTGCTCTGTCCCAACTTTCATAAGGCATATGGCCGAACTGAGCCGAAGGGGACTTTTACAAAAACGGGGTGTATGGCGCGCGGTGTTGCCACATGCCATTGCGAACCAACTAGCGACCAGCGCACTCGATAACATGAACACGCCTGCGCTAGTGCAGACACTTTTTGTAGCGGCCACTCCGAGGGTTGCTCGATCCTTCTCCAAGCGGCTCGGCTATTTGCACGACTGCCGTCAGGCAGTGGATATTGCCCGAGCCGTTCTTTCTGAAAATGGTCAACTAGGAGACATACGGGCAAACGATGAGTTTCAAAGTCAAATGTTCGCCAACTTTACGTCGCTTTGCCCTAAATGCGCGCTGGCATCCATAGAACGCGCTCAAGCGGATCCCGAATTCGTCTCCTCTGATAATTTTGAACGCACGGATATTATTAGGCTTGTGCGCGCCATCGCCTACGATTCCGAATTTTTTGAAAAAACAGCAGAACTCCTAGTCGCGTTTTCAGTGGTGGAACCCCAAGGATACAATCGCGATCCCGCGACCGATGCATTGGTCTCGCTCTTTTATATCCTTTACTCCGGTACGCAGGCTCCTCTTGAAGAACGATTGAAGGTTGCAAGAGTGCTTCTGCATAGTAGCGAGGTAAAGAAACGACAGCTGGGATTTAAGATATTGAGCGCTGGCTTGAAGACCTCTCAATTCATGTTTCACTATAGCCCCGAGTTTGGCTCTCGCCATCGCGACTATGGGTGGTCGCCAACTTCGGAGGGTGAATCGACTGCCTGGTTTATGGCGTGGTTGGATCTAGCGCTCGATGTACTTCATTCAGGTGACGAAGCATCCTTACGTGTCAGATCAGTCCTTGGAGAGACGTTCAGGGGCTTGTGGGGAATAGTTCCCTTGCAGGACCGGCTGATGGAACTGGCGGATCAGCTAACAATGACTGAAAGTTGGCCGGAGGGTTGGCTGGCTACCAAACGAATTTTGCGCCGAGACAGCGAGAAGCAGAGAAAGACTTCTTTAGCCAAGCTTCGCAGACTCGAAAGGGCCCTTCGACCGAAGGATCTCTTATCCGAAATTCGGGCACGTGTGCTTGCTCGAGGTGCGTTCGTCGACGACTCAATCGGCGTTGGCCGCAGTTCCAACTCGGCGTCGTCCATATACCAACAGGCACGCGACCACGCCGAAAAGCTTGGCGAAGCGGCTGCAACTGACGACGTAGTCCTGAAGGCTACCGTGCCGGAACTTCTGAGATCAAATTCCAGCGACAAAACCTACTCGTTTGGACGTGGTGTAGGGAAGGCAATTGATGATCCGCTAAAACTGATGAATCAGATTAGGGCACAAATTGCAAACTCCGAAAACGATCAAATATCAACAATATCAATTCGTGGAATTATAGCCGGCTGGAACGAGGCTGATCCGAAGGCCGTCGGAGATTTTCTGGATACTGCGCTCGAAGATGAAATTTGGTCGCGTTGGTTCGTCGAGTTACAGGTTCAGGGGTCGATGGACGATCGCGCCTTTGACCGACTCCTGAGCGCCATTGCCGACGGAAAGAGTCCGGTCTGGCAATTTCGATATTTAGCAGGCGGTCGGGCGACGGATCCATTTTCTGCGGAGCAAGTTGGGAAGTTAGTGAGAGCCATCAACGACCAGGAGAAGGATGGATGCTTTGTTGCGTTCGACCTTCTTTCGATGGTTATTCATTGCGCGTCAGAAAAAGATGAAAACTACCGCAACGATCTGCTGCACGTTTGTATGGAATTCCTTCGTATTACTGATTGGAATCTTGCAAATAGTGAAAATGGTGGAATGGATTACGACGTTGATGTAGTTTTGCGATTCGTACTCTCACACACGAATTCTGAAAGCGAAGTTGGCGATATACTGGATAGTATTGTTGTCAGTAGGCGAAATAAAAAACGATATAGTAGTTTTGATGGAGCTAAGTTGCTTCGCCCGTTCTTTGAATTCTTTCCAACGATGGCGCTCAACGCCGTATATAGGCCTGACGATGAAGGAAGCTATTCTCTCGCCTACGAAATGGTTGCGGATCCCTCTTCTGAAGAACAGGATTCGGCTGTGGCAATGGTTCCTTTAGAAAATCTGATCGAATGGTGTAATATTTCTCCAAGTGACCGGTTCCCGTATGCGGCTTCCACATGCAAACTATTTGATGTGGCTGACGATCAAAACAGAGCTATTTCGATATCACGGACGGTAGTTGAATTGTTGCGCTCTGCTCCCAACAAGCAAGCCGTTGTGAGTGAGGTTGTCCCTCGCCTTGTGCCTAGTTCTTGGAGCGGCTCGCGTGCCAGCATTATAGAGGAGCGCCTACCGTTGCTGCGATCACTTAATCCAGCTGATGATCAAGAGATTGAAAGGGCCGTAGACGCAGCTGACGCTAGGCTTCGCGAGTTGATAGATGCAGAGCGACGGCGCGAAATGGTAGAAGAGCGGGCCGATTCTGAGAGCTTCGAATAGCACTTTTCCAGAAGCCAAGTCCTATCGGGAACGCATCCCGGGTTCGGCGGTTCATGGCTTCTGGCGCTACATCGCCGATTGAATTAGCATCTGTTCAAGAAGCCTTGGACCGCACTTACCCGGTGGGGAGCATGGGGCCGGGAAAGCCCGGGGCATGTGAGGCGCTGACAAATCGCGACCCTGGCCTCCGAAACGCATCCAGCAGCGAGACTAGGCATCCTTGGGAGGAGAGGACCAATGCAGAAACTGCAATCGCAAGGCGTCCATCACATCACGCTGGTCGGCGCCGGGCGCCAGACCTCCATCGATTTCTGGGAAGGCGTGCTTGGCATGCCTTTCATCTTCGAGCAGCCCAATCTCGACAAGGCCAGCGAAAGCCATCTCTATTTCGATCCGGGCGACGGAAGGCTGATCACCGTCTTCACCGATGAGAGCCGCAGGCCGGAGAAACGGCGCACGCCGACCGACATCGGCTGCGTCCACCACATCGCGTTTGCGGTGTCGCGCGTCACCTTCCTGCAGGCGGTCGCCCGGCTCGACGAGCGCGCCATCAAGCACAGCGGCGTCAAGGATCGCGGCTTCATGGATTCGATCTATTTCGAGGATCCGCTCGGCCTGCTGATCGAGCTCGCCTCCTACCGTTTCGAGCCGCCGGCGGGGTTCAGCCATGCCGACGTGCTGATGCAGGCGCACAAGGTCCGCGTTGCGCGCGGCGACTATGCAATCGCCGAGGTGCATCTTGCCGACGCGATCCAGGCGCTTGTCGAGCGCTCCCGCGCGACCTTGTCGGACGATCGGGCGCCCAAGAATCCATACTGACGACAGCCAAACAAAGGGAGGAACACAATGGCAAAGACAGCGACGACGAAGAGACCCGCGGCCAAGGCAGCCAAGCCGGCAGCGAAACCGGCAGCCAAGGCTGCCGCCAAGCCAGCGGCGAAAGCCGCAATGCCGGCGGCCAAGGTTTCGGCCAAAAAACCCGCGGCCAAGGCCAAGGCGAAATCAGCGAAGAAAGCCGGCCTGACGCTCAGCATGCTGAAGCCGAGCGTCAACAACATGACCGTCCGGGTGTTTGCCCGCGCGGCCGGGCTCGACCATTCAGAGACCGACGTATGGGGCCACACGCGCTCGCCCGAATACATGGCGCGAAACCCGGCCCATCTGACGCCGATGATCGAGGACAAGGGCTTGCCGAGAGGCGTGTTGTGGGAGAGCTGCGCCATCATGCAGTATCTCGCCAACAAGCACGGGCTGGAGAAACTATATCCCAAGGCGCCGGCCAAACGGGCGATGATCGACAGCGCCATGTTCTACCTGATCGGCACGCTCTACCCCTATGTGGCGCGCGCCACCTATCCGGCGCTGAATTTTCCGCAATATGCCGGCGAGGTCGGCCATAGCGACGCTCACCCCGACAAGAAATCGGAAGCCCAGAAGGCCGCGGCGGCCGCAATCGCCGAGCCGCTGGAGGTCTTTCACTCCTTCTTCCGGAACGGCAAGCCGTTCATCGGCGGCAAGAACCCGTCGATCGCCGACATCCGGCTGGCGGCGACGCTCGAGTTCCTGGCCGTCATCGACTACGCGCTGCCCAATTGGGCGAAGGAGTACATGGCGGCCATGGAGAAGAAGCTCGGCAAGGCCTATGCCGAGCCGGCGAGCGACGTGCGCGGCTATATCGCCTATGTGAAATCGCAGGCCGGGGCGTGAGGCGTTTCGCTCCAACGGTGCTTCCCTTAGGCCGATCTAGACCCGAGCCAGAGTCTCGTGGGAGGGATGCATCTACTTGTCGTCCCGCAGGAAACTGGCGATACTCCGCGGCATTTCGGGGAGACTTCAGATGAATGTATCCAGATTCGTACGTATCGCCTTGCTGGGAGCCGCCTGGTCAGTGCCGTCGATCGCTTTGGCGCAGGAATCGTCCCTTTGGTCGGTTTATGAGAACACGCTCAAATCGGCCAAGTACATCGATCTGACCCATGCCTTCGAGCCGGTGCAGCCTGTTTGGCCGGGCTTCGCCAATGCCAAGTTCAAACCGACTGTCGCCGGTCAGGACATCGAGGGCTACGTCAAGGCCGGCGAAGAGTTCACCTACGACAAGCATGGGTTCGTCGCGACCGCCTACGAGCTGACGACGGATCAATATGGCACGCAGCTCGATCCGCCCTCCCACTGGAACCCGCTCGGCGCAACGATCAGCGACCTGCCGGCCACCTATGCCGTGCGGCCGCTCGTCGTGATCGACATCAGCGGCAAGGTCCGGACCGACGAAGGCTATCACCTCCAGGTCGCCGACATCGAAGAGTGGGAAAGGGAGCACGGCCGCATACCGGAGGGTTCGGTCGTCTTCGTGCGTTCGGATTGGTACAAGAAATGGTCCGACACCGCCCGCTTCAACCAGAAGCCGTTTCCAGGCGTCAGTCTGGACGCGCTGAAGTTCCTGCATCTGGAGCGGAAGATTCTGTTCCACGGTCATGAGCCGCTAGACACCGACACCACGCCCAATCTCGAAGGCGAACATTGGCTGCTTCATAACGATTTCACGCAGGCGGAAGGCGTTGCAAATCTCGACAAGGTGCCAGAGGCCGGAGCGTTGGTCACAATCGGCTTTGCCAAGCCGCTCGGCGGGTCAGGCGGATATGCGCGTTACATCGCTATCGCACCCGCCGACTGGACGGAGGGCGTTTCGGTCACCGAAGCGCCCGGTGTGCCGCTTTCCCGGCAAAACGCGCCGCTCAAGCGCGACGAGAACGGCGTCTTCCGTCCGACGCCCTGATCGCTGGCGATATCAATCGCGGGGCCGGGTCATGGCGCGTATTTATCGCGCAAGCCGGGACAAAAGGTCCAGACGATAGCCGCTCCGGCGCTCGCGAAAACGTGACCGTCCCGGCGATGGCCATCATGATCGCCGGCGCTATCGTGGCATGAGCGCGCCGCCACGGGAGACAGCCATGCTCCGCCTATCCGCCGCCGTTCTGCTGACCCTGGCTTTCTGGCCGCTCGCCGCTTCGGCCCAGGGCGAGCCGCCGCCGTCGAGATGCGTTGCGATCGCCGAAGCGCTGCCGTCGGCCACCTATGCCAGCTTCACGGCGCCAACAGCGCAGACGCCTCTGCTGGCTGAGGCCCTCGTCGACGGCGACGTTACCATCACCTATGCCGGCCATTCGACCTACATCATCGAGACGCCCGCCGGCGTCAGGATCGCCACCGACTTTTCCGGCGTCTACGGCACTGACCCGCTGCCGCGCGTGGTGACCATGAACAAGGCCCACAGCACCCATTATTCGGACCTTCCGGATCCCGGCATCGAATATGTGCTGCGCGGCTGGAATCCGGACGGCGGTCCGGCGCGCCACGCCCTTGTCGTCGACGACGTCTACATCCGCAACGTGCCGACGGATATCCGCAATGGCGGCGATCTCGGCAAGGACGGCAATTCCATCTTCATCTTCGAAGTGGCGGGCCTCTGCATCGGCCATCTCGGCCATCTGCATCACCGGCTGGAGGACGCGCATTACGGCGCCATCGGCCGGCTCGACATCCTCATGGTGCCCATCGACGGCGGCATGACGCTGTCGCTCGACCGGATGACCGAAATCACCGCGCGGCTCTATTCCTCGATGATCCTGCCGATGCATCGCCATTCGACCCCGATCAGCGAATTCACAGGCAGGATGGGCGACGATTTCGCGGTGGAATTCCTCTCCGGCCGGTCGCTGACGGTTTCGCTGAAGACCCTGCCCGACCGGCCGACGATCATCATCCTCGACGGGGTCTGACCGCTTCGTCCCGATCGTTCCGCGGTGCGCAAACTCTTCGTTCCACCTGACCGCGATTAGGCATTTTCAGGAGGAGTATTATGCCAATGGCCGGAGACGATTTTGAAATCAAATGCAAATTCTCGAATTAGCTGCGTAGCTACCCGCTGGTGTCGCCGACAAGCTATTCTCATAATCAACTGCAAGCGACAGCCTCGACCGGCCGACTGCCTTTTTACTGGACGTAAGAATGTTTGATGTGTCGACGAAGAAGCGACGGTTGACCTGTCGGGCACCGGTCCCGATGATGACGCCTGCGCGGGTGGCGTCCATGGAAGGGACTGTATATGACCCGCAAACTATCCTTATTCGCCGCGTTCGGCCTGGCGCTTGCTGCCCTGGCGGCGTGTAGCCAAACTGAAACAGCAGGAACACAGGCGACGACCGCCAGCCAACTGCCGCCGCCTCCAGGCGAAACGACGATGACGCCGGCGCCCACAACCCCGCCGCCGGCTCAGGCCGCTCCCGTTCAGTAGCAGGTCGTAGTTCCAAAAATGGAACCCTCGCCCAAGGCGGGGGTTCGCTTGATATTGCGCCTTCATTCAAGGACCGAATAGCACAAGCTCGGTGAACGTCAGATCCCCGGGCGAGGGTGGTCTGGGACCCTTGAAGTATTTCAGCCCCCTGTTGGGACGGTACCACCCGTACAGACCCGCTATCGGCTCCTTGGCGTCGACGACACAAAGCAGGATCCCGCGTCGCAAGAGAAAGCGCCCCAGAGCGCCGGCGCACCGGGCCAAATCCGTGAGAGAGCGGCAATAGACGATC
This sequence comes from Mesorhizobium sp. M9A.F.Ca.ET.002.03.1.2, assembly GCF_003952365.1. Classification (NCBI taxonomy): domain Bacteria; kingdom Pseudomonadati; phylum Pseudomonadota; class Alphaproteobacteria; order Hyphomicrobiales; family Phyllobacteriaceae; genus Mesorhizobium; species Mesorhizobium sp. M9A.F.Ca.ET.002.03.1.2. The sequence goes on along the minus strand of NZ_CP034443.1, from coordinate 887,775 downwards.
TGGAAGCATGGGATAAGGCCGCGCAATGTTCGGCGCGGCATCAACACCAAGGGAAACGCCTCTCCGTTGCAAATGCAAATCAACGACAGGCAGCCCAACGCGGCGTGTTCCGAGAGGATGTATCTCTCACTGTCGGACAGCATCGCCATTTCCGCGAGATCGGGACGAACTTCGAGCACGCGAGATGACCGCGGCGCCGAATTCAAAGCCGGCAAGAAGGCAAATTGTCCGGTGGAGAAGGGGCGAAAGCCGAGCGCCCAGTTGGCCTTCAATGTCGCGGGCGCCGGCGAAATGTTCGTGTAGGTCACATCCCTTCGCCTGAGAACCTTCGCAACCAACATCGCGGCATAGGGACGGAATTCCGCGTCGACGGACCAGCTTGAAAGGTTGCAGCGGATTTCGTCGCCGTCCTGCCCCCGGTAACGGCTATAAAGGGTCAGCACAACGCCGACGATCCGGTCAGCCTTCTCCAAGGCAAGGCCATATCGTTGGGATTCGGCGACGGCAGGCCGCTGCGACAAACGGGTCAGCGCCTGTATCCAGTAATTCCGATTACGCTCCGGAAAGCCCCTGCACAGGCAGTCGACCACTCCTTCCCAATCAGCTTCGCAAATTGGTCGACAGCGAAGATCGGAAGGGAGAGCGCCGAGTACGGCCATAATCAACTCTAGGATACGACAAAATCTATTTGGATATGCTTCACGCGCCAACATATTGGTCGGCAACGATTAATAATCTGTACCGCTTTTGAAGACGACTTTCCGCAGTCATCGGATTGCAGGATGCGTCGATGATCTGCTCCCCGTCGGCTAAGGATTCGTTAACCAAAACCCTATCTACTGATCGGCAATTCACCTCCAACTGGCGACCACGGATGTACTGGCGCGGGTGTCGAGGTGGAACGAAAGGTCGGCCGTGTGCCGGCCTTTTTGCTTCAAGGGCCATTATGCCCGGGAAATCGCGGCCTGACTTCGCGTTGTCGTTGGGCATCGGCCTTTGCAAAACATATTGTCATCGCCGCCATTGTCCGTACCATATCGCTGTGCGGGCAAGGCGGAAGGACGAGGATCTGCAATGAAACGCGCTGCGGGGCTGTCGGCGATCGCGGGCGCGATGTTGGCAGGCGCCATCTGTCAATCGAATGCCGCGACGCTCAACACCATGGACGACGTCGGGTCTGCGATCCAGGCGTGCTGGACTCCGCCGGCGGATGCCGGGAATTCCACAGTCACGTTAAGCTTCAGCTTCAAGCGCGACGGCACGCTGATCGGCCCGCCCAGGCCGACTGCCATCAATGTGACCGGCGACGCGAAGGCACGGCAATCCTTTGTCGATGCCGCGATCGCCGCCCTGGAAGACTGCTTGCCGCTGAGCTTTTCGCCGGCGCTCGCCCAAGGGATTGCAGGCAACGTCTTCACCCTGCAATTCGACTCGCCCAAACGATAGCTGGGCGCTATCCCCGCCCGTTCCCGGATGAGCCGACGGCAAAGCCGCGTCATCTCAAGCGATCGGGCCGAATCCCGGCGCACGAGATGTCAGCGGTGCCTGCGCCTCGCATCGACATGGCGTGCTAGTTCCGGCGTCTCGAAGACGTAATCGCTCCAGGCCGATTCCGGAATCTGGCCGGCCAGATAGCATTCCAGCAGAAGACCTTGCTCAGGACTGAGAGGTCTCGGCGCGCGCTCATGGTCCAGTCCAAGTGAATGAAACAGATTTCTGGTCAGGTCCGAGACATTGAAGTGGATCGACATTTGCGGTGTCCTTTGACCATCCAGCGCATGGCCCGAAAATCGGGATCGATCTCTGCTAGGCTGTCCTTCGGCTCGTAAAGGATCATGCGCCACATCAAAACGTTACAGCGTCCTTTGTGCATCCAGGGGACGCGCGGCGCTGTAATGGCCGTTTAACGCCGAAGGCAGGATAAGGTTTCAGCGTGGAGCTGGCGGTAACGCCGGATTGATCGAGAGGCCGAAACCCGTCAGCCAGGTCATGCTTTTCAGCGATCGCGGGCGCGCCGGCGTTGTTTTTGGGTTCGTCTCAATCTTGAAACAAAAGTGCAATATTGAATTTATGAAAGTACATATACTACACTAGTATAAAAGCCTCTGGAAGCCGTGTTTTTTGATATTATTAGGTAAACCTCATTAAGTAAATACTTATTAATAACCAGCAAGGAATGCGGTTCCAGGTTCTCGGCGAAAACAGGGACAATAGTCGCTCCAATGACACGCTTCTGGTCTGACGTGATTCTTGTGCTGGTATTGATGACGGCATTTGCGCTCGGCACTTCCTCTTCATATGCGGATAGCTGCAGCGCGATCAGAAACCAAATGCGTTCGGCCGATCGCGGTGGCGGGTCGAGCCCGCAGCTTGCCCAGTTGCGCCGGCAGCTTGTTGCGATCCAAAGGCTGGAGAAACAGCGCCAATGTTCGGCGAAAAGTTCGATGGTCGGGTTCTTCTTCAACCCCTGCGCCGATCTCGTCAGGAGTAAGGCGGAGGTGCACCGCCGGATCGCGAGCGCGTCGAATTCGAGCAGGGATACGTCCGGCCTGCAGGCCAGGTTCGTCGCCCTGGGCTGCACACCTGCGGCCAGGAAGCGGGAACGGCAAGCGCAACAGCGTTCGGCGGCCCAGTTCGCCGGCGTGACGCCTGGCGGTTCGATGCTGTTTTGTGTGCGCCTTTCGGACGGATATTTCTTCCCCGCGCCAAAATCGCAGTTCGCCAAAAGGGATGATCTGAAGGACACTGTCGATCAGTGCCGCTACATTTGCGACGATGCCGGCGTCGACCTCTACACGCTGGAAGATGCCCGCCGCGAGACCGAAGAAATGGTCGCTCTCGAGACGCGAAAACCCTATACGGAGCTTCCGGCCGCCTTCAGGTACCGCGACGACGCGAATTTCAAGGCGTGCAATGTCAAGCGGTATTTCCGGCGGGTTGCTGAACTCAGGGCACGGACGGTAACGCCAGCCAACATGGCCAATGCCATCATTCCATTGCCGACGGCAAGGCCGGATCTTGGAGCCGTTGCGGAAATTCCCGGACCCGATGTCAAAGCCTTGGGCGTCAAAGCATCCGGGGTCGAGGCCAAAGGCGCCGCCCAGCATCAGTCGATCGAAAAAATGACCGACGCGCGGCCGGTAAGGGTGGTCGGCCCGGCTTTTTTCCCTGAAGACTGAGGGGAGTAAGGCAGTAGGGCAGTAGGGAACAGCAGCCAATCGGATCGCGCATTCCCCTATTCCCTTACTGCCCTATTCCCCTACTCCCTTAATTATTCACAGACCATCCGGACCCGTTTTCCGGGTTGGCTGACGTTCTTGCAGGTGAGTGGTTTTGCCGGTTCGGACGACACAGGCGAATTGTTGGACGACCTCGTGATTCGTCTTCTCGGCGTGACAGGCGTTGTCGTTGCGCGGGTCGCCGCTCCCTTCGGGACTTCGGGCGCCACCGGAAAGACATCGATCCCCAACTGCGGCTGCGCCTGCGCCGGCCTGTCCCAGAACCGCCGGACATCGAGCGGCCTTGGAATGATGACGGTGCCGTCGTAGCTGCGCGAGCAACCGCTCCCGAACAGCAGCATCGGGCACAGGAAAAAAGGCAGGATCCGTCCCAACATCAGCAGCACCTTGCAGGATCTATAACGCGGCTTCGGTTCTGCCGACAACCGGCGGAACGCCGCGGGCAAGGCTAGCGCATGACCCCGAAAATCGGAATCGATTTTCGCTGGGGATCATGCGCAAGCGCGCCGACGGTGAAACCCAGCGCAACGCGGGATAGGGTTTTCCCGTCGGGGCTGTGGCGTTCAGCCGAGATTCGGCAACGCGCTGCGGACAAGACTATGGCGCGATCGCACCATACCAAAGCGTGCAACCGGTTGGGACAATGAGCGCATTCGAGTTCCGCTCCTCCAGTTACGGGCGGGAGCAGCGACCGCCGGCAAGAAACAGGGTCAGATTTACCCCAACGGGCCTGTTTCGGCGATGGCGCGGCCTTGACATGATCCGGCCGCATGCAACGCGCTCCCGCCCGGATTTTCTTTTCGACGCCGACTGTCGAGGGGAAATGCCGGCCGGAAGCCGTGCAAGCCACTGATTCCGGCGACAAACCACGGCTATGCCGGCGGGACCAGCGGCCATCCCTTTTCGCCATGGCTGTGCGGCGTTACCGGGGTGACATGAAACTGTCATGTGACTGTAATAATCGGGGGCTATGGCCTCACCGGGCGCCAACAGACAATGGCGCCGAGAGACCATCTTCCGAACAGGAGCAGGCCACATGAACAAATTCATCCTTACGGCGTCGGCCGCGGCGCTCGCGCTCGCCGCGTCGGCTGGTTACGCCGCCGCGCGCGACCAAATTCAAATCGTCGGTTCGTCCACAGTGTTCCCCTTTACGACGGCTGTTGCTGAAAAGCTCGGCCAGAGCGGAAAGATCAAGACCCCGGTCGTCGAATCGACTGGCACCGGCGGCGGCATGAAGCTGTTTTGCCAGGGCGTCGGCGAAAATACCGCCGACTTCACCAACGCCTCGCGCGCCATCAAGGACAGCGAACTTGAAACCTGCAAGGCAAACGGCGTGACGCCGGTCGAGATCAAGGTCGGCTTCGACGGCATCGTGCTTGCCAACTCGAAGGCAGGGACTGTCGTTGATCTGACCAAGGAACAGGTTTTCAAGGCACTCGCCAAGAACGTCGCCGTTGACGGAAAGGTCGTCGCCAATCCCTACAAGAACTGGTCGGATGTCGACGCATCGCTTCCCGCGACAAAGATCGAGGTGCTTGGCCCGCCGCCCACGTCCGGCACGCGCGATGCGTTCGTTGAACTCGTCATGGATGCGGCCTGCCAGGAAGAAGTGAAGGCGGCTAATGAAAAGGGCTGCGGCGAAATCCGCGAAGACGGCGCTTTTGTCGAGGCCGGCGAAAACGACAATCTGATCGTCCAGAAGCTGGAAGCCAACACCAATGCCTTCGGCATCTTTGGTTTCTCGTTCCTTGACCAGAACGCCGACAAGCTGCAGGGCCACAAGATCGACGGCGTCGAGCCGACCTTCGAGAACATCGCATCCGGCGATTACGGCGTTTCCCGCTCGCTCTATATCTATGCCAAGAAAGAGCATGTCGGCGTCATCCCCGGCATGCAAGAGTTCATCGCCGAGTACACTTCGGAAGGTGCCTGGGGGCCTGATGGCTATCTGGCCGACAAGGGCCTGATCCCGCTGCCGGACGCCGAGCGCGCCACGTGGGCCGAAAACGCCAAGGCCCTGAAGGGCATGGGCTCCTGATGTTTCGGGGTCCGGGCGAATATCCGCTCTGACCCTCATGATCTAAAGCACAAAGCGCGGGACCAACGTCCCGTGCTTTGAGCCGGTGAATGACCGGCGGTCGAGGGGACGTCCTGAATCATGGTCGGTTATCTCGTTGTTCTTCTCTTGGTTCTGGCCGCTGCGGCCTATTGGATCGGCCGGACACGCGCTGTTGCCAGTGTCAATGGCGACGTCGCGCGGCTGCATTCGCTGCCTGGCCAGCATGGCATGTTTCTGGCGCTTTTTGCTGCCGGTCCCGCGCTGCTTGCCATCGTGGTGTGGTCGATGGTGACGCCGGGAATTGAATCGTCGATTGTTGCCGACCGCTTCTCCGCCGAGTTGTCGGGAATGGGCATTCCGCAGGTCGAAGCTTTCATCCGCGACGCTCGCGCGATGGCCTTTGGCGGGCTTGTCGGCTTCGCCGATCCCACGAAAGAGGCGGCCGCTGCCGTCTACAAATCAATCCATGCGACCAGCAGCTGGATCATCTGGGCGGTCGCGCTCATGCTTTCCGCGTCCGGATTTTACTGGGCCTATTCGCGCATCGCACAGGCCTACCGGGCGCGCCATGTGGTCGAGCGCGTTCTTCGCGCATTCTTGATCGCCTGTTCGGTGGTCGCGATCCTCACGACGATCGGCATCGTCCTGTCGCTTATCTTCGAGTCCTTGCGGTTCTTCCAGCAGGTGCCGTTCTACAAGTTCCTGTTCGGCACGCATTGGTCGCCGCAGAGCGCCTTCACCGGTGCGGGAACGGAAGCCGGCGCCGTCAACCAGGACATTTTTGGCGCGGTGCCGCTCTTTGCCGGCACGTTGCTCATCACCTTCATCGCCATGCTGGTGGCTGCGCCTATCGGGCTGATGGCTGCGATCTATCTTTCGGATTACGCGTCCAAAAGCGTCCGCGCGGTCGCAAAGCCGGTGCTGGAAATCCTCGCCGGCATTCCGACCGTCGTCTACGGCTTCTTCGCCGCGCTGACGGTTGCGCCCTACTTCCGCGGTATGGGCGAAAGTCTGGGCCTAAGCGTTGCGTCCGAATCCGCGCTCGCCGCAGGCGTGGTCATGGGTATCATGATCATTCCCTTCGTTTCCTCGCTTTCCGATGACGTGATCAACGCCGTTCCGCAATCCCTCAGAGACGGTTCGGCCGGCCTCGGCGCGACCAAATCGGAAACCATCCGCAAGGTGATCCTTCCCGCCGCCCTTCCGGGCATCGTTTCGGCGATGCTGCTCGCCGTCAGCCGCGCGATCGGCGAAACAATGATCGTGGTCATGGCGGCGGGGCTGGCGGCAAACCTCACGGCCAACCCGCTCGAAGCGGTCACCACCGTGACGGTGCAGATCGTGACGCTGCTTGTGGGCGACCAGGAATTCGACAGCGCCAAGACGCTTGCAGCCTTCGCACTCGGCCTGGTGCTGTTCTGCATCACGCTTACCCTCAACATCGTCGCTTTGCGCGTCGTCCAGAAATACCGAGAGCAATATGACTGATGCGATCGCGTCATTCGGCGCCGGCGGACGGCCGGTCAGCATTCATACCGACGATGCCGCGAAGGCGCGGCTGAAGGGTCGTTACCGCGCGGAAGCGTGGTTCAAGTGGCTCGGCGCCGGAGCCGTCGCGTTGGCCGGCTTCTTCCTTGTGCTGCTCCTGTCGACGGTCGTCACGCAGGCGATCCCGGCGCTGCGGCTGAACTATCTGACGCTGCCGATCGATCTTTCGGCGGCCAAGGTCGACCCGGCGAATCTCGATGCCGTGAACTACGACTCCATCGCCCAGGGAGCGCTTACGGCAAAATTTCCGGATGTGACGAGCCGTCAGGATAAGCGCCTGCTGCGCGGGCTGATTTCCACCGGCACGGGCGTCTTCCTGCGCAAGGATATTGCGGCTGATCCGGGGATGCTCGGAGGAACGGTGGACTATGCGGTTCCACTTGACGATTTTGCCGACCTCTATCTCAAGGGTTTGCTTGCCGACGTCGGTTCGGACGAAGCGATTTCGACAAGCGTCACGCCTTCGGGAACCAGCGGCGACATCGACCTGACCTTCGGCGACGATGGCATGCTGGCGCTGGCGCGCGGCCATGGTGCGACCGAGGGCGAAAACGGCATGCTTACGCTGACGAGCGGCGCATCGTCGCTGCTGGTCGTGTTCAACGGCGGTACGGTCAAGCTGACCGCGCTGTCGCCTGGGGCCAACGGGACGGCGATCGCAAAGGGCACGGTGATCGAGGCGCTGGACAGCACGGCGCCCGCCGCGAACGGCCAGGCGGTCCTGCGTGTCATCGGTACGCCGGAAGCATCGCGAAAGATTTCGGACAAGGAAATCGTCTGGCTCGACACGCTGAAGAGCGCCGGCCTGATCGAAAGCCGGTTCAACTCGATCTTCTTCTTTAGCGGCGCCAGCCGCGAGCCGGAACTGGCCGGTGTCTGGGGCGCAGTCGTCGGATCGTTCCTGACCATGATCGTAACGCTCGCCATCGCCTTCCCGATCGGTGTTTCGGCGGCGATCTATCTTGAGGAATTTGCGCCCAAGAACCGGCTGACGACGATCATCGAAGTGAACATCAACAATCTGGCGGCGGTGCCTTCGATCGTCTTCGGCCTGCTTGGACTTGCCGTATTCCTGAATTTCTTTGGCCTGCCGCGCTCGGCCCCGGTGGTCGGCGGCATGGTGCTGGCGCTGATGACCCTGCCGATCATCATTATCGCCTCACGCGCTTCGCTGCGCGCCGTGCCGCCGTCGATCCGCGAGGCGGCGCTTGGCATCGGAGCGTCCAAGGTCCAAACCGTATTCCATCACGTCCTGCCGCTGGCGATGCCGGGTATCATGACCGGCACCATCCTCGGAATGGCGCATGCCCTGGGCGAGACCGCGCCGTTGCTGATGATCGGCATGGTCGCCTTCATCGTCGACATTCCCGGCGGCTTCACCGATCCGGCGACGATTCTGCCGGTGCAGATATTCATGTGGGCCGATTTCCCGGAAGCCGGATTCCAGCAGAAGACTTCGGCGGCGATTTTGATTTTGCTGCTGTTTTTGGTCATCATGAATGCCATTGCGGTGATACTGCGCAGGCGCTTCGAGCGGCGCTGGTAAGGAGTAGAGGAAATGAACATCATGACGGAAGCCAGCGTCGAACAGAAACTGAGTAGCGGGGCCAACGAACTTTCGATCAAGATGAAGGGCGAAAAGGTCTCCGTTCATTACGGTGAGAAGCGAGCCCTGTTCGACGTGGATCTCGATGTCCGCGAGAACCAGGTGACGGCGTTGATCGGCCCATCGGGCTGCGGCAAGTCGACCTTCCTGCGTTGCCTGAACAGAATGAACGACACGATCGACATCGCGCGGGTGAGCGGCAAGATTACGCTTGACAGCGAGGATATCTACGACCCGAAAATCGATGTCGTCGAGCTCAGAGCTCGCGTCGGCATGGTGTTCCAGAAGCCGAACCCGTTTCCGAAGTCGATCTACGAAAACGTCGCCTACGGTCCACGCATTCACGGCCTGGCCAGGGGCAAGGCGGAGTTGGACGGCATCGTCGAATCGAGCCTGAAGAAGGCCGGCCTGTTCAACGAGGTCAAGGATCGCCTGCTCGAGTCGGGCACTGGTCTCTCCGGCGGACAGCAGCAGCGCCTGTGCATCGCGCGCGCCATTGCGGTGTCGCCGGAGGTGATCCTGATGGACGAGCCCTGTTCAGCGCTCGACCCGATCGCCACCGCCCGCGTCGAGGAACTGATCGACGAACTGCGCCAGAACTACACGATCGTCATCGTCACCCATTCGATGCAGCAGGCAGCGCGCGTGTCGCAGCGCACGGCTATGTTCCACCTCGGCTATCTGGTCGAGGAGGGCGCGACCGACAAGATGTTCACCAACCCCGACGACAAACGCACCCAGGACTACATCACCGGCCGGTTCGGTTGAGCGGTCCGGCAGCGAATTTCGAACACGAGGACAGTATCATGGGTGAACACACCGTCGCATCTTTCGACGAGGAATTGGAGCACATCGACCGGCTGCTCCGCGACATGGACGAGCTCGCCGCTTCGATGGTCGCGGCGTCGATCCGCGCGTTGCTTGCGTCAGACAATGCGATGGCGCAGCGCGTCGTCTCGGACGACACGATCATGGATGCGCGGCAGCGCGAACTCGACGATAGTGCGATCACGCTGATCGCCAAGCGGCAGCCGATGGCGCAGGATCTGCGCGCCGTGGTCGGTGCAATCCGCATGGCGGGCGATCTCGAGCGCATCGGCGACCTGGCCAAGAACATAGCCAAGCGGGTCAGCGCCGTCGGGCAGAGCGCCACGCCACGCAATCTCTCGCACGGTATCGACGCCATGGCGGATCTCGTTCTCGATCAGCTCCGCGGCGTGGTCGAGCACTATGTGTCGCGCAACGCCGATGCGTTGAAAGAACTGCGCGCCGCCGACGAGAGGATCGACGTGAAATACACAGCGGTTTTTCGCGAACTCCTGACCTACATGATGGAGGATCCGCGCAACATAACCGCCTGCACGCATCTTCTGTTCTGCGCCAAAAATCTCGAGCGTATCGGCGATCATGTCACCAACATTGCCGAAAACGCCTACTATGTCGTGACCGGGAAGCAATTGCCGGCGGACCGCCCGAAGCTCGACGAGACGACAATGTCGGCGCCGGCGACATGACAGGGGTAACCGGCCGATGATCGCGCCGCGCATCATGGTGGTGGAGGATGAAGAGCCTCTGGGCGTCCTCCTCCGCTACAATCTGGAATCCGAAGGCTACCAGGTCGAGGTCGTGACACGCGGCGACGAGGCCGAGATCCGGCTGCAGGAGAACGTGCCGGACCTTCTGGTGCTGGATTGGATGGTGCCGGCGATTTCCGGCATCGAGCTTTGCCGGCGTCTTCGGGTGCGTCCGGAAACCGAGCGGCTGCCGATCATCATGCTGACGGCGCGCGGCGAGGAGAGCGACCGGGTGCGCGGCCTTTCCACCGGAGCGGACGACTATCTGGTCAAGCCGTTCTCGACACCGGAATTCATGGCCAGGGTCAAGGCGCTGCTGCGTCGCGCCAAGCCGGAAGTGCTGTCCAGCGTTCTCAAGGTCGGCGACATCGTGCTCGATCGCGAATCGCACCGGGTCTATCGCAAGAAGAGCGAGATCCGGCTCGGGCCGACCGAGTTCCGGCTGCTCGAATTCATGATGCGGCACCCGGGGCGGGTGTTCTCGCGAAGCCAGTTGCTCGACAATGTCTGGGGCGAGACGATCTACATCGACGAACGCACGGTGGACGTCCATGTCGGCCGGCTGCGCAAGGCGGTCAACAATGGTCGCATGCCCGATGTCATCCGCACCATCCGCGGCGCCGGCTATGCGATCAGGGAAGACTAGAGCAATTCCAGGAAAAGTGCGTAGCGGTTTTCCGTCCGGAATTGCGTAAAAACAAATACTTAGAGCGGACCAGCGATTCTATCAAAAAGTTGAACCGCTCTAGGGATGTGCTGATATTCAGGTGATGCCGGCCTGCGAACGGCGACTTCCCGCGCTTCCGATACTAACGTACCTGAACGGAACGTTCCGTTCTCGGAACCCACCCAGTCTGGTCGCTTCGAGCCCGTCTTCGACTCCGGCGCGGCCTGGCCTGAATCCCAACACATCCCCAAGTCGCAATCCGCCTTTGTTCCTTGCCTTTCGAACTCAGGCCACGTCCTTCCTGATCGTGCCGGACTTCCCGTTCGCGCCCGGCGCGAAAATCTCCTGGTCGACGAAGTTCAGCGCCCGCATGGCGCAGCCTTCGCGGATCAGCGGCAGCTCGTTCGGCTCGGTATCGAAGGAAATCGAACCCGAATGCTGGCCGCCGGCGGTCTGGGCGATGGCTTCGCGCAGGGCCGGCTCGATCAGGTCGAAGGCGGCGGCGCTGGCGCCGACCATGGCGACCGGCGCCGGATCGATCAGCGCGAACAGGCTGCCAAGCCCGAAGCCGAGCGCTTCGCCGGCCTTGCGGTAGGCTTCGCGCTCCGGCCCGTCCGTCTCGCGCGCCCGGGCCGCCAGCGCCCGCATGTCGGCGTCGCTGACATCGGCGACCGGCTCGGCGTTCTCGCTCAACTGCCTTGCGTTGCGCCAGATGGCGTAGTTGCCGGCATAGGCCTCGACGCAGCCGCGCCGCCCGCAGCGGCAGAGCGCACCGCCCGGGCGATGGATCATGTGGCCGAATTCGCCGCCCGAGGAATGGGTGCCGGTGAACAGTTCGCCTTTCAGCACCAGCCCCATACCGATGCCGTGCGAGAGCAGGATGGCGATGAAATCGTCACGGTAACGATCCGGGTCGCGCCAGCGCAGCGCCACGGCCATCATGTTGCAGTCGTTCTCCATGGTGGCCGGGATGCCGAACTCGTCTTCCAGAATGTCGGCGAAGGCGATGTTCGTCTGCGGTGTGATCGGCGACCACAGCATGGCGCGCGCATGGGAATCGGTGATGCCCTGAATCGCCAGCGCGATGCGGGCGACGCTTTGGACATCGAGGTCGGGGTCCTCGAGCCGGCGGCGGACGATGGCGACACATTCGCCGATCAACTCGTCGCGCGACATGGTCAGCGTGTCCAGCCGGCGCTGTTCCTCGGCGACCACTTGCCCGGCATAATCGATGACGGCGACCGAAAGGAAATTCAGCGACAGCACGACGGTCAGCACCGCAGCCGCTTCCGGATTGAGGCTGAGGCCGACCTGCGGCCGGCCGCGTTTCAGTGAAACGGTCTCGCTTGCCCTGCTCTCGGCCAGGATGCCCTCCTGGATCAGGTCGGAAGAGATCGCCGATATGGTCGAATGGCTGAGGCCGGTGGTCGCCGCGATCTCGGTCCGCGACGGATGACCGGCCCGGCGCACGGCCGAAATCACCATCGCCCGGTTGCGCCGGCGCAAATCGTCGTGGCGGATTCCGACCGACATTCTTTTGCTTCCTCCCTATCGCCGCGGCAGCTCGTGGATCGGAAGCCGTCGGCAATGTCCGACAAATACTGGCAGAAGCCGACAGCCCTGTCATTATTTATTCCGAGTCTCGAAAAAACGCCGGTGGGACATCAAAATCCATCAGAATTGATGTTGACAGCGCTTCGGCGTTGGATCAGTATTTTTTCGAGGCCCGAAAAAATAGAGCCTTTTGTGCCGGCCTTCGGGCCAGTTTGGTCGCGCCGCACGTGGTGCAGGGAGGAATATCATGAAGAGATTCGCAGCCGCCATCCTGGCGGGGGCCGCCATGTCGCTGACGCTCACGTCGGCCGCACAGGCGAAGGACAAAGTCATTGGCGTTTCGTGGTCGAACTTCCAGGAAGAGCGTTGGAAGACCGACGAAGCCGCCATGAAGACGGCGATCGAGGCCGCCGGCGACAAGTATATTTCCGCCGATGCGCAATCCAATCCCGGCAAGCAGTTGACCGATGTCGAGAGCCTGATCTCGCAGGGCGCCAACGCGCTGATCATCCTTGCGCAGGATGCCTCGGCCATTGGGCCAGCGGTGCAGAAGGCGCTGGACGAAGGCATTCCGGTCGTCGGCTATGACCGGCTGATCGAGAACAAGGATGTCTTCTATCTGACCTTCGACAATCAGGAAGTCGGCCGTATGCAGGCCCGCGAAGTGTTCAAGGCAGCGCCGGAAGGCAATTACGTCTTCATCAAGGGCTCGGGGGCCGATCCGAATGCCGATTTTCTGTTCGCCGGCTCTATGGAAGTGCTCAAGGATGCCATCGACAGCGGCAAGATCAAGAATGTCGGCGAGGCCTATACGGACGGCTGGCTTCCCGCCAACGCCCAGAAGAACATGGAACAGTTCCTGACCGCCAACGACAACAAGGTCGATGCGGTGGTTGCCGCCAATGACGGCACCGCCGGTGGCGTCGTCGCCGCGCTGACGGCGCAGGGCCTGGCCGGATCCGTCCCGGTGTCGGGCCAGGACGGCGACCATGCAGCGCTGAACCGCATCGCGCTCGGCACACAGACCGTATCGGTGTGGAAGGACGCGCGCGAACTCGGCAAGAACGCTGCCGAGATCGCCTCGCAGCTTGCCGACGGCAAGCAGATGACCGACATTGCGGGCGTGACGGACTTCACCACTCCGGGCGGCAATGCCGTCAAGTCGCTGTTCCTGACGCCGATTGCCATCACCAAGGACAATCTCAACGTGGTCATCGACGCCGGCTGGATCACGAAGGACGCGGTCTGCGCGGGCGTCGCCGCCGGCAGCGTTGCGGCCTGCAACTGATCTCGACCACTTCGCAAGCAAACGAACGCCGCGGCTGTCAGGTCGCGGCGTTTTTTCAAGAGGCTTTCCGCTTCAAATGACTTCCGCTTCAAATGATTGGGGAAAGCCGATAGCATCGTGTTCCGGCATCCGCGCCAGACGGCAACCCGGTGGGAGGACTTCATGACCGACACGGCATCCAACCCACCGGCCGCCAAAACGGCCGAAGACCGGGCGCGAGAATCCGAACTCAGCGCCGTCGGACGGTTCCTCAAGGCAACCGAACTCGATGTACGCATGCTCGGCATGGTCGGCGCGCTGCTGGTCATCTGGGTTGGGATCCACTTCCTGTCGGGCGGGCTTTTCCTCACGCCGCGCAATCTCTGGAACCTGTCGGTGCAGACCTCCTCGGTCGCGATCATGGCGACCGGGATGGTGCTGGTCATCGTGATGCGCAACATCGATCTTTCAGTCGGCTCCGTCGAAGGCGTGATCGGCATGGTGATGGGCGTGGCGCAGGCCGAATTCCTCGTCCGCGTCATGGGATTCCAGCTTGGAAGTCCCTGGATATGGATCATCGCACTGGCTGCCGGTGTGGCGCTCGGCCTCATGATCGGCGCGCTCCAGGGCTTCATCATCGCCTATCTCGAGGTTCCTGCCTTCATCGTGACGCTGGGCGGGCTGCTGATCTGGCGTGGCATGGCGTGGCTGATGACGAGCGGGCGCACCGTCGCGCCGCTGGACGCCACCTTCCAGCTCATGGGTGGCGGGCCGCGCGGCTCGATCGGGGCAACCGCGAGCTGGATCGTCGGCGTCCTCGCCTGTGTGGCCGTCGCCTTCACGCTGCTCAACGGCCGGACGCAGCGCAAACGGTTCAAATTTCCACTGCGCCCCGTCTGGGCGGAAATCTTTCTCGGCGTGGTTGCTTGCGCCGCCATCCTTGGCGCCGTCCGGATCGCCAATTCCTATCCCTGGCCGGTCGGCATCGTGCGCCGGTACGCCCAGCAGAACGGCATCACCGTCCCCGAAGGTGGCCTGTTCATCGCCCATGGCATCGCCATACCGGTGCTGATGGCGGTCGCTGTGGGCATCGTCATGACCTTCATCACCAGGCGCACCCGTTTCGGCCGCTATGTCTTTGCCATCGGCGGCAACCCGGAAGCGGCGGAACTCGCCGGCATCAACACGCGCTGGGTGACCATGAAGGTGTTCATGATCATGGGCGTGCTGGCCGCGATCAGCGCGGCGATTGCGTCGGCCCGCCTCAATGCGTCGACCAATGCGCTGGGTACGCTGGACGAGTTGCTGGTCATCGCCGCAGCCGTTATCGGCGGTACGTCGCTTGCCGGCGGCTCCGGCACGGTGCTCGGCGCCATGCTGGGCGCACTCCTGATGCAGTCGTTGCAATCCGGCATGGTGTTGCTCGGCATCGATTCACCGCTTCAGAGCGTCGTCGTCGGTGCCGTCCTGGTGATCGCCGTCTGGCTCGACACCGTCTACCGCAAGCGGGTCTGAGCATGATTCCGAACCGAAGGTCCGCGTCCGCGGAAAGTGGATACCGGTATACGGACAAGATCATGCTCAAGCAAAAACCATAGGGAGGAACGATCATGGCTGACACAACTGCTCCCACGCCACTGATCGATATGCGCAACATTTCGATTGCCTTCGGTGGCATTCGCGCCGTCGACGATGCGTCGATCGACCTTTTCCCGGGCGAGGTGGTGGCGTTGCTCGGCCACAACGGCGCCGGCAAGTCGACGCTGATCAAGATCCTGTCCGGCGCCTACAAGCGCGATGCGGGCCAGATCTTCGTCAATGGTGAAGAGGCTTCGATCTCCAATCCGCGCGACGCCAAGAAATACGGCATCGAGACGATCTACCAGACGCTGGCGCTCGCCGACAATGTCGACGCCGCCGCCAACCTCTTCCTCGGCCGCGAGCTGATGACCGGCTGGGGCACGCTCGACGATGGCGCCATGGAGGCCGAGGCACGCAAGGTTATGGGCAGGCTCAATCCCCGTTTCCAGCGCTTCAAGGATCCGGTGATCAAGCTTTCAGGCGGCCAGCGGCAGTCGGTGGCGATCGCGCGCGCCATCCTGTTCAACGCCCGCATCCTGATCATGGACGAGCCGACGGCGGCACTGGGGCCGCAGGAAACGGCGCAGGTCGGCGAACTGGTCATGCAGCTCAAGGCCGACGGCATCGGCATTTTCCTGATCAGCCACGATATCCATGATGTGTTCGAGCTTGCCGACCGCGTCTGCGTGATGAAGAACGGTCAGGTTGTCGGCACGGCGCGCACGAGCGACGTGACCCAGGACGAGGTGCTCGGCATGATCATTCTGGGCAAGTGTCCGCCTGGCGCCATTCCGGGACCTGGTGCACTGAAGATCGCCGCCTGAAGCTTAAAATAAGCCGGCTAAATACTGCCTATGTGGCCGGCCACATGATGTGCCAGCCATCACGATGGTTTGGCCGCGCCATTGTGTTGGCGCGGGGACTTGCGCATAAAGGTCTGGAAACCGTTCATGGGCCGCGGCAGCAATTGAAGAAGTTCTTTCCGATCGTCGCTTTCATCGCCGTCGCGCTGATCAGCCTGACGATGGCGGGATTCGCCTATTTCGCCACGCAGGAAGCGGCGCGCATCAAGTTCGCGGCGACTGCGGACGACGCACTCAACCGGATCGATAGCCGAATCGACCTGCATCTGTCGCTGCTGCGATCGACGCAGGCGCTGTTCAACGCCCGCAATGGCGGCATTTCGCGGGGCGAGTTCAAGGCATTCTTCAGCGCGCTCGATATTGGCGGCAATTTCGCCGGCCTGCGCGGCATCGGCTTTCTCCGTTTGGTGAGAACCGGCGACGAGGCAACGGTCGAGCGTGCCATCCTGCACGACTATGGCGCCAGCCATGTGATCTATCCGGCTACGACGACGCTGCCGTGGCGCACGCCCATCGTACAGTTCGAGCCGTTCGACGCGTCCAGCCAATCCAGCATCGGCTACGACATGTTCACCGAACCGGTGCGGCGCGAGGCGATCGAAAAGGCGATGGCCGACGACCAGCAGCATGCAAGCGGGCGCGTGCAGCTTGGCCAGGAAACGGGTGCTGCGCAGACCTTCACCGGCTTCCTGGTCTTCGTGCGGCTCAACGTCGAAACCGCGCCGGACGGCATCAATGCATCCACATCCTCGACATCGGGCTTTCTCTATGCGGCCTTCCGCGCCCGCGACCTGTTCCAGACCGCGCTCAGCCGGACGCCGCTGCTGCCGGTCAACATCGAGATCTATGACGGCAAGGTGGACGCCGACAATCTTCTGTTCCAGTCGGAGACGCCACCGGTGTCGACCTTCGGCGAAAAGCTGCTGGTTACCCGCGAGATCACCGTCGCCGGCCGTCCGTGGACCGTCCTGTTCAGGCCGACAAGCGCCTTCTCGCAACCCTCGTCGCGCGCCATTCCGGTGATGCTCGGCCTGTTCGGGCTGCTGCTCGCGGGCACCATCGCGCTGGTGGCACGCTATCAGGAGCGGGCTTATGACGCGGTCTCCCTGCTTCACGAGACGACGGAAAAGAGCCTGCTCGAAAAAGACCTGATGCTGCAGGAGATGAAGCATCGTATCAAGAATTCGATCACGCGAGTGTTGGCGATCGCGCGCCAGACGGCGTCGCACGCCACCGACGTCCACGAGTTCTCGTCCTCTTTTTCGGCCCGGCTGCAAGCGATGGCGGCTTCCCAGGACATGCTGACGCGCTCGCGCTGGCAGAAGGCCGATCTCGGCGATCTCCTGCGCATCGAGCTTGGCCAGGTGTTCGGCAAGGAGCTTCCCGAGGGGATAATGTCGGGGCCAGAGGTGCTGCTCGACGAGACGACGACGCAAGCGCTCGGCCTGACCTTTCACGAACTGGCGACGAACGCGCTGAAATATGGCGAAGCCGGCAATTCGGCCAATAACCGAAAGGGCGACTGGGCGCTCAAGGTCGACTGGTCGGTCGAAGGCCGCAGGCGCGACAGGACGCTGGTTCTCAACTGGCGCGAAGCGGGCCAGACGAAGCTCGAAGCACCTGTCAAAACTGGGTTTGGCACCAAGCTGATCGATTTGAACGTCACGCGCGAATTGCGCGGTACGATCAATCGCGATTTTTACGGTGGCGGGTTGAACGTGGAAATCAGGATTCCACTGTCGGACTGATGTCGGGCTGAAACGGGCAATCGCTGCCGCGGACGAACCCGTTCCGGCACAAAGAAGCGGAGAACCGGACGAGCCGGTCTCCGCTTCTGTTTATGTGTCTTTGAAGCGGATCAGCAGCGGGCCGTATAGAGGCGGCCACGGTTGTCGCGGTACTGGCAATAGCCATTGCGCAGGTTGCGCACCAGCAGGCCGGAACCGGCACCGACGGCTGCACCGACGAGCGCACCCCTGCCGCCGCCAATCAGGCCGCCGGCAAGAGCGCCGACACCGGCGCCGACGCCGACGTCCTGC
The DNA here is from genome assembly GCF_003952365.1 of Mesorhizobium sp. M9A.F.Ca.ET.002.03.1.2. NCBI lineage: Bacteria > Pseudomonadati > Pseudomonadota > Alphaproteobacteria > Hyphomicrobiales > Phyllobacteriaceae > Mesorhizobium > Mesorhizobium sp. M9A.F.Ca.ET.002.03.1.2. The sequence goes on along the minus strand of NZ_CP034443.1, from coordinate 869,775 downwards.
TCGGTGGTGCTGCAACCGCTGACCGCGACCACGGCAACCATCGCAATAATCATCTTCCGCATAAAGTTACTCCTCGCTTTTGTCCTCGCTTGTAGTCCGATCCGTCATTTATCATGCGAAAAAGGTTTTGCCTGCTCGATTTCACTGTTGGCTAAGAGAATCTTTTTCAGGGCGCGCGCCGTTCGAGGCAACCACAAGGTTGGAAATCTCCACGGAAGCGTCGAGCGTGCCGTCCGGACGCACATTCCAGACGATCTGGTCGTAATCATCCTCCAGCGCCGGATCGACGGAAAGGCATTTGGCAATTATACGCGGAGCCTGACCCTCCACGTCGACCAAGGCGAACGGGCGCTCGGCGGTGCATTCCCGAGCGGTTTCGAAAACGCTCACTGATATGGGCAGTTCACGGCACTCGGTCATCGTGTTCGAACAGCCGATGACCAGCAGCACGGCAGCGATGTGTTCCATGGCGACGGTCCTTTCGCCATAGGAACGGGCCACATCCGCCAAAGTTCCTGCGAGGCAGACTGTCGCGCGATCAATTGGAGAAACACGCCGCCGGCCATTTTGGGTGCTCTAGATTAATTGGTGCGCGACGATCAGGGCTGTCAGCACGACCAGCGCAAAGGCGGCAAAGCGGAGGAACGGCTGAGAAGCAATATGCGACGGCATGGCGGATGCTTCGAGGTCCTGAAACCCGCCCATCGAAACGCGTGCGGCCTGTTCCAGCCTGTTGATGTCGGCAACCGTCAAAGCCATCTCTCCTGTGCTGCGCAGCGAACTGCGACCGAAAACGTCATGCGGAGTGGTCTGGGAAAACAGCATCGGACTTTATGGTGAACAGGTGGTTAAAGCCAGCGCGGTCAGTATCGATCCCGGCCCCCTTTGGCTCGGCTGTTGTCCGTTCAATCCGTCTCGAAATTGCCGCGAGGAACGACAAGGCGATACTCGAGGCGGCCCTCGGTGATTTCAAGTGTCGCCGTCCCGTTCAACGACGCAGGCACGACGCGCTCGAGCGCGACGCTGCCAAAACGCTTCTCGCTGGGCTGATTGTCGTTGGTTCCGATGGCTTCGGCCCATACCAGTGACAGGGCGGTTTCGCCAGCGGAAGCGGCCGTGAGATCGGCCGTCACCTCGACGAATCCGTCGGCTCGCGACAGAGCGCCGTAGCTGACCGAATTGACGGCAAGCTCGTGCATGGCCAAGCCGATATGCAGGGCGGCATTGGGGTTGAGGTATGGATTTGCACCCCGGAAACGCAGGCTGCGCAGGGGATCGGCCCCATAGCGGCCGACCTGGCCGGACACCAGTTCGCGCAGTGCCGCTCCGCGCCAGTTGGACGAAGTCACCAGATCCTGGGACGAGGCAAGCGACTGCAGCCGGCCACGAAAGCGTGTCAGGAAATCAGTGAGCGTGCCCGAATAACGGCTGGTCTGGGTGGCGATGCTCTGGATGATGGCCAAAAGGTTCTTCGAACGGTGGCTGACCTCGCGCAGCAGCGTCTTCAGGGTCTGCTCGCGACGTTTCTGTTCGGTCGTTTCGACCATGGTGGTGACGACGCCCTGCACGGCGCCGCCGTCGTCGTGATCCGCATCTACCCATACCTGGAACCAGCGAACGCCATCGTCGGCGGGAATGCTGAGCTCAAGATGCTCCGGATTGCCGGATGCGACGACGTTGCGTTTGGCCGCACCGATGCGCTCCGCCTGTGCCGGCGGCAAGATGCCGCTGTCGACCGCATCGGAAGCCCATGGCGGACGCATATTGCGGGCCCAGACGGTTTTCATCTCGCGATCCTGATAGAGAACCGAAATGCCTGCATTGCGCAGCGCATGGAGAAGGGCCCGGCCAAGCTGCATTCCGGCCTCGGCAGGACGCAGAGCGATGATCTCATCACTCCGTCCGCGATCTTTCATGTCTCCGGTTCTGGATTGCATCAGCATTTCATCCGCCCAATTCAGGCTGAACGGCTGACGGAAAAATGGGTTCCCAAAAGAGGTCCGCCGAGCGACGTCCCGTTGAAGGACACCGCCCGGCGGTAGCTGGAAACCGCTTGAGGGGTGCGGTTCCCAGTGTTCGATCGCACCTGGCCTTCACGAAGCCCGTTTGAACAAGCCAGCGATAAGGGAAATGACCAGGAAAGCGAGAAAAACGAAAAACAATATCTGCGCTATGCCGGCCGAGGTGCCGGCAATGCCGCCGAAACCGAGAGCGCCGGCAATGATCGCTACGACGAGAAATACGAGCGCCCAGTAAAGCATGATCCATCTCCTTCGAATGGTACGGCAAAAACGCCGTTCGTTGCCGTTTGTTCCACCATTTGCCGAAAAAGACGATCCCTGGAAAGCTTTCCGTTCGAGGCGCAGGAGACGGGCCGGCCGCAACGGCCAGCGTCATTTTCGATCTTTGGAAAATGGGGCAATCCGTGGAAAACGGGCGATCTGTGGAAAGCGAGCGGCCTGCGGAAAACGGGGCGGCCCGGCGAGGTTGGGCCTACCCCGGTTTGCTATGCAGCGGCTTTCGCATGCCGGTCAAAGAACAGCGCCTGGCTGATCAGGGCCTTGACCATGTCCGGATTGAACGGCTTGGTGACGAGGAAAGCCGGCTCCGGCCGCTCGCCGGTCAGAAGGCGCTCGGGAAAGGCAGTGATGAAGATCACCGGCACCGGCGTGGACGACAGGATCTCGTTCACTGCTTCGATGCCCGAGCTGCCGTCGGCAAGCTGGATGTCGGCCAGCACCATCCTTGGTCGCGTCTTTTTGAACATCATCACCGCCTCGGCGTGGGTACGCGCAGTCCCGACGACGCGATGGCCCAGGCTTTCGACCATCTGTTCGATGTCCATGGCGATCAGCGGCTCGTCCTCGATGATCAGCACATCGGTTGCCACCTGGCGGGAAATCTCGTTGCTGGCCTCGGCGAGAAGTTCGGAGAACTCCTGATCGTCTACGTCGAGGATTTCCGCCGCCTCGTCTTCGCTGAAACCTTCGACGGCGACCAGCAGGAAGGCCTGGCGGGGGCGGGGTGAGATCGCGTTCAGGTTGGCGGCGGCGCGCTGTTCCCACGCCGACTGCGGTTGCTCTTGCGGAACGCGGATGGCGACCGAGGTGAACAGCCTGGCGAAGACCTTGTAGAGCGCGATGCGGTCGTTCGAGGCGTCCGGAAAGATGTCGACGTCGGCGATGATGGCTTCGAGCATCGCGGCGACCAGCGCGTCGCCACTCTCCTGCGATCCGGAAACGGCCCGCGAGAAGCGGCGCAGGAACGGCAGGTGCGGGGCGATGGTTGCGGATAGGCTCATGGTGGACGTCTCCCTCTGACGTGATTGCATGTATTGCTGACCAAGCCGATTGCTAGCCCTGAGAATAAACCCTGGAGACAAAAACGCTGGCTTTCCGAAAAAGTTCCGGTGTCGTGGAACTAATATAAGGGGACGGCGTTTGAGGTCGGGATGGGCAACCAGACGGGGGTGTCGCTTGCTTTGCGTCGTATTGAAGGCGGCAGGGTGCTGGGAACATAAGGGCGAAATGAAGACATGACGAAAGATACCATGGCTGGCGCTGCAAAAAGGCGCCGGGCTGCTTCCGGCGACCCGCTCGGGCCAAACTCGGAAATCGGCCGCAAACTCAAACAATATTACGACGAGCTGGTCTCCGACAATGTGCCGGATCGCTTCGCCCAATTGCTCAGCCAGTTGGAACGGGCCCAACCTGCACGGAAAAAGGACTGAGGCATGGCGGCCGTCTCCCAGAGCTTCAAGACCGATCTGCTCGCCTCGATTCCGAGCCTGCGGGCCTTTGCCGTGTCGTTGACGCAAAACGCCGACAAGGCCGACGATCTTGTGCAGGAAACGCTGGTCAAGGCCTGGGATAAGCATGAAAGTTTCGAGCCGGGCACCAATCTGAAGGCATGGCTGTTCACCATCCTGCGCAATGAATTCTATTCGCAGATGCGCAAGCGCGGCCGCGAGGTGCAGGACAGCGACGGCATCATGACGGCCAGGCTAGCCGTCCATCCGGCCCAGCACGGCCAGCTCGACCTCAAGGATTTTCGTGGCGCGCTCGAGCAATTGCCCGAGGACCAGCGCGAGGCCATCATCCTCATCGGCGCTTCGGGCTTTTCCTACGAGGAAGCCGCCGAGATCTGCGGCTGCGCGGTCGGAACGATCAAGAGCCGCGTCAGCCGTGCCCGCACCCGGCTGCAGGAAATCCTGAAGATTTCCGGCGAAGACGAGTTTGGCCCGGATGCGATCTCGGCTCAGGTGACGGGGTCGAACGCCGCCTGAATACGGACCCGTTTCCGGACCTCAAACAAGAGGTCCGCGCCCGCACGCCGCCGCCACCGCCTCCACGAGATCGTCTCCCGAATAGGGCTTGGCAACCAATCTGATATCCGGAAAGGACACCTTGATTTCATCCATGTCCGAATAGCCCGAGGCGAAGACGAAAGGCACGCCCGATTCGCGCAGCCGTGAAGCGAAATCGAGCGTCGAAGCGCCGCCCAGCATGAGGTCGACGATGGCCGCATCGAATAGCGAGGCAACGCTCTTGCGGTCGATCTCAGCCAGATCGCGGGCGATGACCACATCGCCGGCGCCATAGTCGCGGCAAAGCTGCTCGACATCCATGGCGATCAGGAATTCATCCTCCAGAACAAGAATCCGCAGTCCGTCAAGCAGTCGGGGCACGTGGCAATGTCTCCTTGAAGCGCAGGGAATAGGGGAGTCATGATCTCTATTTGGCGTCCTGTCATTTAAAGTTATTTGGCATCCTGTCATTTAAAAATGACATGCCCGTCGCGGACGGCGGAACCTCGATCCTTCAACGAGGCGACCCGCAAGCTGATCCCCTGGCGGGACGGCGGCTGCGAGGTGGTCGACAGCGAAGGGCTCAAGGAACTCGCCCGCTGGGAGGGGTTGAGCGAAGATCGCCGACCACTGATTTGAAGGCCCGGCCAAATACGTTCGCGCCGGGCTGGACTCGCCTGCGGAAACGCCCTTTCATGGGCTCTTGTTCCGATCTAGGAACCTTGGCGTGTATCGGGCGTTTGAAATCAAGCGAACGCAAGGAGTTAAGCAATGGCGACTGCCGCAGGAAAGACCGCAAACGAAAGCCGGGCGAATTCGGACCTCGAGGCTGACATCAGGCAATTGAAAGCCGATATCGAAAAACTCACCAAGCAATTGGCCAAGACCGGCGAACATGGCTATGGGACGGCCCGCCGGGCTGCCGTTGAAGGTGTCGAGCAATTGCGCGCCCAGGGCGAAGCAGCCTTCGACACCGTGCGCAGCAACGCCAAGGACATCGAGGCGCAAATAACGGCGAGCGTGCGCGAAAAGCCGGTGACGTCGCTGGCGATCGCGGCGGGCGTCGGCTTTCTGTTCGCGCTTCTCGCACGCCGCTAGCCCTAACCCAGATGGCAATGCTGGCATCGCTGATTTCGGGCCTGGCCTCGGGTGAAATTGCTGCAGCCGTGCGCCGCGCGCGCACGGCTGCAATCGTCTATGCGCTCGCAGCACTTGCGGCACTGTGCGGCCTCGGTTTCCTCGTCGGAGCGTCCTATGTCTGGGTAGCGGGCCGCTATGGGCCGATGGCAGCCTGCATCGGTTTCGGGGTCGGCTTCCTTGTGATCGCAGGGCTCCTCCTGCTCATCCATCAGCTGTCGGCCGGTGCCCGCAACCGACGCCGGGCGCAGAGGCGCAATGCCGACATGAAGGCAATCGGCATCACGGCCGCGCTCGCCGTGCTGCCGATACTGCTCAAGGGGAGAGGCGGCCTGGGCACCATTCTCGGCCCGGCGATTGCACTCGCCGCCTATGCCATCTACCGCGAGAACGTGAAGCCCGACGCCGACAATTCGGATGCCGGCGAAGCGAAATAACCCGAAACTGTTCTTGTTCCTGTTTGACCATGTTCTCGCCCGAAATCCGGGCGCCACTTTTCGCTGCGCCTGAAGGCGTCGTGCGATTGCGCTTTAGGTTCTTGTCTTAATGCATGCCCAAACCGCTGCGCCGTTACTTCGACAGGTCCTCCAGCGGCATCGATATTTCGGCGAACACGCCTTCCGGCCGGAATTCATGGGTCACTTCGCTGGAGATGACCTTGGCCAGGCTTCGGCGGATCAGGATCGAGCCGAAGCCATGGCGTTCGGGCGAGGCAACTTCAGGGCCGCCGCTTTCGCGCCAGGTCAGCACCAGACGCCGTGCGCCTTTCCGGCCCTGTGCCTTCCAGTCGAGATCGACCTTGCCCGCGGCCGCCGACAGCGATCCGTATTGCAGCGCGTTGCTGGCAAGTTCATGCAGGATCAGGCCAAGCCCGACAGCCTGGTCGGGTGAAAGCAGGAGGTCGGCGCCCGAGATCGTCATGCGCGGCTGTTCGGCGGTGTCGAACGGTTTGACCTCGACCTGCACGAGTTCGCGAATGCCGATGCCGCGCCACTCGCGGTCGGACAGCAGGCTGTGAGCGGCGCCCAGCGCCTGAAGCCTGGCGCTGAAGGCTTCGAGGAACTCGCTCGGCCGGCGGGCATGGCGAACGGTTTGCGTCGCCAGCGCCTGCACGGTCGCCAGCGTATTCTTGACGCGATGGTTCAGCTCGCGCAGCAAGAGCCGTTGCCGCTCGTCGCCGAGCTTGCGTTCGGTGACGTCGTAATTGACGCCGAAGATCAGCGTCGGCTTGCCGTCGCCGTCACGCTCGATGACACGGCCGCGCGTAGCAACCCAGCGCGGCGGGCTGAAACCCTTGACGCGGTATTCGCCAAAATAGTCGTCGCCGCTGGCCAGCGCGTCGCGAAAGTGCGTCTCGGTCTGGTAGACGTCGCGCGGGTCGATGGCGGCAACGATGTCTCGCGCCCTCAGCCGGTTCGAGCGCGGCAAGCCGAACAGCTCGGACAGCCGGACATCGCATTCGATCATATCGGTGTGGATATCCCATGCCCAGCTGGCGAGCGAGGCGGCATCGAGCGCGATGGCGCGCCGCTTTTCCTCGCGCGCCAGCGCCGCTGCGGCGCTGGCGCCGTTGCGGGTGGCGTCCTTCAATGCGAACAGGCTGGCGGCGAGACTGGCGAGCGCCGTCAACTGTCCGAGTTCGGCGGCAGACGGGGACGCGCGCGGCTTCCGGTCGAAGACGCAGAGCGTGCCGATCCGGGCGCCGGCCACCACAATCGCCGCACCGGCATAGAAACGGACATGGTGCTTGCCGGTGACCAGAGGGCTGGCGCTGAAACGTGTGTCCGCGGTCGCATCGGTCACCACCATCGGCTCGTCGCCGGCGGCAATGGCATGGGCGCAGAAAGATGTATCGGTGGCGGCCTCGGTCTCATCCAGGCCGACACAGGATTTGTACCATTGCCGCTCGACGTCGAGCAGTGTCACCAGCGCGATAGGCACCTGCATGGCCGCGGCGGCGAGCCCACTGATATGGTCGAAGTCAGGATCGGCCGCCGTGTCGAGTGCATCGAGACCGTGGAGTACGGCAAGTCGATCCTGCGCCCTTAGCACGCTAAGGACATCGACCGGCAGATTTGGCTTTTTCTCTACCCGGCTATCCACAAGCCCCCCAAATTCATCGGCTTGCAGCCAATCGCGCCAGGCCGGCTGCCTGGCTCTGAAACCGGAACCTTCGCCTTGAGGAACCGTTACCCAAGCACGTTTTGCCAGCCGCGCCCGCTGGCGCCAAACGACATGGAGGCCCATCATGCCCAAGATCGTTCCTGAAGACAAAGCCCGCCAGGGACGCTGGGGGTGGCACACTCTCCGTATCTTGATCGCCGCGCTGCTTTTGGCGTTTATCGCCTGGGGCATCGCGGAGATTTACGGCAACATGATAGACAAGACGCCGCCTACCGAACAGGGCGAGCTCCCCAGGAACGAACAGGGCGAGATTCCCCAAGGCTGAAGCCCGACGATCGACCGTGGCGGGCCGCATCACGCGGCCTTCGCTTGGGCAGCGCGCGCCGGGACGAGAACATTTAGCGCGCCGGGATGGATTTCGAGCGTCGTTTCGCGGTCAAGCCTGATCAGTTCACCATCCAAGACGGCGCGGAATCGCTTGGCTGCCGAGTGGATTTTCAAAACGACCCGGTTGGCCTGGTGGATTTCGACATGCCCGCTGTCGCGCCATTTGCCGCGCGCCATATCGAAGAGGAACCGGACCAGTTCGCCACGCTGCCGCGCCACTGTGATATAAATGCCGAGCACGCCGCCGGCGGGATTGTCGGCATAGGGCAGGTGACCCTCACCGAACAGATTGTTGGTGACGCCGATGCCGGTGGTGCGCGTCATAATTTCGGTTTCGCCGATTGTCAGCGTCACTTTCATTGCCGACGGGTTCTTGATCGTCGCCCAGGCAGCCCGTACCGAGGCCCGCATCTTCCCCAGCCGCGAGCCAAACTCCATGTTTTGGCGAAGCTGGACCATCCTGGCATGCATGCCGATCGAGAACTGATGTACGAAAGGTCGGCCGTTGGCGGTTGCCATATCAACTGCGATGACCTCGCCGTCGGCAAAGGACTTCACCGCCGCGTCAAGGGTCTGCGGGATGCCGAGCCCGCGCGCGAACAGGTTCATCGTGCCGGCCGGCAATATGGCAAGCGCCGTTTTCCTGCCCATCAACCTGGCCGCTGCGGCCGAAATGGTGCCGTCGCCACCGCCGGCCAGCACGATGTCGATGCCGGGCTTCGAAGCGACGCTGTCCAGCGTTGCGACGATATCCTTGCCGGCAACGACGTCGATGTCGATGCAATGACCTGCTGCCTCCAACGTCCGGCGCATCTGGTCCGAGAAGGCGAAAAGATCAATCGTTCGCAAGGTGCCGCCCTCCTGGTTCAGCACCGCCGCAAATCGCATACCCCTCTCCGTTTTTTCTTGGCAACCATGGGCAACCATTGGCCGGGACAAACCCAGCCACAGGCTGAAACGGGGCGGTTAAAAAAAGGTTCCGTAAGCTCTGACGAAAATACAGGAGCGCGGTTTTGCCGGTGGAATGCATGCATAAGCGCGATTTAGACGGATTTTTGCGGCGTTCGCCATGGTGTTTCGGAACAACGGCGTGGTCACAACGTTGTGACATGTGAAGACGCTGCGCCCGATCTTTCCATGGCTCAATTGGGCGCGGCGCACATGAAATCACGAGGAGAGATGATCATGGTACGCACCCTTTTAGCCACGACCGCACTCACAATGCTGATCGCAACAGGCGCTTATGCGCAATCGGAGACAACTCCGGCCCCAGCGCCGCCTGCCACTCAGGAAGCTGCACCGGTCGTGCAGCGCGCCGAGGGCAGCCTTGTCACCAACATCATTGGTGAATCGGTCTATAACGGCACAGGCGACGACGCCGAGAACATCGGCATGGTGAGCGATGTCGTCTTCGATGAAAACGGCCAGGCAAAATCCATCGTCATCGGCGTTGGCGGCTTCCTTGGCGTCGGCGCCAAGAACGTCGCTTTCGACTACGACAAGCTGGAATGGGCCGAACGGAACGGCGATCGTTGGCTGATCGCCAAAACGACAAAGGATGAGTTGACGGCTCAGCCGGACTTCGACCGCAAGCCCTATGATCCGGCTCCTGCGGCCACCGACACCACGGCCACGGCTCCTGCCGCCCCTGCTGGCTCAACCGATACTACCGCACAGAACGCTCCGGCGGCTCCGGCCGAACCCCCGGCGGCTCCGGCCGAGCCCGTGAAGCGCGCCGACGGCAATCTTGCCACCAACATCGTCGGCGAAACCGTTTACAACGGCACCGGCGACGACGCTCAGAACATCGGCGACGTGAACGACATCGTCCTGGCCAAGGATGGCAAGGCCGAGTCGCTGATCATTGGCGTCGGCGGCTTCCTTGGCATCGGCGAAAAGAACGCAGCCTATCAGTTCGACAAGGCCCAGTGGGCCGAGAAGAACGGCGATCGCTGGCTCGTTGCCCAGACCACGAAGGAGGAACTGGAGGCGTTGCCGGATTTCGACCGCAAGCCTTATGATCCCGCCCCGGCGACCACCGCATCCAATGACGCGGCGGCGCCTCAGCCGGTGACGACCACCCCTGCCGTCACCCCGGCGGACCAGACGGCCGAGGCTCCGGCTCCAGCGCCGGCGGATCAGACGGCGGAGGCTCCGGCGGCAACGCCTGATACCGCTGCTCCCGCCCCGGCGGACAAGACAGCCGAGGCTCCGGCTGCTGCAACGCCTGACGCCCCCGATCAGACGCAGACCGCGGCGATCGACAAGTCGGCACTGACCGAAATGCCGGTCGACGAGATCCGGTCCGAGGACCTGGTTGGAACCACCGTTTATGGCGCCAATGATGTCAATGTCGGCGAGATTGGCGACATCGTGCTGACGGGCGACAAGAAGGTCGATGCCGTCATTATCGACGTCGGCGGCTTCCTCGGCGTTGGCGAGAAGGAAGTGGCGGTCGGCATGGACAACCTCAAATTCATGACGGACAAGGACGGCAAGACGTACTTGTACACGACCTTCACCAAGGAGCAGCTCGAGGCGCAGGTCGCCTACGACAAGGGCAGCTATGCCGAGAAGCGCGACGAGCAGCGCATGATCATGCGCTAGTTCGCTCCACCGACGAAGAAAGGCCCGCGCCGGCAACGGCGCGGGCCTTCTTCATGGCTGGAAAGGTAGCAGGCCTGCGACGTGGCCGGCGACGCCATCCTCGGTCAGTTCGGCAAGCGCCAGCGACTGGTCGAGATGTTCGGCCCGCCAGGCAAGCAGCCTTTCGGCAAGCTCCAGCCGGGCGCGCAGATAGGCCGGGTCGGCGGCGATATTGGTCAGTTCGTCTCGATCCCTCTCGAGGTCGAAAAGCAGCGGCGGCAGGCCGCCGCCGAAATGGACATATTTGAATTCTTTCGTGCGGATGACGGCCAGATTGCACTGGCGCGGACCGATGCCGAAATGGCGCTCGGCGTGACCGTCGGCAATCGAGCGGAAATCGAACTCCCAATGCGCGGCCTCGCGCCAGTTGTCCGGCTCCCTGGCATCCAGGAACGGCTTCAGCGATTGTCCGTCGAGATGCGGCGGCGTTTCCTCGCCAAGCAGATCGAGCAATGTCGGCGCTATGTCCACCGCCTCGGTGAAGCGGTCGACGCCGGCGCCGGCCGCTTTGCGGCGGCGCGGGTCGCGGATGATCAGCGGGATATGAAAACTGCCGTCGAAGAAGCCGCCCTTGCCCAGCATGAAATGGTCGCCCATCATCTCGGCATGGTCGGAGGTCAGTACGATGATGGTGTCGTCCCAGGCATCCGCTGCCTTGACCGCTTGCCAGATGCGGCCAAGCTGCGCATCGACCTCCGAGATCATGCCGTAATAGAGCGCGCGGATGCGGCGAAAATCGTCGTCGCTCCAGCCGCGCACCTTGCCTTCGTCGCCGGGGCGGAATTTTGCCCGCTCCTGCTGGTCAAGATCATAGGCAAGGTAGGGGTGACTTTCCGCCTCGGCCTGCCAGCTCGCGGCGCGGCGAAAGGCTGTACCGTCGGCCGGATCATACATCGTGTTGTAAGGCTCCGGCACGATGAAGGGCGGATGCGGGCTGATGAAGGAAAGATGCGCGAACCATGGCGTGTCACGCTCCTGTTCGCCAAGCCAGCGAACGAATTCGCCGGTCAGGAAAGCGGCAGGGGTTTCGTCCTTCGAGTAGACGGGCGGCGCGTCGGTCACCGCGCCTTCCATCCCGCCGCCATGGATCTCGTTCGCCGGGCGATGGATGTCGGGAAAGCCGGTGCCGGTATCGACGCCGCGCGCCTTGAGCCAGGACAGCCATGGTTTCTGGTGCTCCGGCAGGAGTTGGCGCACGGTGAAGCCGGGCAGCACGCCTTCGTAGCTTTTCAGCCGCGGGTCGCCTGGCGCCAGAGCGCGCGGATCGGGCGACACGTCGGTGTAGCCGAACAGCGTCGGATCATAGCCGAGGCCGCGCAACGAAAGCGCGATGTTGCCGTGGCGGGCGTCGAGCGGCGTGCCATTGCGGCAAACGCGGTTGTTCATCTGGTAAAGGCCGGTGTAGAGGCAGGCGCGCGCCGGCGAGCAGGGCGCCGCCCCGCCATAGTGTTTTCTGAACAGTACGCCCTCGGCAGCGAGCGCGTCGACGTTCGGAGTCCGCACCACCGGATGATCGACAGCCGACAGGCAGTCGCCGCGCCACTGGTCGCAGGTGATCAGGAGAATGTTCGGGCGCCTGCCTTTTCCGGCCAATCGCTGTATCCTTCCCGATCGTTGTATCTTCATTGAAGCGTGCCGCTCATGGAGCCGAATTTTTGCGGCGACGCAAGCAGAAGGTTTCGCCAAATAGTGAACGACAGCCGTTTTATTGTTCACTCCTAGAGCACAGTCCATTCTGTGTTTGCGGCCTTTGCCGCCGGCTGGCGGGTCCTCATATTGGCGTGGACAGCGGCATGGGCCGCACAGGACAAGGAAGGAGCAGAAAGATGCTCAACCAGATCAAAGGCCTGCATCACGTCACCTCGATGGCGAAGGATGCACGCCAGAACAATGAATTCTTCACCAGGAAGCTCGGCCTGCGCCGGGTCAAGAAAACCGTCAATTTCGACGCGCCGGATGTCTACCATCTCTACTATGCTGACGAGATCGGCACGCCCGGTTCGGTGATGACCTATTTTCCGTTCCCCAACATCGGCAAGGGCCGCCATGGCGTCGGCGAAGTCGGTACCACGGTCTATTCGGTACCCGAAGGCACGCTCGCCTATTGGGAAAAGCGTTTTGCCGATGAAGGCGTGACGGGCCTTTCGCGCGAAGAGGCCTTCGGGGAGAAGCGTCTCGCCTTCGCCGGCCCCGACGGCGATGGTTTTGCGCTGGTCGAGAACAAGGCGGACACCAGAGCGCCGTGGGCGAAGGGCAGAGTGCCCTCCGACGAGGCGATCCGCGGCTTTCATTCGGTTTCGCTCAGATTGAGGGATGGCGGCGCCACGGAAGAGCTGCTGAAATTCATGGGCTATGAGGAAGTCGACACATCCGGCAATGTAAAACGGCTGGCGGTGAAGAACGGCAATGGCGCCAATGTCGTCGACATCGAATCGCTGCCGGGCGCTGCTTTTGCCGATCTCGGCGCTGGCTCCGTCCACCACGTCGCCTTCGCCGTCGAAAATCGAGCCAAGCAGCTCGAAGTGCGCAAGGCGCTGACGGACACGGGTTATCAGGTGACGCCAGTGATCGACCGCGACTACTTCTGGGCGATCTATTTCCGCACGCCGGGCGGCGTGCTGTTCGAAGTCGCCACCAACGAACCGGGCTTCGACCGAGACGAGGACACCGCCCATCTCGGCGAGGCGCTGAAGCTGCCGTCGCAGCACCAGCATCTCAGGCCCTATCTCGAACAGCATCTGCAGAAGCTGGAAGACTAAAAGCGCATCGCGTTCGATGAGATTGGGCGACGCCGCTTTTAGCATGTCGTTATCGCAAAACCGCTGCGCACTTTTGCGCGGCATGCATCAAGGATCAGGTCATGAGTAAAGACGCTTACATCCACAAGGTGCTGCCCGGTTCGCCGGGCGGACCACTGCTCTTCGTCTTCCACGGCACCGGGGCCGACGAGAGCCAGCTTCCGTCGCTCGGGCGCGATCTCGCGCCGCAAGCGACCATCGTCTCGCCGCGCGGCGATGTCTCGGAACAAGGTGCTGCGCGCTTCTTCCGCCGCACCGGCGAGGGCGTCTACGATATGGGCGACCTGGCGCGTGCGACGAACAAGATGGTTGGCTTCGTCACGTCGCATGTCGAGGCGGCAAAGCCTTCGTCGGTGCTTGGTCTCGGCTATTCCAACGGCGCCAACATCCTGGCCTCGGTGGTGTTCGCGGCGCCCTCGCTGTTCGACGCGGCGGTGCTGATGCACCCGCTGATCCCGTTCGAGCCGGAGATCGAGGGAAGCCTCGCCGGCCGCCGCATCCTGGTCACGGCAGGCAAGCGTGATCCGATCTGCCCGCCCAACCTGACGTCGCGGCTGGAGGCCTATTTGCGTGCCGATGGCGCCGATGTCACAGTGGAGTGGCACGACGGCGGCCATGAGGTGCGGTCGAACGAGATCGAGGCGGCGCGGCGATTCCTGTCCGCTACGCCGGTAGAAGGAGCGTAAGCAATGCCTGACCAATTGCCGGAGATCGAACTGGAGGATCGCGGTTCCAAGGGCCGTTATCTCTTGCGTGGACCCGATGGCGCCGAGGCGGAGATGACTTTCACCAAGATCGGCGAGCACCAGATCATCATCGATCATACCGACGTGCCGGATGCGTTTCGCGGCCAGGGTGCGGGGCTTCGCCTCGTCACCCGCGCCGTTGAGGACGCGCGCGCGGCGGGCAAGAAGATCATCCCACTCTGCCCGTTCGCCAACGCCCAGTTCCGTCGTCACCAGGAATGGGCAGACGTGCTGAAGCAATAGGATCCTACCCCACGTGTCTTGGCGTGCGATCACGGTTGAGGTCGGGCAGCCGCCAGAGCATCGGCATGGCATTTGCGCAGATCGCCTGTCTTTGCCTAGTGGGTAGGTGTCTTGCCTAGTGGGTAGTGTCTTGCCTAAGTAGGTATCTTGCCCGCAGCTGGCTTGCCGCCGCCTGCCCGACCAATCGAACCGAATGACCCCCTGATGACCGAAACCGATCGCGTTCCCGTCTTCGACGGCCACAACGACACGCTGCTCAGGCTCTATCAGTCGAAAGACGCGGATGTCGAAAAGCTGTTCATCGAGGGAACACCGGGTGGTCACATCGACCTGCCGCGGGCGAAAAAGGGCGGCTTTGCCGGCGGCATGTTCGCGATTTTCCCGCCGCCGGTCGAGAAATCCAGGCGCAGCGCGGTGCCACCGGCGCCAAGCGACAACGAGCCCTTGCCGTCCGAACTTACCCGCGCCGACGCGCTTCCCTCCACCATCGCCATGGCCTCGATCCTGTTCAGGCTGGAGCGGGCGTCGGCACTCACCGTCTGCCGGAGCGCCGGCGACGTGCGAAACGCGATGGCACAAGGGTCGATCGCGGCAGTGTTCCACATCGAAGGCGTCGAGGCGATCGATCCAGAGCTGACGATGCTCGACGTGCTGCACGCTGCGGGCCTGCGCTCGCTGGGCATCGTCTGGAGCCGTCCGAACGCCTTCGGCCACGGCGTGCCGTTTCGCTTTCCGTCGACGCCCGACACTGGGCCGGGCCTGACCGATGCCGGCAAGGCGCTGGTCAAGGCCTGCAACCAACTCGGCATCATGGTCGATCTTTCGCACCTCAACGAAAAGGGGTTTCGTGACGTCGCCGCAATCAGCGACGCGCCACTGGTCGCGACCCATTCCAATGTCCACGCGATCTGCGGGCATTCCCGCAATCTCACCGAATGGCAGCTCGGCGCGATCCGCGAGTCGGGTGGCATGGTCGGCTTGAATTTCGCCACCGGGTTCCTGCGCGAAGATGGCAGGATGAATGCCGATACCAGTCTCGACATCATGGTTCGGCATGTCGATTCCTTGCTGCAGGCACTGGGCGAAGACGGCGTCGGCCTCGGGTCCGATTTCGACGGCGCCATGATCCCGGCTGTGATCGGCGATGTCACCGGCCTGCCGAAGCTGCTCGATGCGTTCGCCGCGCGCGGCTTCGGGCGCGCGCTGATCGAGAAGATCGCCTACCGCAACTGGATCAGCGTATTGGAAAAGACCATAGGGTAGGGGCAACCGCCTGTTCGGTTATTCGAAACCCATACGCCTCAGCCAGTCCTGGCCGACGCCGCGGTCACGGATGATCGGCAGCGGATTTTCCGAATCCAACCGGGCGCAGATTCGGTAGACTTCCAGTGCTTCGGCACTCATCTCGCCGTGCTTGTAGAAGAACATGGCGGCTGCGTAGCGCGTGCGGCCCGACCATTTTTCGCCGAGCGGCGTGTTGATCAGTTCCCACTGTTCGGTGGTCTCGCCATCGACGTCGGGCTTGTCTGTCTCGTCGGTCATGGTCAGAAATCCGCCGGTGGATCGGCGGTGCGGCGGTCGAGCCGGATGAAGGGTCGCGGCACCACCTTGGCCCGCTTCATCAGCTTCTGGTACTGCAACTCGCGCATGGCGTAGATTTCGACCCAGAGGTCGTCGACGATCGTATCGCCGAACGGTCGCGTTAGCGAGGCGATGGCGATGTTGCGCTTGGCCATCGGCGACCACATGGCGGCGCTGATCAGCCCGACCTCCCGGCTTTTCCTGTAGTAGACGATGGCATGCTCGGCCGGAATGTTGCCTTCGATTTCCAGCCCGACCAGCACATGCCGCAGCCTGCGTCTGGCGCGAGCTTCGAGGATGGCGCGGCGGCCGTTGAAATGGCCTTTCTCGAGGTCGACCATGAAACCGAGACCGATTTCGTCCGGCATGCGCAAGCGGTCGGCGCGGATGGCGTGCTCGGAGGTGACGAAGTCGGAATTGGCGACGATCAAGCCGGCTTCGAGCCGGGCGCGGTTGAGCGCCGTGTAGCCGATGGCACGGATACCGCGTAATTCGCCAGCCGCCATCAGCCGGTCCCAAAGGCTGAGTGCCTGCTCAGGCGGCACGAACAGTTCGTAGCCGAGATCGCCGGTGAAACCGGTGCGCGAGATGGTGACTTGGCTGTTTCCCTGGGGGCTGCCGTCATGTGGGAAGTCGGCGAGGTCGAAGACCTTCAGATTTTCGATGCCGGCGAAACCGGCATCGCGCAGCACGGCGAAGGCGGTCGGTCCTTGCAATGCCAGACCGGCGACGGCTTCGGTTTCTTCTTCGACCGTCACATCGAAACCTATGGCGCTGTCGAGCAACCAGGGCAGATGCCGTTCTTGCGAGCACAGCCGGAACCGCGTCGGCGACAGGCGGAACAACGTGCCGTCGTCGAGGACGAAACCCTCGTCGTCGCACCAGGCGGTGTAGTGGACGCGGCCCGACTTCAGCTTGGTTACGTCGCGCAACGTGACGCGATTGAGGAAGGCCTCGGCGTCCGGCCCGGCGATGCGGTATTTCGTCATCGGCGAGATGTCGAACAAGGCCGCCTGGCTGCGGATGGCGAAATATTCGAGCTCCTCGTCCCACAGCGAATGCGGGGCACGGTAGCCGGCCCAATTGTACCAGTCGTTGGTCCTGGCCAGCGCATCGATGCGCGGTTGGAACGGCGTGCCGCGCCGCAAGGTGCGGAAATGGGATTGGGCAATATTACGGGCCGAAGGGTTGATGTTGAGCTGGCGGGTCATGACGACGTTCCTTCGCCGCAGAGCGCGGCCTTGTCGAAATGAACAATCATGACCTACCCCTTCATCGCGATGATGCGCCGCGCGGCATTCAAGCCGGGCGCGCCGGAAACGCCGCCGCCAGGATGCGAGCCGGCGCCGGCGAGGAACAGCCCTTCGACCGGCGTGTCATAGCCTGACCAGCCTGAGACGGGACGCGACATCAGCATCTGGTCGGCCTGCAGTTCGCCGTGGTGCCAGTGACCGCCCGGCATCCGGTAGCGTGCCTCGATGTCGGCCGGTGTCAGCAACTCGGCATGGCGCACTGTCTTGCCGATCCCGGGCGCATAGGTTTCGAGCTGGGCCATGATCGCCTTGAGGAACTTCGGCCTGCCGTCGCCCCAGCCTTCCTTGAGTGCATAGGGCGCGTATTGCACCACGGCCGACAGCACACAGGCATCGGGCGTCAGCGACGGATCGGCAAGGCTGGGCAGCGTGATCTCCATTACCGGTTCGGGCGAGAACTCGCCGTATTTCGATGGGTTGAAGGCGCGCTCGACATGATCGGGCGAGGGCGCGATGACCAGACGACCTTTGTGGCCCGCGGCATCGACGCCGGTGAATTCAGGCTGCCGGTCGAGTGCCAGATGAAGCTTTGCCGCATCGCCCTTCATGCGGATGTTTTTCACCTTGCGGACAAAGCCGGTGTCGATCTCGTGTGGCCCGACAAGGTCGAGGACAGTGGTCGCCGGATTGATGGCGGAGACGATCGTTCTGGCTCGAATTTCCTCGCCATTGTCGAGTGCAATGCCGACGGCGCGGCCCTTTTCGACAATGATCTTCGCCACGGGTGCCGCTGTTCGGATCACAGCGCCGGTCCTTTCCGCCGCTGCACGGATAGCGGCGGCGACCGCGCCCATGCCGCCCTTCGGCAGCGTCTGGGCGCCAGCGACACCACCAGTTTCCCCGGCCAGCCGATAGTAGAGACCAAGCAGCGAGGTCGGCGAGCGTGGGCCGAGATGACTGCCGAGCGTGGCATCGAAGGCGAGCAGGCCCTTCAGCCTGATGTCGGCAAGCTGCTCGTCGAGAAGGTCGGCGACGTTCATCAGCAGCACACGCAGGAAATCGCGCATGTCCTCCTTGCCGAGCTTCTTCAATGCCAGCCCGGTCTGACCGAGCGATGCCGCCTCAAGCAGCGACATGCCGCTGAGATCGGGTGGCCGTCGCGCAAGGAACGGCTTCAGGATGCCGGCATAGCGCAACAGTTGCGCACGCAGTTCCCTCCAGGCGATCTGCTCGGTGGAAGTGGCGCCGGTCAGCATCTCGCCATAGGCGCCGTGCAGGACAAGTGGCGGGCCGTCCTTCGACAGCGCCACGGACGGCACGAAGCCGCTGCGCGCAATGTCCAGCCCGTGCCTTTCCAGTTCCAGCGTCTTCACCACATCGGGATGCAGGCGGTTCAGCAGATGAGCGATGGATGAGACGCGAAAGCCCGGCGCGAATGCCTCGGTGCGCGCCGCGCCGCCGACATCGTCGGCGGCTTCCAGCACCAGCACCTTGCGGCCGCTCTTAGCCAGAACGGCGGCCGAGACGAGGCCATTGTGGCCACCACCAATGACGATTGCGTCAAATGATATCATGGGCCGGGCTCATATGCTGCTTTGGCCTGGCGAGGTCGCGCAGGATTTCGGCTGCCGCATTGCGGCCGGGTGCCCCCATGACGCCGCCGCCGGGATGGGTCGAGGAGCCGCACATATAAAGCCCGCCGACCGGCGAACGATATTGCGCGTAGCCCGGCACCGGGCGGTTGAACAGAAGCTGGTCGAAGGTCAGTTCGCCCTGGAAGATATTGCCTTCGGTGAGGCCGACCTCGGCCTCGATCTCACGCGGCGTGCGCACCTCCATATGGACGATGCGATCGCGGAAGCCGGGCGAATAAGCTGATATCTGGGCAATCACGCTTTCGGCGAAACCATCGCGGTCGGCATCGGTCCACTCGCGGCCGTTCACGTTGGGTGGCGCATATTGAACGAAGCAGCTCATGAAATGCTTGCCGGGCGAGGCCATGGTCGGGTCGAGCGTCGTCGGGATCATCATGTCCAGGAAAGGGTCGGCCGACCAGCGCCCGGCCTTCCAGTCGTCATAGGCGCGCTCCATGCGTTCCACCGAGTCGGTGAAATGCATATCGCCGCGATAGACCGGCGAATCCTTCGGCAGCGCCGGGAATTCGGGCAGCGAATCCAGCGCGATATTGACCTTGCCCGACGAGCCGCGGATCTTGAAGTTCCTGACCCGGCGCAGGAAGATGTCGGGCAATTCCTTTTCCTCGACCAGTTTGAGGAAGGTGCGTTTCACGTCGGCATTGGAAACGACGAGCTTGCCATAAATCTCCTCGCCGCCGGCCAGCACCACACCCCTGGCCTTGCCGCGCCGGACCAGCACATGATCAACCTCGGCGCCGGTGCGGATGGTTCCGCCGGAGGCCTGGAAGCTCGCCGCGAGCGCCTTGGTGACCGCGCCCATGCCGCCGCGCGCATAACCCCAGGCGCCGACGGAGCCATCGACCTCGCCCATATAATGATGCAGCAGCACATAGGCGGTGCCCGGCGACATCGGGCCCAGCGCGGTGCCGATGATGCCGGACAGCGCGAAATTCGCCTTGATGACATCGGTCTCGAAATACTCGTCGAGGAAGTCCGAGATCGACATGGTCCAGAAGCGCAGCGTCAGCGCCATTTCCTCCGCGGATAGCCCGGCGAACTTTCTGCCGAGATAGAGGAGTTCGCCAAGGTCGCGTGGCCGAAAACTGGTCGGGTCGGGTGCTGTGCGCATCAAGAGCGGCTGGATGAAGCGGCATTGCCGCGTCACGTCGCGGGCGTAGCGGTCATAAGCCTCGGCGTCACGCCTGGAAAAGCGTGCGAATTCGCGCCGGTGGGCATCGTGATCGCGGTAGTTGGCGAGATAGTCGCCGTCGCGGGTGAACACCGCGCCGCCTTCATAGGAGATCACCTGCAGCCCGAAACGCGGCAGTTCGAGGTCTCGCATGATCTCGGGACGGAACAAGGAGCAGACATAGGAGCAGTTGGAATACAGGAAACCCGGCGTCAATTCCCTGCTGGTGGCAGCGCCGCCGACCCAACCGTTCTTTTCTACGACCAGCACGTCGAGCCCGGCGCGCTGCAGGTAGCAGGCATTGACCAGACCGTTATGCCCGCCGCCGATGACGATCGCATCCCAGGCTTTCATCGTGGCCCAACCCTCATTTCTGCCCGACCCTGATTTCGCGCGATCTGCTGCGAGGTGCGTGAAATTTCGCATGGCAGCGGCCACTATGTCCAGCCATATTGAATGAATGTTCAACAAACAGTGTTGCGTTTTCGCTGACATGCGCTAGGCTTTGCCGACATTCGGTATGGGCTTGGGACTGAGGTCTGATGGTCGAAACAGCGGACGCCGAGCCGGAATATGACGATACCGCCATCCGCTTCCTCGAGGCGCTGTGGGGTGACGGCTATCTGTCGCCCGGCGGGCCGGATGAGGTCGACCGGGTGGTCGAAGGGCTCAAGCTCAACGGTAGGGCGATCCTCGACATAGGCTGCGGCTCCGGCGGCATCACGCTGCATCTGGTCGAGCGTCACGGTGCTGCCCACGCCACTGGCTGCGATGTCGAGCGACCGGTGATCGAGATGGCCAGGCAAAGGGCTGTAACACGCGGGCTTTCCGATCGCGCCAACTTCGTTCAGACGCCGCCGGGACCGTTGCCCTTCGCCGACAGCTCCTTCGATGTCGTGTTCTCCAAGGATGCGCTGCTGCATATATCCGACAAGGATGCCTTGTTTGCCGAGATCTTCCGTGTGCTGAAGCCGGGCGGTGTCTTCGCGGCATCGAACTGGATGATCTCGCATGATGGCGAGCCTTCACCTGACATGAAGGCCTATATCGCCGCCGAGGGCCTTTCCTTCGCCATGGCGTCACCGGCGCGCTATACGCAAGCGATGCGCCGGGCAGGCTTTGCCGACATCACCGTGCGCGACCGCAATCCCTGGTATCGCGACGTCGCGCGAGAGGAATTGAGGCGCCTCAAGGGACCGCTCTACCCGACGGTCGCGGCTGCGGTCGGGCCGGCCTATGTCGACAAGAACATACGAACCTGGAAAGCCATGCAGAAGGTTCTTGACAGTGGCGAGCACCGTCCCACTCATCTTCGCGGTCGAAAGCCGGTTGGATAGCCGGCGATGCTGGAGACCATCACGCCCATGAAAGCTGAAGCCAGGGACGCCCTCCTTGAATCAACGCGGAAAAACGAGCCCGAAAAACGCGGCCGCAAGGCGTCGAAGGAAGTCAGGCAGCTTCAGCTGATCGAGGCGACAATCGATTCGCTGGCCAAGCGCGGCTATTCGGAGACGACGATGGCCGATGTCGCCGATGGCGCCGGCCTGTCGCGCGGGATCGTCAATTTTCACTTCGAGAGCAAGGAGAAGCTGCTCGTCGCCACGCTGCAATATATGGCCGATGAATATGCCGCACACTGGCGCGCTGCGCTCACCAAGGCTGGCGATGATCCCGCCCGCCAACTGCGGGCTCTGGTCGCCGCCGATTTCGACCGTTCAATCTGCAACAAGCGCAAGCTGGCCGCCTGGTGCGCCTTCTGGGGCGAGGCCAAGTCGCGCCCGACCTATCAGGCGCTGTGCGGCGCGCGCGACGCGGCCTATCAGAACGTCTTCATCGACCTTTGCGCGACGCTCAAGCAAAGCGGCGGCTATGCCTTCGAGCCGCACGTCATGGCGCTGGCGCTCTGTGCCTTGCTGGAGGGGCTGTGGCTGCGCCTGATGATGGGCACCGAGGACACCACCCGCGAGACAGCGTTGCAGTCGGCCAACGAATTCCTGTCGGCTGCATTTCCAAGGCATTATCCATGGGCCAGCGGCCCCAAGACGGCATGAAACAATCAAAAAAAGAGGATGGAACAGCAATGAAGACCATGACCCGACGCCTGACATTGACATTGGCGCTGGCAGGAACGCTGGCGGCCTCAGTCGCAGCGCTTGCGGTTGCCGCGGACAAGGACCTGATCGTGTTCGACTGGTCCGGCTACGAGGACCCCGGTTTCCACCAGAAATACGTCGAGAAGAATGGCGACTCGCCGACCTTCACCTTCTTTGGCGACGAGGACGAGGCATTCGAAAAGGCCCGCTCCGGCTTCAAGGCCGATCTCGGCCATCCCTGTTCGCAAAGCGTGGTGAAATGGCGCGAGGCGGGTCTGCTGCAACCGCTCGACACCTCGAAGATATCCGGTTGGAGCGACCTCAATCCCGGCATCATGGCGATGAAGGATCTCGCCACCACCGCTGACGGCAAGGCCTGGTTCATGCCCTGGGACTGGGGCAACACGCAGCTCACCTACAATTCCGACAAGGTGGACGAAAAGGATGTCCGTTCGCTGAAGGCCTTCGCCGATCCCAAGTTCGAGGGCAGGGTCTCTATCGGCGACAATGTCGACGACGCCTATGCGCTGGCCTCGCTGGCGATCGGCCTCAAGGACTGGACCAAGATGACGGATGACCAGTTCAAGCAGGCGTCCGACTTCCTGCGCCAGGTGCACAAGAATGTCCGCGCCTACTGGACCGACAGCACCGACATCGTCCAGCAATTGGGCGGCGGCGAGGTTGACCTTGCCTGGGCGTGGAACGACGCGACGGTGCAGTCGGTCGCCGCCGGCGTGCCGATCAAGGCCAAGAAGGACACGGACGAAGGCATTTCGACCTGGGTCTGCGGCTACGTGCTGTTCAAGGACGCGCCGGGCAACACCGACAAGGCCTATGACTATCTGAACGCAATCAACGATCCCGAAGTCGCCAAGGTCCTTGTCACGGACTGGGGTTACGGCCAGGCCAACGCCAAGGGCATGGCCGGTGTCGATCAGGCTATGCTGAGGGAAAAGGGCTACGACGACGTGCAGAAATTCGTCGACAAGACGCTGTTCCAGTCGCCGGTGCCCTCGGAGCTCAAGCAGCGGATGATCGAGGAGTTCGAGAAGATCAAGGCCGGCTATTGAAGAGCGGGATCGAAAGAACCGACGTCGTCATCGTCGGCGCCGGCTTCACCGGCCTGTCGGCTGCGCATGAACTG
The DNA here is from genome assembly GCF_003952365.1 of Mesorhizobium sp. M9A.F.Ca.ET.002.03.1.2. Lineage (NCBI taxonomy): Bacteria > Pseudomonadati > Pseudomonadota > Alphaproteobacteria > Hyphomicrobiales > Phyllobacteriaceae > Mesorhizobium > Mesorhizobium sp. M9A.F.Ca.ET.002.03.1.2. The sequence continues at coordinate 846,491 of NZ_CP034443.1, read as the reverse complement.
AAGAAGGCCGGTATCGATTTCGTGCTGCTCGAAGCGCGCGATCGTGTCGGCGGGCGCGTGGAGTCCGGGCGAAACGGGCTCGGCCAACGGTTCGACAGCGGCGGCCAGTTCCTGTGCGAGGATATGCCGGAACTGATGGCGCTGCTGCAGGCGAGCGGCAAGACACTGGTCGAGACCTATGTCGAGGGGGAATTCGTCACCCAGCCGCGGATGAGCGCGCGGCAAGCCGAGCGAACCTACGAGGCCTCCATGGCGATCCGCGACCGCATGAACGCGGTTGCGCCGGACGATCCGGCCATTGCCGGATTGACCGTCGCCGCCTGGCTCGATCGCCAGACCGATCCTGACGAGGCCAAGGCTGCTTTCCGTTCGATGATCGAAGGGCTGTGGTGCCAAGGGCTCGAAAAACTGCCGCTGTGGCACCTGATCGACAATGATCGCCGCATCACCAACGAGGGGTCGGAGCTGCAATATTTCGTGCGCGAAACCATGCAGTCGCTGGCGGACGATCTGGCCAGCGATCTTGGCGATCGTGTGCGGCTGAGCACGCCGGTTGAGACCATCGAGCACCGGCCGGAAGGGGTTAGCCTGGTCACGGCGACGGGCTCGATCGAAGCACGGATGGCACTGGTCGCCGTGCCGCCGATGACGGCCTCGAAACTGGACTTTGCACCGCCACTGCCGGCTGGCCTGGGAAGGGCGCTCGGCGTTTGGCAAAGCGGCGCGGTGATCAAGGTGCTGGCGCGTTATTCCAGCGCCTTCTGGCGCGACAAGGGCTTGAGCGGCGTGGTGATGTGGCGCGATCTGCCAGGGCTGTTTGCCTGCGACGTCAGCAAGGACAGCGACCATGCCGCGCTGGTCGTCTTCGTCGGCGGGCCGCTGGCCCTGAGCTGGCGTGAGCTCGGCGACGCGGCGTTGCGCGCTGAGGTGACGACGAGGCTGGAGGAGGCGCTCGGCGCCGAGGCCGCCAACATGCTCGATCTCAGCTATCGCGACTGGACGGACGATCGCTGGAGCGGCGGCGGCTACAGCGATCTTATCGTCGATGCGACGGCAACCGATGCCGAACGGATAGTCCTGGCCGGCGCACCACCGGTGCATTTTGCCTCGTCGGAACTGTCGCCGTCATTCCCGGGCTACATCGAAGGTGCTGTTGTTGCGGGGCGCATTGCTGCAGGAAAGATCATCCGGGGATTTCAATCCGCCATCGCCACCAGCGCATCGGGGTCGTAGGCGAGGCGGACCGAGGTGCCGACGGGGATGTCATCGGCGCCGAAATCGTTGGTTTCGGTTACCGACAGCGGCTTTTCCAATCCCGGTATCTCGACGATCAGATGGGTGATCTCGCCGAAGTAATGGCGCTCGACGACCTTACCAGACACCTCGAACTTCGCCGTGGCGTTGTCCCACAACACGCGCAGACGCTCAGGACGGATGCCGAGCGTGGCGGCCCGGCCATCGCGGACGAAAGCCTTCGGCTTGTCGGTCTTGACGCGGCCGAAGCCCAGCGTGTCGACAACGAGCGAAGCGCCGTTCTCCTCGACGATCTCGGCCTTGACGAAATTCATGCCGCCGAGGAAGTCGGCGACCTGGCGGTTGACCGGCCGCTGGTAGATCTCCTTGGGCGATGCAACCTGCGCGATCCTGCCGCCGAACATCACGGCGATGCGATCCGACATCGCCAGCGCCTCATACTGGTCATGCGTGACCAGGACGAAGGTGATGCCGACCGCCTGCTGCAGGCGACGCAGTTCGACCTGCATCTGCTCGCGCAGCTTCTTGTCGAGCGCCGACAGCGGCTCGTCGAGCAGAAGCACCTTGGGGCGCATCACCAGCGCACGGGCCAGTGCCACGCGCTGCCGCTGGCCGCCGGAAAGCTCGGTGGCGAGGCGTTTGCCAAGGCCGGTCAGCGAGACCTGGGCCAGCGCCTCCTCGACGCGGCGTTTTTCTTCCGATCCTGCCAGCTTCAGCCGCTTCAACCCATAGGCCACGTTCTGCTCGACATTGAGATGCGGGAAGATCGCATAGCTCTGGAATACCATGTTGGTCGGCCGGCGATTGGCGGGGATGCCCTGCATCGACTGGCCGTCGACCGAGATCAAACCGCTGGTCGGATTGTCGAAGCCGGCGATCATGCGCAACAGCGTGGTCTTGCCGCAGCCGGACGGGCCGAGCAGCGAAAAGAATTCGCCCTCCTTGATAACCAGCGAGGCGTCGTCCAGCGCCTTGAACGAACCATAGCTGCGGGTGACGTTGCGGATCTCGATCATTGGCCGTTCGAGTTGGGGTCGTTCGAGTTGGGGTCGTTCGGCTTGGGGCCGCTCAGGCATGGAGGCCTCCCTCGTTCCGGGTGCGTCTGGCCGCGCTGCGGCGCAGGATTTCGGCGATGGTCAACAGCAGGAAGGAGGCAACCAGCAAGAGCGTGCCCAGCGCCAGCACGCCGGGCAGCTTCGATGCAAAGCGCAATTGGCCCCAGATGTAGATCGGCAGCGTCGCGTCGGTGCCGGTCAGGAAGAAAGCGATGATGAACTCATCGAGCGAAATGGTGAAGCAGACGAGCAGGCTGGAGATGATCGCCGGCGCCACCATCGGCAGCGTCACCCGCCGAAACGTGCCGAAGGCGCTCTCGCCGAGATCGGCGGAGGCCTCCTCCAGGCTGCGGTCGAAGCCCTCGAAGCCGGCGGTCAGCACGGTGATCGAATAGGGGATGCAGACCAGGACATGGCCAAGCACGATGGTGAACAGCGACAGGCTCAAACCCAGTTGCAGTATCACCAAGAGCAGGGAGATGGCGACGATGATTTCGGGCAGCACCAGCGGCGCCATGATCAGGCCGTTGATGGCGCGGCGACCGGGGTAGCGGTAGCGCGTGATCGAGCGGGCGGCGAGGATGCCAAGCACGGTGGACAGGATGGAGGCCGACACGCCGACGACCAGGCTGTTCCAGGTGGCGTCAAGCAGTGCCGGCGTGCGCGGCAGGTCCTCGTACCATTTGAGCGTGAAGCCGGAGAGCGGGAATTTCGGCGTCGCGGCGGTGTTGACCGAAAAGATCGGCAGGAAGACGACTGGCAGATAGAGGAACACGACATAGAGGAACGCATAGGCCGACAGCCAGCCGCTGGCCAGGAAGCGCCGCATTGTCGTCATCGCGTCAGCCTCATCGCGCCAGCCTCTGGGCCGCGCGGATGACCACCACGGTGGCGCCAGCCATCAGCGTCACGATCAGCATGGTGGTGACGGAGAGTGCTGCACCCAGCGGCCAGTTCGAGGCCTTGCCGAACTGTGCCTGGATGGCGTTGGCGATCATGACGCCGTCCTTGCCGCCGACAAGTTTCGGCGTGACATAGTCGCCGACCGTCGGGATCATGACGATCAGCGCCGCCGAGATTATGCCGGGCGCCGACAGCGGCAGCGTCACGCGCAGGAAGGAACGGATGGGACCGTCGCCGAGGTCCGTGGCCGCCTCGACCAGCGTGCGGTCGACCTTTTCCAGCGACACGAAGATCGGCAGGATGGCGAAGGCCGCCCAGGCATGAGTCAGGGTGATGATGACGGCGCTCGAGTTGTAGAGCAGCGCCGTCGACGGCTCGTCGATGACGCCAAGGCCCATCAGGCCGGAATTGAGCACGCCATTGTAGCCGAGAATGACCTTCCATGACATGACGCGCAGCAGGTAGCTGGTCCAGAACGGGATGGTGATCAGGAACAGCCACAGACTCTTGTGGCGGCCGCCATGGAACGAAATGAAGTAGGCGATCGGGTAGGCGAGGGCCACGGTGAAGAAGCTCACCATCAGCGCGATGTAGAGCGAGCGCCAGAGCAGGTCGCGATAGATTGGCTCGGTCAGCGCGGCGCGGTAGTTTTCCAGCGTGAAGGTGCGATCGATGGTGAGGTAGTTCTGCGTCCAGAAGGAATGCGCGATGACCACCAGGATCGGCAGGACCAGAAGTATGAGCGCGTAGAGAAAGGTCGGGCTGATCAGGGCGAAGCCCTGGACGGGTTCGGACTGCAGAAGGGCGTTTCGCTTAGCCCGCGTCATGCCGAACGCGGGCGACCCTTCCGCAGCCGCCGTCATTGCAAGGCCGCTATCATTTGCAGGGCCCCGGCCGTGATCTCGGTTGCTGGCGCGGATTGTCCTGCCATGCGGCGTCCCATTGGCTAGCGCATCGGCCCGAAAAGCACGATGCGTAGATTCAAAGTGCCAGAGCCTACTTTGTGCGTCCAATTGGACGCACGTTGCTCCAGTGCCGGCGCTTGTTCCCAATTTTATGCTTGGAGCGCGATCGAACGCAAAGCCAATGGTACTTTGCCGATCGCTCTCCCAGCTTGCCAGCTTTCTTTCATCATGCGCGCATCCGCGGATTGAAATCAAGCGCTATTTCTGCAATATTGATTGAACGGACATTCAAAATGACGCAAAAGAAAGCCGATTTTTCCGGTGTTTGGCGCCGCGCTTCGTGTCCGATGAAATTTGCGACGAAACGATGCGAGGCGACGATGGCGGCTGCAAGAGATCTAAGGGCGACTGAAACGGCTGGGACTGACAACGCCGATGCGGTCGAACTGGCCAAGCGCCACCTTGTCCAGCCCTGGCCGTTCGCCGGCTCAGTCGGCAACGAGGCGCGCACCCTGATCGGCCAAGGCGATGGCATCTACATCATGGACGGCGCTGGCAAAAGGCTAATCGACGGGCCGGCCGGCATGTGGTGCATCAATATCGGCCACCGCCGCGAGGAGCTGGCGCGGGTGATGTACGACCAGGCGATGGCGCTGTCCTACAACACGCCGTGGTATACGATGAACGCGCCTTCCGCGGAACTCGCCATGCGCATCGCCGGTCATGCGCCTGGTGATCTCAGCCATGTCTTCTTCACCACGGGCGGCTCCTCGGCCGTGGAGACGGCGCTTCGCTTCATGCAGTTCTACAACAATGTGCGCGGCCGTCCGGAGAAGAAGCTGATTGTGAGCAGGGGCGGCGCCTATCATGGCTCGACCTATCTGTCGGCCTCGCTCAACGGGCGTCCGCGGGATCGCGACTGGATGGACGGCGCCGACGATCTGGTGGTCAAGCTGTCGTCGCCCGATCCGTTCCGCCGCCCGAAAGGCACGAGTATTGCCGCTTTCACCGATGCCCTGGTCGATGAGTTCCGCGATACGGTCGCCCGCGTCGGCACTGAGCGGATCGGTGCTTTCGTCGGTGAGCCGGTGCAGGCATCGGGAGGCGTCGTCGTGCCCCCGGACGGCTATCTCAAGCGGATCCGCGAAGTCTGCCGCGACAACGACATTCTCTATATTTCCGACGAGGTGGTGACCGCCTTCGGCCGGCTCGGCCATGTCTTTGCTTCCGGCGATATGTTCGGCATCGACCCGGACATGATCACCTTCGCCAAGGGCGTCACGTCGGGCTATTTCCCGCTTGGCGGCGTCATCATCTCGGAACGGCTGCTCGAGGAACTGCGCCGCTCAAACCATCCGGACGCCATGTTCGGCCATGGGCTGACCTACACCAGCCATCCGGTCGGCTGCGCCGTGGCGCTGAAGAACCTCGATATCCTGGAAGAAAGCGTGCTCGCCCACACGCGCGACGTCGCGCCCTATTTTCAGGCACAACTGAAGACGCTCGAGCAACTGCCGCTGATCGGCGAGGTGCGCGGCCTGGGACTGATGGGCTGCGTCGAATGCGTCGCCGATCGCGAAAGCAAAGATCCGCTGCAGCTCGACAAGGATGTCGGCAAGCGCATCGATGCGCATTGCCATGAGCTTGGCCTGCTGGTCCGGCCGCTGATCAACATGTGCGTGATGTCGCCGCCGCTGATTATCACGCGCGACCAGATCGACGACATGGTGTCGATCCTGCGCGAGGGCATTTCGCGGACGATGGACGACTTGCGGAAAGAGGGCGTGTGGCGGGGATGAGGCGGGCGAATCTCCCCGCTTGAGGGGGAGATTGGCAGCTGCGCAGTCTCGCTTCCTACCCCCGCGACCGCAGCGCCTCGTTCAGGGCCCACATATCCTTTTCCTCGGGTGTCGTCTCCAGCCCGAGCACGGGGATTTGCTTGCGCAAATGATCGTGGTGGGTACGTACGCCATATTCGAGGTCCGAGAGATAAAAACCCTCGAAGGCCTCGGACAGCATGGATTCGTTCGACCACACGGAAAGCTGCACGTCCTCCTTCATGGTGTCGCGATCGATACGGTAGGAGAGATAACGTGCCGCCGCCTGCTCCCTGGTTTCGTCGCGATAGCGGTAGATGGCGCCGCGCAACAGCGTCTCGCCGGTCGACAGCGGGAATTCCTGATAGAACTGCACAGATTCCGGCATGACCGACAGGACATTGTTCGGGAAGATGCCGTAGTAGATCCAAGCCTTGCGCAGGTGCTCCGGCAGATGCGTCGCTTCGGGTGCGATCTTGATGTACTGCCCGACGCTCCAGCGCCGACCGGCGTGCGGGTTGTAGGTGGCGAAGGAGCGTGACACGCCGTTGATGAACGGCTCATCGAAATAGGTCGCGCCGTAAAGATCCTGCAACGCGGGATGCGCCATGGCGACGTGGTAGCCTTCGTTGTCGACGTCGCGCACCGACTTCCAATTGACCGGGCTCTTCTGGGTCCAGACGCCCCAGGACGGCAGCATCTCGGCGACACCATAGTGGGCGATCTCGGCCTCGATCGGCTTCAAGAGCTCGGCCACCGACGGCTGCGGGCCGCCCTTGCGGAAGCGGATGAAGATGAAGCCCATCCAGATTTCGAGATCGAGCGGCGTCAGGCCGAATTCGGTCTTGTCGAGATCGGGGAAGGAGCGTGGACGGGCAGCACCGCGAAGCGTGCCGTCGAGGTTGTAGACCCAGCCATGGAAAGGACAGACCAGAGCGTTCCTGCAGGTGCCCTGGCTGCCGGCGACGACGCGGCTGCCGCGATGGCGGCACATGTTGTTGAAGGCGCGCACGACGCCGTCCTTGCCGCGCACGATCAGTGCCCGCTCGCCGACCACATCCATGGTCAGATAGTCGCCGGTATTCGGCAGGTCGGAGGCATGGCCGGCGATCTGCCAGTGGTTGCGGAAGACGTATTCTTTCTCGAGTTCGAGCAGGGCGTCGGAATGATAACTCCAGCCCGGCAGACCCCGCCGGTCCCATTCGTTGGGGATCGCCACGTCACGGAAGTGCGGGTTCATGAGTGGCTCTTCTCTTGTTGAACGATTATTCAATAAGATCATATTTATCATTTAAATGCAATGGCTTGTGTGAATATGAATGATTTCTGATGCAAAATCGCCCAGCGTTCTTGGTTGGAGTTTCAAATGCTCAGGGCTTGAGAAATCCCGAAAATTCCGTGTGTTAGCCCAAGGTTCGCATCGGCATCCCATCTCGGCTTGAGCGATGGAAGGCTGCGTGGAAACAGGACTCTCCAGGTAGACAGATAGGCGCCCTGCACCGCCCTGTTTCGGAGACCTACCGATGATGCGCGGGTTGGCTCGCCTTTTCTCGCCGCGGTCGGCAAGCACGAAGCGACCTTCTTGCCCGATTTGTGACCGATTTTGACCGAGAGCGCCCAAGAGACGTTGGTTTCCTGCCTGTTACATGGCCGGATACGCAGCATCGCTGGCCGGTTACAAGGTGCGACTAAGTTCGTTTCAAGTGCAAAGGAAAACTAACGAAGGGGACGGTGATGCATATGAAAATCCAGACTGCTTATAACGACCGCCGCCTGCAGGCGCCTGAGCGCAACGACCGGCGGCCGAGGCTGGCGCTGCGCCGGCGCGCAAACGACCATCCGATGGCGTTGTTCGTGATGCTGGGCGCCGCCGCATTCGTCGGCATGGCGTTCGCGCCGACGGTTGGTCCAGCCTTCGTTTCATTGAACCCGCCAGCAAACATCGTCGACGGCGCGCCGACCACGACTAAGACCGCGCGCCTGCCGATGCCGGAGATCGATTTTGCCTGCAAAGGGCAAGCCTGGGGCGCCGAGAGCGCGGACTGTCTGCGCGTCATCGCCGAGCAAGCCGGCATTCACAAGGCTCGCGTGGTCCGCACCATTGCCAACGCCGCACCGCTGACCAATACGCCGAACGTTTTTTGACAGCTCCCTGAGCGTCCTCCAGCGCTCAGTCAGGCTCCCGCCGCATCGTCGGTCGGGAGCTTTTTCTTTGGGCTCTACCTGCCCAACGCGACCTGATCGGCAATGGCCGAGAGCACGCCGCGCACATCCAGCGTGCTGAACGGCTTTTCCAGGATCTGCGGCCGCTGTGGTGCGGGCAATGCCTCGATCTCGGCTTTCGCGCCGATCAGATCGCCGGTGACCAGTACGAAGCGCCGCGCCAGATCCGGCTTTTCGGCGAGCAGTTCGCTATAAATGGCGATGCCGCTGGTGCCGGGCATGCGCAGATCGGAAAAGACGATGTCCGGCGGAATGTAGCCGGTCAAGGTCGCGGCGGCCGATGTCCAGGCGGGCACGATCCGCGACTTGATGCCCATCAATTCCAGAATGTCGGAGAGCGAGGCGGCAACATCCGGCTCGTCGTCGATGATCAGCGCGTGACGCAATCCGCTCGAGCGCGCCGGGCTGTCGCCGGCGGTGGCGGCGCCGGCGGCGATCGCCGGCAACTGGACGACGAAACGCGCCCCCCTCGGCAGAACCTCCTCGAACCAGACATTGCCCTTGTGCCGTTCGATGATCGATTTCGAGATCGACAGGCCGATGCCGGTGCCGACGCCGACCGGCTTGGTGGTAAAGTAGGACTCGAAGATGCGGGAGCGTATCGCTTCCGGCACGCCTGGCCCGTTGTCCTCGACCGAGAATCCGGGATTGCCGCGGTCGCCGCGAAACGTACGGACCTTGATCAGCCGGTCGCCGGCAACGCCTGCCAAAGCGTGCTGGCTGTTGATGAGGAAATTGGCGGCCACCTGCGTCACATGGTCGGCATCGGCCAAGGCCAGAAGCGGACCGTTGGCGAAATCGGTGTCGATGATGATGCCGCTTGACCTGGCGCCGTAGGCGGTCACTTCGAGTGCCGCGCGGACCACCTGGTTGAGGTCGGTCTCGGCCTGCGTCTCGGGATGCAGGCGGACCATCGAGAGGAAGCTCTTGACGATACGGCCGCAGCGCTCGGCGGCAGCTCGCACCTTTTCGGCGCGCACCTTGGTCTGCGGGTCGGAAGCGAATTCATGCAACAGTGTCGATTGGGCGACGACCACCGCAAGCGGGTTGTTGAGTTCATGCGACACGCCGGCGAGCAGCGAGCCCATGGCGGCCATCTTCTCGTTCTGATGCAGCTTTTCGCGCTGGCGGCCGATCTCCTCCTCGGCGCGGAGCTTGTCGCGCAAGTCGCGGATCGAGCCGAAGATCAGGCGGCGGTCGGCGACCCGCATCTCGGTCGCCGTCAGTTCGATCGGAAAGACCTCGCCAGCCGCGTTCTGGGTGACAGTCTCCAGCCGCTGGCCAACCATCGGCGCGCCGCGGCCCGACATGTATTCAGCACCGGACACGTAGCCCTTGCGATAATACTCCGGAACGACGGTGTCGAGCAGGTCCTTGCCGAGGATGTCGCTGCGCCGGTAGCCGAACATCTTTTCGGCGGCCGGATTGAATTCGATGATCGAGCCGGTTTCATCGATGACGATGATCGCATCGAGAGAGGCCTGCAGCATGGTGCGGCGGATCACTTCGCTGGCATGGGCGTCGGAAAGCGATCTCTCGATGGCGTCGCCGATGGCCAGCGCTACGATGTGCAGGGTCGCCTCTTCCTCCTCGGTCCATTCGCGCTCGTTCACGCAGTCGTTGACCGCCAGCGTGCCCCACAGATGGCCATGCGCAAAGACCGACACCGACAGAAACGACTTGATGTGCTGCTTTTCGAAATCGGTTCTGAGAAAGCCTTCGAGGTCGCGCGTGTGTCCGGCGAAGATCTTGCCTTGCCGCTCATCCTCCGCCAACCGTTCCAGCAGCGGGTCCGAATTGACGACCGACTGCATGATGACCGTCGGCGCTGCCAACTCGCCGCCAAATCTGGGGTCGATCCAGTGGGCCGCGACCGACTGGGCAAAGCCCTGGCCGGGCAGTTCGCGCAGCCGAAACAGGATGCCGCGCTGGCAATCCATGGCCCCGCAGAGCGTTTCAAGGATGCTGTCCATTTCGCGCTGCCAGTCGCCAGCTTCCCGGAGCTGGCGAACGACACGGACGGCCGCCATCGCCGCGCCCTGCCTGACGCTCTGCATATCGGTGCGTGCTGCTTCAGCCGTCATGGTCAGCCGTTATTTCAGAGTCGTACCAAGCCAGAGTGACACCCTGGCTGGACGGATACCAGTCGGTCGCCCGGCTCAGTTACTTTCGCCGGTGGGCAGCGAGAAGATATAGCCCTCGCCGCGCACCGTGCGCAGGAATTTCGGATTGGCCGGGTCCGCCTCGATCTTCTTTCTCAGCCGCATGATGCGGATGTCGACGGCGCGTGACGATTCGGAGTCTTCCACGAAGCCGATCGCCTCGGAGATCGCCGTACGCGTCAACAGCCGGTTGGCGCGTGTCAGGAAAACCTCCAGCACGTCGAATTCGCTCTTGGCCAGGTCGACGACCGTTCCGTCGGCGCCGGTCACGAACCTGCCGTCGAGATCGGCATGGAAGGAGCCGAAGCTCATGAAACGGCGCTTGGCAGTCGTTTCGGCCTTGGCACCCTGCGGCTCGGTCGGCTGCGGAACGCGGCGCAACACGCTGCGGACCCTCGCCAGCACCTCGCGCAACTCATAAGGCTTGACGACGTAGTCGTCGGCGCCAAGCTCCAGCCCGACGATACGGTCGAGCGCGGTTCCGGCGGCGGTGGCATAGATGATGCCGATCGGCATTTTCGAGCGCAGCCAGCGGCCGAGCGACAGGCCGTCCTCGCCGGGCATCGCGATGTCGAGGATGGCCAAATGAAACGACTGCGTTTCCAGCACGGTTCGCGCGGCGGCGGCACTTTCGGCTGTAGCGACATCGTAGCCGCTGGCGCCGAGATACTCGGCGACCGCGTCCCTCAGATCGGGCTCGTCCTCGACGACGATAATTCGTGCCTGCACTATGCTCTCGCTCCCGCTTTCAGCGGAAAGTAGATTGGGTATAAACATCATGTCCAGCACTCATCTTGGGTTGCCGGTTGCAGGGGATGGGAAAAGATGGCTGCACGATCCATCATCGCGCTTATTTCGGTCGCCGAAGTGGTCGCGGCCGATCTCGCCGACCATCTCGAACGGCGCGGTCATGACGTGCGCGCGGTGCGGCAGCCGTGGGAAGCCGAATCCTTGCTTTCCGAAAAGGGCATCGATGTCGTCGTCGTTGGCGACAGCCTCAGTCAGGCGGAAGGGCGTGATCTGCTCAGGCGCCATGGCGGCGAGGACGGGCCGGATTTCATCCTGATCTGCCGGCCGGCCGATCTCGTCGACAAGGTGCTGGCGCTTGAACTCGGCGCCGCCGACGTTGTCGAGAGCCCGCTCAACGTCAGGGAACTCGCAGCCCGTATCGGCGGCCTGCTGACACGGCGCGGCAGGAGTGCCGGGGAATTGGTGGTGCTGGAGAACGCGACGGTCGACCTGCGGTCGGCCATGGTCATGCATCGCTCCGGCACCGAAGAACAATTGTCGCCGGGTCAGGTGGCGCTGCTCAGATTGTTCCTGGCCAGTCCGCGAAAGGTCTTGACGCGCGACGACATCATTGCCGCCGCGCCCGCCGAGAATGCCGATGCCTTCGATCGCTCGATCGATTCGCGCATTGTGCGGCTGCGCCGCAAGCTCGACACCGAAACCATCACCACCATACGTGGTGCGGGCTACCGGTTCGATCCGCCGACGCAGTTCGGCGATTGAGGGTAGTTCATCGCGGATTGAGAGCAGGGTGGCCACCTGCTGTCCACAGGCCGTGGCGCTCAACGCACCACGAACGGACCTGACGGCACTTCGCTGGGTCCCATCTCGCTGGCAATGACGAATTCGGTCGCCTGGGCGCGATCCTTCAGAAGCACGGTGACAAGGCCGGCAAAGCCGAGCAGGCCCTGCGCATAGAGCAGTGCGGAAAGCACCGAAGCTGCAAATTTCGTGTTCATCTTATCCACTCCCCAAATTCAGATATACGTCCATGCTTCGGGATACCTCCCGAAGTGCCCGCGCCGCCAGCGGAGCCCCCCGTCGCGGCGCGGGCCTTCGGTCCTCTCGGCTGCAAGTTGCCGGAGGGGCCGCGCATCTGCTTCAGCCCAAAACCGACCCGCCAGAGGGCCTTGAGCCGGTTGACGCGCAGGCTGGAAAAGATCCAGACCGTGGCGGGAAACAGGACCGCTTTCAATTTCGTGCCATCTTTCGTTTGGCGCCAGCTGTTTCCGTTGGGTCAAATCTGCGGCTGGCCTGTATCCGTGTCATGCCGCCCCACGCCGCGCTTTGTTGCAGGTTGGTTTCGAGCGAGGTCGATTTCTTTTCATATGAGGGAAAAAGCGAGTTTTCGCTTAAAGTTAGCTGGCATCTTCCGTTTGCCAGCCCAACGGCAGCCAGCGCTGTTTGCTTCGGGTGCCACTTCGAAAGATCTGTACCAAGCGGGCCGCTTGCGTTAACCATAGGAAACAGATTCGAAACAGAAACGCATATCCTGCGAAATCGGTTCGAAACACGCGCCAACGATAAGCCGGTCATCGAATTGGAACCGGCCATGTCCGGCAAACAGGGGGACATCATGCGCACTACCATTTCCGCCAAGCTCATCCATATCACCGCGGCCGCCCTGACGGGTGCGGCCCTTCTCCTCGGCGCCGGCAATGGCGCTGCGCAAGCTGCCAACAAGATCGTGGCGCGGGTCTCGCTTTCGCAGCAGACCATGGAAGTCCTGGTCGACGGCCGGCCGACCTTCGCCTGGAAGGTCTCGACCGGCGCTAGGGGGTATGTCACGCCGACCGGTTCGTTCAGGCCGACCCGCATGCACCAGATGTGGTATTCGAAGAAATACGACAACGCGCCGATGCCGCATTCGGTCTTCTTCAAGGGCGGCTACGCCGTGCATGCGACCAATGCCGTCAAGCGCCTGGGACAGCCGGCCTCACATGGCTGCGTGCGGCTGCATCCGGACAATGCCGCCGATTTCTACCAGCTTGTCGAGGTCTTCGGCCCGGCCAACACCCGGATCGTCATCGTCAAGTAAGCGGTGTTTTGAAGTGGTCGTGACCGACATCGGCGGAATGCTGTGCTTCAACATTATGAAAAAGGCCGGAATTTCCGGCCTTTTTGCTATCAGTCCTGCACCACCGGCATCAGCTTCGGGTCCGGCTTCTCGGCGTGATGCGGCAGGTCCTTGCTGGCGATGAAGGTGTAGAACATCGGCACCACGAACAGGGTGAACATAGTTCCCACCAGAATGCCGGTGAAGATCACCAGGCCCATCGAATAGCGCGCCGCGGCGCCGGCGCCGCTGGAGATGATCAGCGGCACCACGCCGAGCGCCATCGCCGCCGTCGTCATCAGGATCGGCCGCAGCCGCACCTTGGCCGAGGCGATGATCGCATCGCGTCGGCGCATCCCGTGGAGCTCGCGCTGCTGGTTGGCGAACTCGACCAGAAGAATGCCGTGCTTGGTGATCAGGCCGATCAGCGTGATCAGACCGACCTGTGTGTAGATGTTGAGCGTTCCCAGCCCCAGATTGAGCGGCACGATCGCGCCGAAGATCGACAGCGGCACCGACATCATGATGATAAACGGATCGCGGAAGCTTTCGAACTGCGCCGCCAGCACCAGATAGATGACGAGGACGGCCGCAGCGAAGGCGATGAGGATCGTGTTGCCCTGCTCCTTCTCCTGCCTGGACTGGCCGGTATAGTCGATGAAGAACGTCTCGGGCAGGCTCTCCCTGGCGAGATCCTCGATGGTCTTCAGCCCCTCGCCGGTGGTGACGGTGGGCAATGGCAGAGCGGAAATCGTGGCTGAGTTCAACTGGTTGAACTGCTCGATTGCGGCCGGCGAGGCATTGGTCGAAATCTTTACCACCGCCGAGAGCGGCACCATCTCGCCCGACGCGCTGCGCACGAAATACTCGGCCAGCTTTTCGGGGTTGTCGCGGAAGTTCTGCGGCACCTGCGGGATGATGTCGTAGCTGTTGGATTCACGATCGAATTGCGCCACCTTGTTGCCGCCGACCAAGAGGGTCAGCGTCCGGCCGATGTCGGCGATCGGCAGGTTGAGCGCCGCCGCGCGGTCGCGGTCGATCGTCACCGTCACTTGCGGCGCGTCGAAGGTCATCGAATTCTGCACGACCAAGAAGCGGCCGGAGGCCTGCGCCTTGTTCTTGATCTCCTCGGCCGCCTCATACACCTGGGAGGCGTCGCCGGTGGAGCGCACGACCATCGTTATCGGCAAGCCGCCGCCGGAGCCGGGCAGCGTCGGGGGTGCGAAGACGAAAGCCTCGACGCCCGCCACCTTGGCAAGGCGACCCGTGATGTCCTCCTGAAGTTGCTTCGAACTGCGCGTACGCTCGGCCCAGTCCTTGAACGCGAAGCCGACGAAAGCACTGTTCGTCTGGCCGCCGCCGAAGGCGACCGCCGAGAACCGTGCCCTGGTTTCGGGGATATCGTTCACCAGCCCGAGAATCTGGTTCACATAGGTCTCGGTATAGTCCGACGTCGCGTAGCGCGGCGCGGTCACCAGCGAAAGCAGGAAACCCTGGTCCTCTTCCGGCGCCAGTTCACTTGAGGTCTTGGTGAACATGAAGCCGGTGGTGGCGACCAGTGCGATGACGATCATCAGCGTCACCGGGCGATATTTCAACGAGCCGCTGACCAGCCGCTCATAGACGTTTTCGACGCGCCCGAACGTGTTGTCGACAATGCGCTGGAAGCGGCTGTGCGAACCGGCCTTCAGGATGCGCGCCGACATCATCGGCGTGATTGTGAGGGCGACGACACCCGAAAGCACAACCGAGCCGGCAAGCGTCATCGCGAATTCGCGAAACAATGCGCCGGTCAGGCCGCCGGTGAAGGCCAGCGGCGCGAACACGGCGGCCAGCGTTATCGTCATGGCGACGACGGCGGACGAGATCTCGCGCATGCCGTTGAACGCCGCCTGCATCGCCGACATGCCTTCTTCTTCCATGTGGCGGTGAATGTTCTCCACCACCACGATGGCGTCGTCGACGACGAGGCCGATCGCCAGCACCATGGCCAGCAACGACAAAAGGTTGATCGAATAGCCCACCGAAAACAGCAGGAAGCAGACGCCGATCAGCGACAGCGGAATGGTCACGATCGGCATCAGCACCGAGCGGAAAGAGCCGAGGAAGAGCAGGATGACGACGATGACGATGGCGACCGCCTCGCCGATGGTCTTGAACACCTCCTCGATCGACGCGCTGATCTGCTCGGTCGAATCGTAGACGATCTCGATCGTCATGCCGAGCGGCAGCGTCTCCTGGATCGTCGGCACGATGTCGTGGATCGCCTGCGCTGTCGACAGTGGATTGGCGGCCGGCGTCGGGAAGATGGCGAGAAAGATGCCGGGCTTGCCGTTGAAAGTGACCCTGGTGTCGGTGTTCGCCGCGCCGAGTTCGACGCGCGCCACGTCGCGCAGTCTCACTACATTACCGTCGTTCGAGCGGAGCGGAAGGGCGGCGAAAGCCTCCGGCGTCTGCAGCGTCGAGCGCACGGTGATCGAGGAAACCACATATTCGTTTTCGGTGTTGCCGGGGGCGGAGAGGAAATTCGACTCATTGATGGCGGTCAGCACTTCCGCCGCCGTCACGCCGCGCGCCGCCAGTTTGATCGGGTCGATCCAGACGCGCATCGAATATTCGGCGGCGCCGAAGATCTGCACATCGGCGACACCCTCGACCGTCGACATGCGCGGCCGCACGACGCGCTCGATATATTCGGTGAGCTGTTCCGGCGTCATGTTCGGATTCTGCATCGAGATATACATCATCGCGAACTGATCGCCGGTGCCCTTGACGATCACCGGGTCCTCGGCCTCGTCCGGCAGATCGCCGCGTACGCCTTGTACCTTCGACAAGACCTCGTTCAGCGCGATGTCGGGGTCGGAGCCGAGTTTCATCTGCACCGTCACGGTGCTGGAGGACGGCCGGCTCGCCGACGTGACATAATCGATGTTTTCGGTCGAAGCGACGGCACGGGCGATCGGCGCGGAAATGAACCCCTGGATCAGGTCGGCGCTGGCGCCGGGATAGGCCGTGGTGATCGTGATGGCCGTTTCTTCAACCTCCGGATACTGCCGGATCGAAAGGTTGAAGATGCCCTGGAAACCCAGAAGCAGGATCATCAAGGCGAGCACGGTCGAAAGGACCGGACGGCGGATGAAGATGTCGGAAAAGCTCATTGCTGGGCCGCCTGCTGGTTCGCCGGCTTGGTCGGGTCGATCGTGTTGTCGACAGCAACGGACATACCGTTGGAGAGCCGGTTCTGGCCGGCGGTGACGACTTCGTCGCCGGGCGCGATGCCTTCCAGGATCTCAACCAGGCCGGCGTTGCGGCGGCCGGGCTTGACGAACACCTGGGCGAGCACGAGCTGCGGTTTCTGTTCTTCCGCTGCCGGTTCGGCGGCGGCGGCAGCTGGCTTTTCCTCGGGTTTTGCCGCGGGCGCTTCCGCTGCGGGTTTCACGGCATCCGTGGCGGGCTTTTCTTCCGGCGTCGCCGCAGCAGCAGGGGCGGCGCCATTGGCTGCGGCCGGCTTCGCCGGGCGCACCACGAAGACGAAATCGCCATAGAGGCTGGAGGTCAGCGCGGTCTGCGGCACCGTCAGTACGTTGTTTTCCTCGGGCAATTCGACGCGCACCTGCACGAACTGGCCAGGGGTCAGCTTGCCTTCGGGATTGGCGACCTCGGCCCTGATCGTCACCAGCCGGCTGGTTGGGTCGATCTTGGGGTCGATACCGCGGATGGCGCCGGCGAACGGCATCTCGCCGTCGCCGATGCCCAGCCGCACCGTCTGGTCGATCTTCAGCAGCGGAAGCTGCTGTTCGGGGATCGAGAAATCGACCCGCATCGTCTCCAGATCCTGCAGGGTTACCACGGAAGTGCCGGGTGTGAGATACTGGCCGAGATCGATCCTGGGAATGCCCACTGTGCCGCCAAAGGGCGCTGTCAACTGCTTCTGGTCGAGCACCGCTTGCAATTTTGTCACCTGCGAGGCGGAGGCCGTGGCCGTCGCCCGCGCCGTGTCAAGCGTCACATCCGAGCCGACGCCGCGTCGCTGCAGTTCGATGGCGCGCGCCTGCGCCGTCTGGTCGAGCGCGGCTTGCGCCCTCGCCGCCTCGAGGTCGGCGCGTTCGACGGCATCGTCGAGCTGAAGGAGAACCGCGTCGGCTCCAACCTTCTGATTGGCATGAAACAGGATGTCCTTGACGATGCCGGCGGTTTCGACGGTCAGATCGACGCCGCTGACCGCGCTGACCGTGCCGATCGCCTCGACGCCCGGCGTCCAGTCCGTTGGCTTGACGATTGTCGTCGACACGGTCGCAGCCGGCGGCTTCATCGTAGCGAAGAATTGCTGGATCGCATTGTCGCGGAACAGATTGAAACCGATGATGCCGCCGCACACCAGTACGAGCAGAATGAAGGCGATGATGAAGCGCTTGATCACAAACAATCCCCTCGGCCGGCGACCGGTGTAACGGTCGGGTATCGGAACACATATCCATGCCAGGTCCCGATTTCAAATGATGGCGGTCTTACTGTACCGTCTGGACGGTCTTGTCAATTGGGTCTAGGCTAATGTATTGAGAGGGATTGATGAAAGCTCGCAGAGCAAATTCGCGCGAAAGGATACTCGCCGCCGCCGCCGATGTGGCACGCGAGACAGGACCAGGCAGCCTGTCGCTGGACGCCATCGCCAGCCGTGCTGGCGTGTCGAAAGGCGGCTTGTTGTACAATTTCCCGACCAAGGCGAAACTGATGCAGGCGCTGGTGGAGGACTACCTGCGCGCCTTCGAGCAGGCGCTGGAGTCCGCCCGCACAGCCGGCGTCAGCAGCGAAAGCCCGCTTGCGACCTATATCAAGCTTTCGGCCGAACATGCCGAGGAATCGAAACCGTCGGCCTCCTGGATATTTTCGGCGATCGCCGAGGATCCCGATTTCCTGACGCCGATAAAATCGTTCAGGCGGCAGGTTTTCGAGCGGCTCAAGGAAGAGACGCCGGACCTCAAGGCGCTGCTGATCTGCTATCTCGCCATCGAAGGGCTTCGCAGTATGAACCTTTTCGACTCGGATGTCCTTTCACAGGACGAACGTCGGCTGCTGGTATCCTCCTTGCTGGAGATTGCGGGATAAGCATGCCCTCGGGCTTGACCGCGGGTGGATGCGGCCAGCAAGTTCGCTACTTTGTGCCGAACAAAGCCAACAGGTACTTCTTCGCCCGTTCAGCGCGTAGAACAATTGCTGCGTCGTCAGGTTCGGAAATCGCGCCGATCGCACGGCGTATCTGCAGATCGCCGATCAGCAGTCCAATGTAGGTTTCCGTCACGACACCCACGTCGTCGAAAGCAAGGACACCGTTTTCCCGGCCCTTCTCCAAAATGGCCGTCAGCAAGGATACAATCGCGTCCCGCCCCGCGTGAGCCAAGGCCTTGCCGATGAGCCCTGTCTTGGCTGCGTCTTCTGCCGCCGCCCGGTTGATCAGAATGGCTTTTTCGCCGGTTACCATACGCAAAAGAACGTGGCCAAATCGCTCCAGGGTCACGCCAAGATCGGCGTCATCTTGCAGCGACGCCCGAAGGAGCTGGGCTGCCCCGCTTGCATTCTCCTCGACCATCGCCGCAAAGAGGCCCTCCTTGGAGCCGAACCATGCGTAGAGGGTGCCGTTTGAGGTGCCGGCCTGCTTTGCAATGGACAGCATGGACGTTGCTTTGAAGCCGCTCGTCGAAAGCAGCGTATAGGCGACTTCCATAATCTCGCGTTTTCTCCGTTCTCGTCTTTCCGCCTTCACCTGCCACTCCCGGATGCATTGACAAAAGTGTACATACATGTACTGTTCGATCAAATCGTACATTCGTGTATCAAGAGGACGATGACATGAAAACAGTCGGTGCGAAACGCTATGGCTCGGCCGCTTTGATTATTTTGATCGTGTTGCAACTCCTCATGCTGTGTTCGCTGTTCACGCGAACAGAACCTCATCCGCCGCTCTCGATCCCGCTGTTTGGCCTCGCCCCATTTTTGTCGGCAGCGATTGCCGTCGCCTGTGCGGCGTTGTTTCTCAGAAGCGGTGCGGTGAAGCGTGAGGGGATGTTCTTATCAATCCTTGCCGCCATCCTGGCGTTGATTTCATTTGGGCCGCAGAAGTGGATCGATCCCGCGATCGACAAGATTTGGCCGGCCGTTGCGCTTGGGCAGATCGCCGCCCTGGCCGTGTTCTGGGCGGCCTACCAGATGGCGGGTGACAAGGGGCTGTAAACGACCGGCAATAATGGCAGCTCTCATAACCGGCGTTAAAGGATCAGTCCCGCCAAACTGCGCGGCCAAGAGGGCAGGACTTTGTGGCGTCTCAAATGTTTGGAGGCCGCTCAGGGAACTTTTGCCCGGCTGGCGATTTTGGATGTATTGTGAG
Organism: Mesorhizobium sp. M9A.F.Ca.ET.002.03.1.2; assembly: GCF_003952365.1. Lineage (NCBI taxonomy): Bacteria > Pseudomonadati > Pseudomonadota > Alphaproteobacteria > Hyphomicrobiales > Phyllobacteriaceae > Mesorhizobium > Mesorhizobium sp. M9A.F.Ca.ET.002.03.1.2. The sequence goes on along the minus strand of NZ_CP034443.1, from coordinate 826,945 downwards.
AGTTGAACGGCAGAAGGGGATTGCCGATGACGACAAAACGCTTTGCGATCCGCGCGCTCGCTCTCGCGATAGGCTGCAGCATATCGGCCTCGGCCTTCGCGGGCGACAAGCACCGCGACAACCGGCACCGCGACCCCCGGGTTCAATCCGAACGCTATGTTCCCGCCGATGGCGATATCATCGACGTCCTGTTCGGCGGCCCGCGCTACTATGACCAGCAATTGGTCACGACGGCCGCCGGAGCCTGCTCCTATCATCGGACAGGGCCGGACGCGAATGCGCTGAACAAGATCAACGATCACCATTGCGGGAAGTAGCTAAGCAGGTTCCGCAAAAGTGTCCCACGGTTTTGCGATGAGAACCTGCGACAAACAAAGGAATCTAAGCGGGCATTCGTGGGGCAACCCGCGAATGCCGGCTTAGCCTCAGCGGCCGTCAGTCTCCTTCATCCGCTCGATGATCTCGGCCATCAGCGCCAGGTCGCGGCGCGAATCGGCCAGGTCCGTCAGCGGCCTGGTGCCGTCCGTGATGTGGCGGTGGAAGGTTTCAAGTTCATTCGAGAAGGCATCGCCATAGAGCGGCCCGAAGGTCCTGGTCACCGGGCCAAGCGGTCCGGCTTCCGTCACTTCGAGCTGCGTCGGCAGGCTGCGGATATAGGGCGTGTCGTAGATGATGCGGATCCTTTTGGTGCTCGAGCGCACCTCGATCATGGCGTCGAACAGGCCGAGATCGTCGACGACCGCGTCGTAGCAGCAGGCGAAATGTCCATAGTCGAAGGTTACGCTGGTGTTGACGCCGCCATTGGTACGGTGCGCAGCGAGCACGCGAACCGGTTCGCCGAGCAGTCCCCGCATGGCGGAGATGTGGTGGGAGGAGAGGGCCGTCAGCCCGCGATAGGCGCGCACCAGATCGGCCGGTGCATCGGTGCCCACCACTTCACGTATAAGCATGTCGCGCTCCTTGGCGCCACGCTCCAGCAGCGCCGGGTCGATATCCCTGGGATAAAGGATGTTCTGGCTCTTTTTCAGGAAATGCCGGCCTTCGGAAATCAGATCGAAGATGCGGACATGGGTGATGTCGGCGAAATCAGGCAGTTCCTCTATCGCCGCCAGATAGGCAGGAGCATAGCGGCGCATATAACCGACGAAGATCGTCTTGGCGTAGTTCGGCGTCAGCGCCAGAAGCTCGTCGATCTCGCGCACCGTCAAGCAAGCGGGTTTCTCCAGCAGCACATGCTTGTTCGCATGGACGGCGGCACGCACGAAGCGGCTGTGGGTCTCGTCGGATGAGAGGATGAAAACCGCGTCGATATCCGGCGAATTGATCAGCGCCTCGGCTGAATCGAAGGCTGCGGCAGTTGGATATTCGGAGCGGCACAAAGCCACGAGGCTCGGCGAAACGTCATAGACGCCAGCGATCAGCCAGCGGTCACGCTGATCGCTCAGCACCGGCAGATGGATCGACTGAGCGACCTCTCCAAGTCCCACAAGTCCGACACGGATCACCGCCACTGCAACTCCCTTTCCAATCGTTCAATCGAAACGAGCCGTATCGTTTCTATGCCGCGCCGGTGACGAGCGCGACGAGTTCGTTGCCTGATGTCTGCGACGAACGCACCGTCGCCACCATCCGACCCGCCCGCATCACCCAGATCTGGTCGGACAGCCGCCGCACCTGATCGAAATTGTGGCTGACCAGGATGACGCTCACCTCCTGCTCGCGCAGGCGCCGGATCAGGGCTTCGACATTGGCCGTCTCCTGCACGCCGAGCGCTGCCGTCGGCTCGTCCATCACCACCAGCTTGGCGCCGGAACCTGCCGCGCGGCAGATCGAGATCGCCTGCCGCTGCCCGCCTGACAGGCGCCGCACGCGCTGGTTGACCGAAGGCATATTGATCGACAGGCGTGACAACATGGCGCGAGCCTGCTGCTTCATGGCGGCCCGATCGAGCAGAGCGAAGGGGCCGATCCGGCGCACGATCTCGCGGTTGAGGAACAGGTTCTGGGCAACGGTCAATTCGTCGATCAGCGCCAGGTTCTGGTGCACCGTTTCGATGCCGGCCTTGCGTGCCTCGTCGGGATTGGCGAAGGGGTGCGGCCGGCCGTCGAAGAAGATCTCTCCGGCATCCGGCACATGCACGCCGACCAGGCAGCGTATCAGCGTCGACTTGCCGGCGCCGTTGTCGCCGATCACCGCGGTGACTTCGCCGCGGCGGGCCTGGAAGGCGACGTCGGTGAAGGCCCGGATGCCGCCGAAATGCTTGCTCAGTCCTTCGCAGGCGAGGATCGCGTCGGACGACGGGATGCGATCGACGGCGCTCATTTCTGGTACCGCATGATCAGGGCGGCCAGCACCACGATGGCGCCCACGGCGAGCGGTTGGTAGAAGGCCGAAACGCTGAGCAGGGTCAGTCCATTGACGAGCGCGGTGAGCATCAGCGCCCCGATTGCCGGCCCAAGAATGCTGGCGCGTCCGCCAAACAGGCTGACGCCTCCCAAGACGACTGCCGCCACCGAATTGAGCAGCAGGCTGGTGTTGATCTGCGGTTCGGCCGAGCCGATGCGCGCCACCAGAAGCAGCGCGGCGATGCCGGCGCAGAATCCTGATATCGTGTAGGCGGCGATCTTGACCCGGTTGGTGCGGATGCCGAGCGCGCCGGCGCTTTCGACCTGGCCGCCGGTGGCCAGCAGATGCACGCCGAAGCGGGTGTGGTAGAGCGCGATATGCGCGACGATGACCGCTGCGATCGCGACCCAGACGGGATAGCCGAACGGTCCGAAGGAGCCGGAGGCTAGCTTGAGCAGGAAGGTGGAGCCGACCATCGTCGGCTCGCCGCCCGACAGGATGAGGCCGAGCCCGGTGATGCCCGAGAGCGTGCCGAGCGTCACCACGAAGTCTGGAATTTTGCCGGCGGTAATCAGGACGCCGTTGAGGAAACCCACCGCGCTGGTGGCAAGAACAGCCAGCATACAGGCGAGGAAGATGCCCCAGCCGGCGGCGTTGACGAGGCCGAGGATGATGGCGCCAAACATGACCGCGGCAGCCAGCGAGAGGTCGATGCCGGCGGTCGCCACGACGAAGGTCTGGCCGATCGACAGCACGACCAGGATCGCTGCTGCCAAGAGCAGGGCCTGCAAATTGGCGATGCTGAGAAAGACCGGCTGGGCGATGCCGAAGACGATGACGAGGCCGACAAGGCCGACGACCGATGCCCAGTCGGCCCAGAAGGAAGGATCCAGGAGGAGAGCCGACAGGGAGGGGCGGCTCTCCTCCGCCGCGCCCGCGGCAGGCACGGGCGCGTTTTGACTGGGAATGCTCACTTCAGCATCTCGCGGAAGGGATCGGGATAGTCGCCGCCCGGGCGCGGGAAGTTCTTCAGCGAGGCTTCGGCATTGTCCTTGTTGATCAGGAGCACCGGCGCCGGCACATTGGCGGGCAGCTCCTTGCCTATGGCCGCCGCCTTGCAGGCCTCCACGCCCATGGCGCCGACGACATAGGGATACTGGGCGACGGTGGCGGAGAGTTCGCCGGCCGCGACCGATTTCAGCGCATCGACGATGCCGTCGAGGCCAATCACCTTGACGTCCTTGCCCGAGGTTTGCACTGCGCGCCCGACGCCGAGCGCCATGATGTCGTTGGCGGCGAAGAAGCCGGCGAGATCGGGATGCGCGGCCAGGATATCGGTGGCCGCGGTGAGCGCCTTCTCACGGTCCCAGTCGGCACTGACCATCACCACGACTTCGAGCTTGCCTTCGACGGCCTGCTTGAAGCCTTTGATACGGGCGTTGCTGCCGACGTCGCCGACGATACCGGCCACCAGGGCGACCTTGGAGCCGTTCGGAACCAGCTTCAGCATCTCCTCGCCGGCCAGCGCGCCGGCGGCGACGTTGTCGGTACCGATATAGGTCGAGATGGCGAAGCCCGCGGCCTTGGCCTGCTCGGCGTCGATGGTGCTGTCGATGTTGACGATCGGCTTGTTCTTCTGGGCGACGGGAACAAGCGCCTGGACGAGGTTGGAGACGCTGATCGGATTGACCAGATAGCAATCGAAATCCTGCATGGCCATGGCGGTCAGGCGATCGGCCTGTCCGGTTGCGTCGCCCATGTTGGCGGCAGCCTGGACAGTGACGCCGACACCGTCGGCCTTGGCCTGCTCTTCGATGCCCTTCTGCATGTACTGGAAGAACGGATTGTCGAGGCCCTTGACGATGGCAGCGACCTTCGCCGCGTCTTCGGCATGGGCCGGCATTGAAATCACGGTTGCAAGCAGACCTGCGCCCAGCGTCAGGCCATTGAACATGCGCATGTTTCGTCCTCCTCCTAATTGTCGGTTGCGTCGTATCTGCTCGTTTCTCGACGAACGGAATGCCTGTGCGGCCCGGCCAACCCGACGCTTGCGACCGCAGACAGATCGTCGACCGCCGTGCGGCTTGCAGATTCAGGACCCGGTTGGGGCCGTTTTTCGTGTCAGGCATTTCTCCTCCCAGAGCGCTGACCGATGCCTGTCAGCTTTTGCGCATGTTTTAGAAAAATTTGACACGCGTCAAGAATTAAAATGGTGTGCAGCGGCTTTTGATGTGCTGCGGTGCGGCATGGATTGGGGGCACAGCGCCGTTTTCTTCGTCCTCGGGAGCGGGAGGAAGCGGACGCGCAGACCCGAGGATCCTGCCGTTCCCTCCAAACGCTTCAGCGATACAGAACCTTGCGGGACATCGGCGGCAGACACGCCGGCATTCATTCCGCGCCGCCGTGACGCTTCGATGTCACGGCATGGATTCTAGGGTCTTCGCGACGTCGCTTCCTCCTGCTCCGCCCTGGAATGACGAAGGAAGGGCGTTTCTGCCGTGCTACGGAAACTCAGGCCGGGTGCAGCGGCGCCAATGCCGGGCCATCCGGGTGAAACAGGTGGCAAACCGAGGGAGAAATGTCGAGCGCGATCGGGCTGTGCAGCGGCGTCCTGTCGCCGCCTTCGGCCTGGACGACCAGCGTGATGTCGGGTGCAATCTCGACATGCAGGATGGTCAGGCTGCCCAGCCGCTCCGCCAGCACGGCTTGCCCCTTGAACCGTCCGTTGGCCGAGATGCGGAGATGCTCCGGTCGCATGCCGAGCAGTAGCCCGTCACCCGGTTTGGTTGCGCCCGCTGCGACCGGCACGGTAAGCGCCTGACCGTCCGGCAAGGTTACAGTGACGCCTTCGGGGCCGGTCGAGGCCAACTTCAGCGTCAGCAGGTTCATCTTCGGTGAACCGATGAAGCCGGCGACGAAAATGTTTGCCGGCCTGTTGTAGAGTTCGAGCGGCGAGCCGACCTGCTCGATCGAGCCGCCGTTCAGCACCACGATCTTGTCGGCCATAGTCATGGCCTCGGTCTGGTCGTGGGTGACATAGATCATGGTTGCGGCCAGATGTTCGTGCAGGCGCATCAGCTCGAGCCGCATGCTGACCCGCAAGGCTGCGTCGAGATTGGACAACGGCTCGTCGAACAGGAACACTTTGGGATTGCGCACGATGGCGCGGCCGATGGCGACACGCTGGCGCTGGCCGCCCGAAAGCGCCTTCGGCCGCCGGTCGAGAAGATGCGAAAGCTGCAGCACCTCGGCGGCCTCTCGCACCTTGCGTTCCTTTTCCGCGGTGGAAATGCCGGCGATCTTCAGCGCAAAGCCCATGTTCTCGGCCACCGTCATATGCGGATAGAGCGCGTAGGACTGGAACACCATGGCAAGCCCGCGCTCGGACGGATCGATGTCGTTGGCGCGCACGCCATCGATGAGAAGGTCGCCGGCGGTGATCTTCTCCAGGCCGGCGATCATGCGCAGCAGTGTGGACTTGCCGCAGCCGGACGGGCCGACGAAGACCACGAATTCGCGGTCCTCGACGTCGAGATCGATCCCCTTGATGATCTCGACAGATCCGTAGGACTTGCGCGCACCGCGCAGCTTGAGCTCAGCCATGGCCTGCCTCCCTGGCATCGGCGCGTTCCGTCGCGCCATGTTTGTTGTCCTCGTCTTGCGCCATGGCCAGCGGCGCGCCCGGTTCGCCTTCCCAGAGAATGAGGCTGGCCGCGCCGATCAGCCCGGCGCGGTCGCCGAGCCGTGCCGGCACGATCGGTACGTCGCGGTAGGCCGGCATGGCTCGCTGCTCGACGGTTGCCCTGATGGCTGGAGCCAGCAGATCGAAACCATTGGCCAAGCCGCCGCCCATGACGATCAGGTCCGGCGAATAGAGATGAAGCAGGTTGGTGAAGCCGATTCCGAGCCACCTGGCTTCCGCCTCGATCAGTCCGAGCGCGCTGACATCGCCGGCGCGTGCGGCCTCGACGACGTGCCTCGCCGAAACGTCGCCGTCGGCCGAGAGGCGCCTGAGCAGCGAGCCATCGCCCGGCGCTGTCAGCGCCGTGGCACGCCGCCCGAGCGCGGTTCCGGAGGCGACCGCTTCGAAGCAGCCGACGGCGCCGCAGAAGCAGCGGTCGCCTTCGCCGGTGATGGTCATATGGCCGATCTCGGCGGCAAGCCCGCGTCTGCCGTGATAGATGTGGCCGTCGGCGACGACCCCGCCGCCAATGCCGGTCGACACGGTGACGAAGACCAGCGATCCGGCGCCTTGACCGGCGCCGAAGCGCCATTCACCGAGAGCGGCCGCGTTGGCGTCGTTTTCCAGCCGCACCGGCAGGCCGAAATGCCGGCCGAGAATGTCGATCAGCGGCACGTCGTGCCAGCCGGCCAGCGTCGGCGGGCCGATGACGATCCCCGCTTTGGGATCGAGCGGCCCCGGCGCACACATGCCGATACCGGCGACCTTTGCCTGCGGGTGCTCCGCCAGCAGGGTTCGGGCCAAGGTAATAATCTGGCCGATCACCGCTTCCGATCCCGCGCCGGACAGCGTCGGCGCCGAAACGCGCGCGGCGACGCGGCCGCCGCGCTCGACCAGCGCGCCGCGCAGCTCCGTGCCGCCAAGATCGAAGGCAAGCGCAATCTTGCTCATCAGGCGGCGACCTTCAGCCCATGCAGCCAGGCCATGCGTTGCGCAAGGTCGGGGTCGCCGAATGCCAGCGATCCGAGCACCACCGTCTCGGCCCCGGCGGCGCGCAAGCGCGGCACCGTCTCGTGACGGATGCCGCCATCGGCAGCCAGGATGATGCCGGCCTCGCGACCGGCTTTTCTCATCAGTGCGCGTGCCTCGATCAGGCGAGGGCAGGCCTGATCCGACAAGCTCTGGCCCTTGACGCCGATGGATGTGCCCAGAAGCGTCACGAATGCCACTTCGGGCAGAAAGGGGGTGACTGCGACGACGGGCGTCTCCAGCCTGAGCACCACGCCGGCCTCGGCGCCTAGCTCATGCGCCAGCCGCACGGCGCGCAGGCCGGCTTCGCCGTTTTCGGCATGGACGCTGATGAGATCGGCGCCGGCCTCGATGAACTGGCGCGTCTGCTCCTCGACGATCTCCGCCTCGACCATCAGGTGCACATGGATCGGCTGTGCCGTCAGTTTGGCGATCCGCGCCACCAGATCCGGAAAGAACAGGAAGCCGGGGGTGAAACGGGCGTCCGCGACGTCGATGTGATGCAGGTCGACGTGAGCGTCGATGCGCTGCAGGTCGCGCTCCATATTGGCGAGATCGGCCGACCACAGGGAAAACTCGCCGAGCAGCCGGTTGCGCGGTAAGGCGGCGATGGCAGCGGGGCCGGACAGGGATTTGGTCGTCATGACGGAACAAGGCTCCGAATGTTGAAGTTGGCGTGAAGGAAGGTCGCAATCTCAACCCGCAGCTCGGCGAAATGCCCGTCGCTATCGAGCGCCTTGGGAGTGATTTCGGCAAAGGCCGCGCCAGGGATGGCCGCGGCAAGTGTGTGGGCGATCGTTAGCGGATGCACCGCATCCATGGCGTTGCCGATGACCAGAGTGGGAATGCCAAGGGCAGCGGCATCGCTCTTGGAAACGCCCGGTCCGTCGGCGGCAATGTCGGCGAGGATCTGCGCGAACGCTGCTGCATCCGGCCGGTCGAAATAGCCGAACAGCGAGGCAAGGTTGTCGGGTGCTTCACGCCTCAGGCGCGCGGCCGTTTCCGATTGCTCGAAGATCGCCCTGGCCTTGCCGGGGCCGTGATCGAGGATGAGATCGGCGACCTCGGCGATGGGCCGCATGTTGTCAGGCGCGCTTTCGAACATCCAGGCCGGCCGCACCAGCAGCAGGCCAGCGACGCGATCCGGCTGACGGCAGGCGAGGCGCAATGCGATCGCAGCGCCCATGGAAATGCCGCCGGCGACGAACCGATCGAGGCCGGCCCGGTCGGTGGCTGCTAGAACATCGTCGGCGAACATGCCCAGGGAGAACGGACGGCTGCTGCCCAGCCCGGAGGCGCCGTGCCCGCGGCATTCCAGCGTGATGCGTCGAAAGGCTGCGTCGACAGGGAAAGCCTGGGCGACCTGCGCCTCACCACCGCCCAGCCCGTGCTGAAAGACGATGGGAAGCCCGTCGCCGTCGTCGGAAATTTGAAGCGCGGCGTCATGGCGAAGCAAAGTGGCCAGCCGCGCCATCAGACCAGCCCCTTCAGGAAACGGGCAACCCCGGGCGCTTCCTCGGCCGAAAGCCCGTGCGTGATCAGCGGCCCGTCAAAGCCTGATACCTTGAGGCGGGCGACAAAATCCGCAAAGTCGACAACGCCCCGGCCGGCCGTAGTGAAGCGGCCATCGGCTAAACGGTCCTTGGCATGGGCCATGGCGACATGGCCGGCTATGTGCTCGACCGCAGCGGCCACGATGGCGCGTGCTTCGGCGGGGCTCGCCCGCTCGAACAGGTTGGCCGGATCGAGCACGATGCGCAGCCGTTTCGAGCCCATCTCGGCGATGAGGCGCATCGCGTCCGACGCCGAGGTGACGATGTTGGCCTGTTCGGGTTCGATGCCGAGATCGACGCCGTGACGCTCTGCGAGTTGGAGCGCCTTTTCCATCTCGTCCGCCATGTCGGCCCATGCTTCAGGGTCGGCATTGTCGGGGTGATACGCCCACTGGTCGTCCGCGTTGCGTGTTCCCGTGCACAGGGTGACCAACGGAACGGAAAGGGCTGCCGCTGCCTCGATGACCACGCCAAGCCGGCGCAGGCCGTCATTGCGCACCGCTTTGTTGGGATGGGCCATGTTGTAGGTGCCGGACAGCACCACCAGGGCGACGCCGGAGGCATCGGACGCGGCCGCGATGGCGCTGATGGCGTCGTCCGGCACCGCATCCGGCATCGACGGCAGGCCGGCGCAGGCCAGGTTGAACTGGGTGACGGCAAATCCGGCGTCGCGGACCGCTGCCAGCACGCTGGCCGGTTCGCTTCCCGGGAAGGTCTTGGCGAACACCCCGACCTGCATCAGACCGCTCCCGTGACAGTGGCGATCTCGACGCGCTGGCCGGTTTCCACCGAGCGGGCAATCGCCACCATGGCGCGGATCGAGGCGAGACCGTCCTCGACATTGGCGCCGCGTAGCGGCGCACCATCGAGGACCGTGTCGGCGAGACCTTCGAGCTGGCGCCTGAAGAAATGGCCGTCGGCGCCCAGCGGTTTTCGCGATGTGGCATCCTTCTCGTGGAAGATGTCGACCTCGCTCGCCCGGAAATACCAGGGATTGAAGGTCTTCGCGACCACAGAGCCGTTCTCGCCATAGAGCTGAAAACCCTCGTGCCAGTCCATGCGCACAGCCACGGTGAGGTCGAGATGGCCAAGCGCTCCGTTGGCGAATTCGGTTTCGACGAACCAGCAATAGGCGCCGAAACGCTCGTTGAGGCGGGCACGCACGGCTGAGATTTCGCCGCACAGGAAGCGCGCAGTGTCGACGAGGTGTGAGCCGTGCGCCAGCATGAAGTACTGCCGGAGATCGGCCTTCGGATTGCCGCCAGGTTTCCTTGCCAGCTTGCTGGTGACCGGCAGCGGCTGGACCGCGTCGGTGTTGGTATAGCGGTGGGTAGAGTCGCAATACCAGGCCTTCAGTGCCAGAATCTCGCCCATCTCGTCGCGGACGAAATCGCGCGCCGCTTCCAGCGCCGGGTCGAAGCGCTTCATATGGCCGACCTGCAGCATCTTGCCGGAGCGTTTGACCGCGTCGGCGAGCATCTCGCCCTCTTCGACCGAGACGCCGATCGGCTTCTCACACAGCACATGCTTGCCGGCCTCCAGCGCCTTGACCGACATCGGCACGTGATAGGCGTCCGAGGTCGCGACGATCACTGCCTCCAGTTGCGGGTCGGCGAGCATCTCGTCGTAGTCGGCATACATCTTCTCGGGCTCATAGGTCGCGCCCATGCGCGCCAAGAGGTCTGGAGCGGCATCGCAGATCGCATAAAGGTCGGCATTTCTCGCCTTCACGCAGGATTCAAGATGGGCGAACTGCGCGATCGGCCCGCAGCCGAGCACGCCGACACGAAGGCGACGGTCTTGCTTCCGGATCATGGTCTCTTCCTCACGCGCCGTAGCCGCGCATGGTCTGGCGGTTGATCTTGACCGCGGCGGCTGGATCGGCGGCAGCGGTCTCGGATTCCTCTTCCAGCACCAGCCAGCCGTTGAAGTTGGGCGCGGCACTCGCGATCTCGATCACCTTTGCCGTATCGCAGACACCCTTGCCGAGCATGGCCCATGTGCCGCCGGCATCGACGTCCTTCAGGTGGATGTAGCGGATGCGGTCCCGGTATGTGGTGAGCGTGTCGATCATGTCTTCATGGCCGCGCAGGATGTGACCGGTGTCGGGCACCCAGCCGACGAGCGACGGATCGATCAGCCCAAAAATCCGGTCGTAGTCGGCACGATCGAACAGCAGCGTGTTGTGGTGGGAGCTCGGATGGACGGCGATGTCGACGCCGGCCTTGTGGCCGAGTTCGCCGGCCCTGTTATAGAACTCGGCTGCAATGGCGAACTTGTCGTCGCGCGGGCCGTCGGAGACGACGGTGGCCGAGCCGAAGGAGACGAGCGCGCCGGGAAACGCGGCGGCGAAATCGATCCAGCGTTGCGCGGTTTCCAGATCGGCGCCGATCCTGTCCTGCAGTGTGAAGCCGCTCTTCGAGCCGAAGGCGAAGGAGACGAGGGTAAGGCCGGCCGACTTCAACGCCGTGGCGAATTCCGCCGGCCTGCCGGCGTAGCGGCCGATCATCGTGTCGGTGATCTCGATGCCGGCATAGCCGCCATCGGCGATCGCCTTCAACAGGTCGTCGGGGCCGCCGGCAAACCGGTCTCCCAGCATTTCCCAGGTAAAGGTCTGGCAGCCGACTTTCAGGTCTTTCACGGTCATCCTTTCATTCCTTGATGCCACCTTGGGTCAGCCCTTCGATGATGTGGCGCTGGAAGAACAGCACCAGCACGATCAAGGGGACGGTGACAACCGCCGAGGCTGCGGCGATGTCGCCCCAGGGCACGTAATATTGGTTGGTGAAGTTGGCGATGCCGACGGGGATCGTCTGGCGATCGATGTTGGAGGTGAAGGCGAGGGCGAACAGGAATTCGTTCCAGGCGGTGATGAAGGCGAGCAGGCCCGTGGTCACCAGGCTCGGCAGCGACATTGGCAGGATGATGTGCCAGAGCAGGCCGGGAATGCTGACGCCGTCCATGCGCGCTGCCTCGTCGATCTCGCGCGGCAGCGTCTCGAAATAGCCGAACAGCACCCAGGTGACGAGCGGCAGACCGAGCGCCAGGTAGGTGATGATCAGCGCGGTGTAGGTATCGAGCAGGCCGAGATTGGTTGCCACCAGATAGAGCGGCCCGACCAGCGCGATCTGAGGGAACATCGACACCGAAAGGATGACCATCAGAATGCCGAAGCGGCCCTTCACGTTGAGCCGCGACAAAGCAAACGCGGCCAGCGATCCGACGAACAGGCACAGGAATGTCGTCGCCAGCGAGACCACGAGCGAGTTCCAGACATAGCGGTGTAGCTCTTTCTCGATAAAGGCATTGTAGTAGTGCTCGAGCGTGAAAGGGGCGGGGATCAGCGACGGCGAGCCTGACGTCAGCGCCTTGTCGAGCTGGAACGATGTCGAGAACTGCCAGATGAACGGGCCGCCGGACCAGACCAGGATCAGCAAGGCGCCAAGATAGATGGCGATGGTCTGCAGCGGCGAGCGCGTGTCCTTCATTGCGCCCTCCTGATCTGCCGCACGAGATAGAGGCAGAAGACAATAGCGATGATGCCTTCGGTGACGAACATCGCCGTCGATACGGCCGAGCCATAGCCGAATTGCAGCGTCGAGAAGAGCACCTTGTAGGACAGCGTCGACAGCGTCTCGGTCGAATCGGCGGGGCCGCCGCCGGTCAGCACATAGACGAGGTCGAAGACGCGAAAGGCGTCGAGCGCGCGAAACAGGCCGGCAATCAGCAAGGTCGGCATGAGCAGCGGCAGGCGGATGTGCCAGAAGGTGATCCAGCCCTTGGCGCCGTCCATGCGCGCCGCCTCGATCAGAGAATTGGGCACTGTCTGCAGCCCAGTCAAAAGCAAAAGCGCCATGAACGGCGTGGTCTTCCAGACGTCGGCGATGATGATGGTGGTCATCGCCGTGTCGGGGGAGCCGTACCAGTTGATGTTCTGGTCGATCAGTCCGGCATGCAGGAGGATGTAGTTGATGATGCCGTTCTGGCCGTCGAACAGCCAGCCGAACATCTTGGAGGTGACGACGGTGGGCATCGCCCAGGGGACCAGCATGGCGGCGCGAACCAGGCCGCGTCCCTTGAACGCCTCGCACAGGATGAGCGCCATGCCGAGCCCGATGACCGTCTCCAGTATCGTGGATGCCGCAGTGAACCACATCGTGTGCCACCACGCATTCCAGAACTGCGCGTCGCCCCACAGCTGCACATAGTTGGCGAAGCCCGAGAACTCGTTCTCCTGGGTGATCAGCGAGGTATTGGTGAGCGACAGATACAGCCCGTTGACGATCGGATAAAAGGAAACCGACGCCAGCGACACGAAGGCCGGCGTCAGCAGGAGAAAGGCCCAGATGGCACCCGGAAGCGCCTTGCCAAGCCGCGGCCGGCCAATGCCAGAAACAGTGGCCGCCGCGATCATGGTTCAGCCGACGATCTGGTCGATTTGCGCAGCCAGCGTGTCCATCTCGGCCTGGACGTTGCCCGACACCAGCGCCTTGGAGATGCCCGACTGCAAGGCCAGCGTCACCTTCGCATATTCGGGCGTAATCGGCCGGGCGGTGGCGCCGGTGAACACCGTTTCGAGGCTCGCCATGAACGGTTGTTCGGTCTTGATCTTCTCATCCTGGAACAATGCCGGACGGGTCGGTGCGAGACCAAAGTTCAAGGCGATGCGGTGCTGCGTTTCGGTCGACGACAGCCAGGTCAGCAACTCGATCGCGGCTTCGCGCTGCTTCGAATTGGCATTGACGCCGAGCTGGTAGCCGCCGAGACAGGCCGAGCTCTTGCCGCCGGGGAAGGCCGGAAGCGGCGCGACGCCGACCTTGTCCACCACCTGGGAGGCCTTGGCGTCCTGGGCGATCGGATAGACATAGGACCAATTGCGCATGAACATCGCCTTGCCCGAGGTGAAGGGCTGACGCGACGGCTCCTCGTCCCAGGACAGGACGTCCTGCGGGCTGATCTTGGTCGCGTTGACGGTGTCGTGCAGGAACTGGATCGCATCGACCGCCGCCTTCTGGTTGATCAGCGACGACTTGCCGTCGGGCGCGAGGATCGCGCCGTTGTTGGAGGTGATGATCTCGACCGCGTCGCAGACCAGAACCTCGGCCTGCTTGCCTTGCCAGAGATAGCCGAAATCCGCATCGCCGGCCTTCTGCGCGGCGGCGGCGACGGTCGCCATGTCGGCCCAATTTTCCGGCACCTTGCCGCCATGCTTTTCCAGCACGTCCTTGCGGTAATAGAACATGCCCGAATCCATGAACCAGGGAAGGGCGGTCAGCTTGCCTTCATAGGTGCAGGCGTTGAGGGTTCCGGAGAAGTAGGCGCTGCGCTTGTCCGCCGGAAAATACTCGTCGAGCGGCAGCGCCCAGCCGGCAGCGGCAAAGCCGGCGATCCAGATCACATCCTGGCTGAAAACGTCAGGCGTGCCGGTGCGGCGGGCGAGCTGCTGGACAAGGCCCTGGTAGACCTCCGTCGAGGAACTCGGCGGCGGCAGCTCGATGTTCTTAACCAGGACGCGGTCCTGCGATTCGTTGAAGGCCTTAATCAGGTCGCCGAAGGTCTCCTTGCCGAAGAAGGCGGCGCTGGCGAAGCTGATCTCGGCCCGCGACTGCGCGCGTGCCCGGCGAACGCCCAGTCCTGTGCCCATGCCAAGTGTCGCCGCACCCAGCAGGCCGGCGCTGCCGATGAGAAATTGCCTGCGGTCAGCGATCGTCACATGCGCAACAGGCTTCGAGCCGGAGACCGGCCCTTTTTTGATGTCGGTCATTTTCTCCTCCTTGGGCCGGCAGCCTCCCGATGTTGCGCCAGCATTTCCGCATGTTCCATAAAAATTTTACGCGCGTCAAGATTTAAAATCCTGTATAGCGGCTTTCGAATGTGATCCGTTGCTGGTGCAAGGGTTCAGCCAGGATGTTGCGGCGTTGGGAGGTGGAATAGAAAATGCAAGGGAAAACAGCGGCTAAGCTCGGCATCGGCGTTATCGGATGCGGCAACATCTCGATGACCTATTTGCGCAACGCGGCTCTGTTCGGAGAGGTGGAACTGCGCGCCTGCGCCGACATTTCGCCCGACATGGCGGTGCTGCGCGCCAGCGAATACGGCATCCGGGCGGTCAGCGTTGATGCGCTTCTGGCCGATCCAGAGATCGACCTCGTCCTCAACCTGACCATCCCGGCGGCGCATTTCGACATTTCGCTTTCAGCGCTTTCGGCGGGAAAGCACGTCTTCACCGAAAAGCCGCTGGCGACCTCGGCCAAGGACGGCCGGCGCCTCGTCGCAGAGGCTGCGGAGCGGGGACTGCTGCTCGGCTCGGCCCCGGATACGTTCCTCGGTGCCGCCGGACGGCGGGCGCGCCGCTTGATGGACGAGGGCGCTATCGGCCGCGCGGTGACCGGCACCGCCTTCATGATGGGACGCGGCATGGAGCATTGGCATCCCAATCCGCAATTCTACTATCAGCCCGGTGGTGGTCCGGTCTTCGACATGGGCCCCTACTACCTGACGATGCTGGCCAATTTGCTCGGGCCGGTGGCTCGCGTGATGGCGATGGCGACACGGGGCCAGGAAGAGCGGCTGATCACCGCCGAAGGTCCCTACAGGAACACCAGTTTCAAGGTCGGCACGCCGACCAATATCCTGTCGCTGCTGGAGTTCCGCTCGGGCGCCACCGTCACCTTCGGTGCCTCGTGGGACGTCTTCAGGCACTCCAACCACCCGATCGAGCTGCATGGGACCGAAGGCTCGCTCAGGCTGCCCGATCCGGACACGTTCGGCGGCACTGTCTCGCTTTCGGAACGTGGGGCCGAGTGGGCCGACTTCCCCAGTGAGGGCGAACTCTACGGCGCGCGCAATTGGCCCTTTGCCACACCCGACCGCGCCAACTACCGCATGCTCGGGGTCGCCGATCTTTCGCGCGCGCTGACGGCTGGAAGAAAGCCGCGTGCCTCCGGCGACCTTGCGCTTCATGTGCTGGAGATCATGGAGGCGATCCTCGCTTCGGGAGAGAGCCGCGAGTCCGTCGCCGTCAACGGGACGGTCGACCAGCCGCCGCTCCTCCAGGAGGACGAAGCGGCCAGCCTGCTTGCCTGATCGGAGGGCTTATGATGACGACATCACTTTCGCCCTTGCTCGACCCGGAAGCCCGGCATGTGCTCGACCTTGGCCGGGAAGCTGCAACCCCACCGTTCGAGGCCGGCACGCCAGAAGAGGCGCGCCGCGCCTATGAAGAAGACTTTCCGGCACTTCAGGGCGAGCGCGAGCCGATCGCTTCGCTGACCGAGCGCACCATCGCCGGCCCGGGCGGCCCGTTGACGCTCAGGATCTATCGCGGGCACGACGCGCCAGCGATCGATGCTCCCGCGCTGCTCTATTTGCATGGCGGCGGCTGGGTGATCGGCAATCTCGAGTCGCATGATGAGATCTGCCGATGGCTCGCCAACATGACGGCCTGCGTCGTCGTCTGTCCCGACTACCGGCTGGCGCCGGAGCACAAATTTCCGGCGGCGATCGAGGACTGCGTTGCTGTGCTTTCCTTCATGCAGGACGGTGAGAGCGATCTCGGGATCGACGCGAGGCGGATCGCCGTTGCCGGCGACAGCGCCGGCGGCAATCTTGCTACCGTCCTTTGCCTGCTTGCGCGCGGCGACAAGAGCCCGCCGACCGCGCAGCTTCTGTTCTATCCAAACACCGACGCCTCGCAGGCGGCGGACAGCTATCGCTGCTTTGCCGACGGCTATGGTCTGACATCGGCGACCATGGCCTGGTTTCGCGATCATTACGTCAGCGATGCCGGGGACATCGGCGACTGGCGCGTGTCGCCGCTCAAGGCCGAGAGCCTTGCTGGTGTAGCGCCGGCCTTTGTCGCGATTGCCGGTCATGACATTCTCGCCGACGAAGGCGAGGCTTATGCCAAGCGTCTGGTGGATGACGGCGTGCCGGTCGTGTTGCGGCGCTGGCCCGGCCAGATCCACGGCTTCGTTTCGATGGGACGCCATGGCCCGGCGGCGCGGCAAGCGGTCGGCGCGGCGGTTGCCGCATGGCGCGGCTTCGATCCTGCCTTTGGTGATGCTCAGGCCGATTGACGCATGACGAGCGTAGCGTCGAGATAGACCTTGGGGGCAACCGCTGCGTCGTCTTCGTCCAGCAAGGCCAGCAGCGTCTCGACGCTGCGGCCCGCCATCGAAGCGAAGTCCTGCGCCATGGTGGTGAGGGCAGGGCAGGTGTAGCGGCTCAACGGATGGTCGTCA
The DNA here is from genome assembly GCF_003952365.1 of Mesorhizobium sp. M9A.F.Ca.ET.002.03.1.2. NCBI lineage: Bacteria > Pseudomonadati > Pseudomonadota > Alphaproteobacteria > Hyphomicrobiales > Phyllobacteriaceae > Mesorhizobium > Mesorhizobium sp. M9A.F.Ca.ET.002.03.1.2. Next base: position 810,092 of record NZ_CP034443.1, on the reverse strand, counting down.
TGGGCCGCGACACGCAGGTCGCTATCGCCCTTGCGGCCGACCTTGCGGCCTCGCGAGTAGGCGGCCGCCATCACGCCGAAGGCGAGACGGTCGTTGGCGCACAGAATGGTCTTGCCCGGCAGGTCACCATTGCCGAGCATTTTTTCCATCTGCTCATAGCCAATCCGTTCGAAATCCCACGTATAATCTTCGGTGTTGCCGATGATGACAGGCTCATGGCCGAGCCGCTGCATGGTGGCGACATAGCTGTTCAGTCGTTCTGGCGAGTTGTGGTTGACGTGCGGGATGTCGAAATAGACCGGGGCGTCGCCGGACCGGCAGAGATAGTCGACGATGGTCGAGACGCTCTGGCTGTTGTTGTTGCCGACGAATGGCGTGCCGCCTTCGAGATAGGTGTCGAAATAGACGACTGGCATGACCTGCGTCAGCTTCTCCAGCGTTCGATGGTCCGAGCGCAGGCCGAGCGGCGCGATCATCGCGCCGGAGACTTTCAGTGAAAGAATGGTCCGCGTCGCTTCCACTTCGAGTTCGCGCGAGCCGTGCGAGGAGATCACGATCGGCCAGTAGCCCTCGTCGCGCAGCCTGAGTTCGATGCGGCTGACCATCTCGGAATAGAAGGGATCGGCGACCGTCGGCACCACGATGCCGATGCTGCGGGTCCGCTTGCGGTTCAGGTTGCGCGCAAAGAGATTGGGCTGGTAGTCGGACGAGCGCAGCGCCACCTCGATCCGCTGTCGTGTCGCCGGCTTGACGCTGGTCGGATCGTCGAAATATTTCGACAGTGTCGGCCTGGAGACGCCGCAAGAGCGGGCGAAATCCTCCATCGTCTTGTGCGTCATCGGCATTGAATCCCTCGCGCTAGTCCTTAGCGCTGCCCGGTCCCTACATACGGTGCGCCAGCGTGCGACTGCAAGGCGAAATTTTACAGACAATTTCAACAGTTTCCATGCGTAAATTTATTAATTGACGCGAAAAAGCACAAGCCGTATTCACTTCCAGTGGGCGAATTCGAAATTCGTATCACTCGGAAAGTGCTCGTGCGGTTCATCCGACGCGAGGCCGGGCGAAACGCCGGGAGGGATTGCGCAAGATGAAGAAGCTGGTCAGTGCCGGCGAGATTCTGGTCGAGATCATGGCCGAACGGATCGGTCAGAGTTTTCTTGAGCCTGGTCCGCTGCTTGGGCCTTATCCTTCCGGCGCGCCCGCCATCTTCATCGGCCAGGCGGCGGCGCTCGGCCAGCCGGCCGGCCTCATCGGCGCCGTCGGCGACGACGATTTCGGCAGGCTGAACATCGAGCGGCTGCGGGCGCTGGGCGCCGACGTGTCGGCGATCGCGGTTCACGAGGGCCATGCGACGGGCACGGCTTTCGTCACCTACCGGGCCGACGCCAGCCGGCACTTCGTCTTCAACATCCGCAACAGCGCCTCCGGCCTGATCGAGACCGACGCGGCGGCGACAACGCTGCTGGCCGGTGCCGATCACGTCCATGTCATGGGCTCGTCGCTGTTTTCCGACCGTGCCGTCGCGGTGGCGCTGTCGGCGATCGAGACTATCAAGGCCAAAGGAGGAACAGTTTCCTTCGATCCGAACATCCGCCGGGAGATCATGGCAGCGTCCGGCATGCGCGGGGCGCTCGATCGCGTGCTTTCGCGAGCCGACATCTTCCTGCCGAGTGGCGAGGAACTCTTCCTGTTCTCATCCGCGAAGGACGAGAAGGGCGCGATCGATGAATTGCTGGCCCGTGGCCTGTCCTGCATCGTCCTGAAGAAAGGCGCCGCCGGCGCCGTCTATCATGACCGCCACGGTGCGGTCGCCTCGCCCGGCTTTGCCGTCGACGAGGTCGATCCGACAGGCGCGGGTGATTGCTTCGGTGCTGCCTTCGTCTCGTTCTGGCTGCGCGGGGCGGCTCCCGTAGAGGCGCTGTGGATCGCCAATGCCTGCGGTGCGCTCGCCGTCACCCGCAAGGGGCCTATGGAAGGCATTTTCCCGCTTGCCGCGGTCGAGGCCTTCATCGCCACAGGGAAGACCGCGCAGTGAGTGCCGCGACGCGGAGGCTTGCAAACATTGCGGCCAGGCGCGCCGCAGGCGAGAGAAGCGGCATCACTTCGGTCTGCTCGGCGCATCCGCTGGTCATCGAGGCCGCCCTGCGTCACGGCGTGGCGCGGAACGCGGATGTGCTGATCGAAGCCACCTGCAATCAGGTGAACCACGAGGGCGGCTATACCGGGATGACGCCGGCAGGCTTCCGCGGCTTCGTCGAGGCGCGTGCGCAGAAAGTCGGCTTCCCCGTCGATCGCCTGATTTTTGGCGGCGACCATCTTGGACCCAATCCGTGGAAGCACATGGCGGCTACCGCCGCCATGAAGAACGCTGCGGCGATGATCGACGCCTATGCGAGCGCCGGCTTCACCAAGATGCATTTGGATACGAGCATGGCCTGCGCCGACGATCCTCCCGTGCTTGCCGACGAAACGATTGCCGCACGCGCGGCCGAACTTGCGGCTATTGCCGAGGCGGCAGTCGAGCGGGCAGGCGGCGAAAAACCCGTCTATGTCATAGGCACCGAAGTGCCGGTGCCGGGCGGCGCGCTGGAGGCGCTCGACCACCTGCATGTGACCGCGCCCGACGATGCTTCGCGCACCGTGGAGATACACGCCCGAGCGTTTTCCCGCGCCGGCCTCGACGACGCTTTTGCCCGTTCGGTCGGCGTCGTCGTCCAGCCCGGCGTCGAGTTCGGCAACACCGAGATCGTGCCCTATGCGCCGGCCAAGGCGACCGAACTGGTGGCTGTGCTCGACCGCATGCCGCAATTCGTTTTTGAAGCGCATTCGACCGACTACCAGTCGGCCGAAGCGCTTAACGCTCTCGTTCGCGACGGTTTTGCCATCCTTAAGGTCGGCCCCTGGCTGACCTTCGCACTTCGCGAAGCGCTGTATGGGCTCAGCCACATCGCCGATGTGCTCGCGCCGGACCCTTCGCGCGAAGGCCTGCCTGTCGCGATGGAGCGCATCATGCTGGCGTCGCCGGACAACTGGCAGAAATACTATCCGGGCACGCCGGACGAGCAGCGCGTGCAGCGGCATTTCTCCTTCAGCGACCGCATCCGCTACTACTGGCCGACGCCAGACGCGCAGCACGCAACACGCAAGCTGCTGAACGTGCTGGGCGACAAGGACATTCCCCGGCCTCTGATCAGCCAGCATCTGGGGCTGCTCGATGCCGATGTTGCGGCAGGCCGGGTCAGGCCCGTCGCGCACGACCTTCTGATCGGCAGCATCACCGGTGTTCTCGACATCTACGCGGACGCGACGGGGCAGTAGGGGTTGCGCTGCCGGAAGGACCGCACTCGCCCAAATCCGCCTTGCGTATGTCCGATGTGACGAAAAAGGGCGCCGCTTCGATTTACAACTAACATGTTAGCGTGATAGTACTGCGCGCAGATTGATATTTTGGAGAGCATGGCAGTGGCTTCGCGCTTTGGTCTTTCGGTTGCCCTCACCACGCCTTTTGATGCGTCCGGGCAAATCGCCATCTCTCCCATGGTTGCGCACGCCCAGGCTTGCCTTGGCGCCGGCTGCAGCAGCGCAACGCTCTTCGGCACCACCGGGGAAGGCGCCTCCGTGGGCACCCGAGAGCGGCGGATCGTCACCGAGGCCATGCTGGCCGCCGGCATTCCGGCACATCAGCTCGTCGCCGGCGTGCTGGTCGATGCGGCCGAAGACGCCGCCGAACAGGCGCGACACGCCTTGCAGTGCGGCGTCCGCAACATCCTGCTGGCTCCACCGAGCTACTTCAAGAATGTCGGCGAGGACGGGCTGTTCGGATGGTTTTCCGCCGTCTTCGCCGGGCTCGGCCCACTGGCTCGCGGCGTCCTCCTTTATAACATCCCTTCCGTCACCATGGTGCCGCTCCCGCTTGCCCTGATCGGCAGGCTGCGTGCGGCCTTCCCCGGCGTGGTCGCTGGTGTCAAGGATTCGGGGGGCGACTGGAGCTACAGCGAGGCGCTGCTAAGCGCTCATGGCGACCTGGTGATCCTGATCGGCGACGAGCGGCACCTGGCCAGAAGCGTGCGCCAGGGCGGGCAGGGCGCCATTTCCGGCATGGCCAATTTCGTCACCGGCGAAATCCGCGCCATGGCCGAGGACGGGCGCGACGATGCCCGCGTCGAGAGCTTCGTGCTCGAATTGCTCAAATATCCGGTCATCCCGGCGGTGAAGGTCATGGTGGCGCGCAAGACCGGCGACGAGGGCTGGCTGGCGGTCCGTCCGCCGCTGGAGCCGATCGCTTCGCAGGGGCGGCAACAGCTTGCTGCCGCCTATGATCGGCTGTTTGCGACAGAGCCGGCCTGACCGGCAAGGAAGAAGCGCGCTGAAATGGACGACAGCAGCGAACCGGCCACCCTCAGGGAAAAAGCTTATGCCAGCTTCACGCGGCATCTGCTGGCCCGCGATCTGCGGCCGGGACAGTTCGTGTCGCAGCGCGAACTGGTCGCCTTTACCGGGCTGCCGCTTGGCGCCATCCGCGAGATCGTGCCGCGCCTCGAGGCCGAGGGGCTTTTGACGACCATCCCGCAGCGCGGCATGCAGATCGCCCATATCGACATCAACCTGATCCGTGAGGCCTTCCAGTTTCGATTGTTCATGGAGCGCGAAGCGGTGGCGCTGTTCACCGTCAACGCTTCCGACTCCGAGCTCGCCCGCCTGCGGCGCGAACATGAGGACATGCTGGCTCAGGCGTTGTCGCAGGCGCCGACGCCGGAAATGGAGGCCAAGGCCCAGAACATCGACTGGGCTATGCACGACACCTTCATCGATGCGCTGGGCAACGAGATCATCGCCAAGGCCTATCTGGTCAATTCGGTAAAGATCCGCCTGATCCACCAGGAGCGTTTCCGCATCGACGGGCGCGTCGTGCCGGTGATGCACGAGCACCTGACAGTGATCGAAGCGCTTGAGAGCCGCGACCCGCAAAAGGCGGTCGAGGCGATCAGCCGGCATATCGACAATGCGCGCCGGTTGGCGCTCCAGATCTGAGGACGTATGGTTCGCGGCCGCCGCGATGCAAAGCACAACGACAGCAACCAAAGGGAGGAAGAAATGTCGTCCAATCCGTTCAAGCCAACAAGAAGGCAAGTCCTTGCAGGAACCACGGCGATCGCCGCCGCAGGCCTGGCGGGCCTTCGCCCGAGCTTTTCCGCCGGCGTCGACTGGAAGCGCTTTGCCGGCACGACTCTCGACGTCAATCTGGTGAAAAGCCCGCGCAGCGACACCATCATGCAATATCTCGCCGAGTTCGAGGAGCTGACCGGCATCAAGGTCAGTGCCGAAGCGACGCCGGAACAGCAGCAGCGGCAAAAGACGGTGATCGAGCTCAGCTCCGGCAAGCCGAGCTTCGATGTCGTGCATCTGAGCTACCACGTGCAGAAGCGCCAGTTCGAAAAGGGCGGCTGGCTGGCCGACATATCAGGCTATCTCGCCGACCCGACGCTCACCGATCCCGGGCTGGTCGAAAGCGATTTCGCCGAGGCCGGCATGCTTTTCGCCAAGGACGGCCAGGGCGTGCTGCGTTCGCTGCCTTTCTCGGTGGACTACTGGATCGTCTATTGGAACAAGGAGCTGTTCGAGGCCAAGGGCCTCAAATACCCTGAAACGTTCGAGCAATTGGTGGCCGCCGCTGAGGCGCTGACCGATCCGTCGACCAACACGTTCGGTTTTGTCGCCCGCGGCCTCAAGAATGCCAACACGCCGGTGTGGACATCGCTGATGCTCGGCTACGACATGACGCCGCTCGACGACCAGGGGAAGCTGCGCACCGAAACGCCCGAGGCGATCGAGGCCGCCGCTCTCTATCAGAGGCTGATGACCAAGTCCGCTCCTCCGGGCGTCACTGGCTTCAACTGGGCCGAAGCGCAGTCCGCCTTCCTGCAAGGCAAGATCGGAATGTGGTTCGATGGCGTCGGTTTTGCTCCGCCGATGGAAAATCCCGAGAAGTCGCGCGTGGTCGGCAAGGTCGGCTACGGCGTCATGCCCAAGGGGCCCAAGGCGCATGCCTCCGGGACGTTCGGCGACGGCCTCGGTGTGACCGCCTCCAGCGAAAAGAAGGAAGCTGCCTATCTCTTCTGTCAGTGGGCGGTGTCCCCGGCCATGGGCGCGCGCCTGCTTCAGGCCGGCGCCGGCGTACCCTTCCGCAAGTCGGTGCTGGAAGATCCCAAGGTGCGCGAAGGCGTCACCATGCCGGCAAGCTGGCTCGATGCCGTGGTTCAGTCCGGCAATATCAGCAGGCTGGCGCTGCCGGTGATCATCCCGGTCACCGAGTTCCGTGACGTCTACGGCGTGGCGTTGACCAACATGATTGCCGGCGCCGATCCCGCCGACGAGCTGAAGAAGGCGACCGCGCAGTTCCAGCCGGTTCTCGACAGGAGCGAGCAGGGCTGATGTCGGCCATCGCCCCAGAACGCACCGCGGATCGCACCGAGGTGACGACGGATCGCACCGGGGCGACGACGCAGGCCATCGAGGAGAGTCAGTCGGTCCGGCTGGCTCCCAACTACTGGCCCTTCGTCGTTCCGGCGCTCGTCGTCGTCGGCGCCGTGATCATCTTTCCCTGGGCGTTCACGCTCTGGATGAGTGTCAACCGTTGGACGCTCGGCCAGTCGCGAAGCTTCGCCGGGATGGAAAACTATCTCCGTTTGGCCAGCGACCCGCGATTCTGGGAATCCCTTGTTCATACATTGACCTACACCTCCCTGTCGGTGGCAGCGCCGATGCTCTTCGGCACTGTCGCCGCCCTGATCTTCGACGCCAGGTTTCCGCTGCGCGGCGTGCTGCGCGGCGTCTTCGTGATGCCGATGATGGCAACGCCCGTGGCCGTGGCGCTGGTCTGGACCATGATGTTCCATCCCCAGCTCGGCGTGCTCAACTACCTCTTGTCGCTGGTCGGCATCCCGGCGCAGGAATGGATATTCAACGCCAAAACGGTCATCCCTTCGCTGGTTGCGGTCGAGACCTGGCAGTGGACGCCGCTGGTGATGCTGATCGTGCTGGGCGGGCTGGCCTCGGTACCGCGCGAGCCGTTCGAGAGCGCGGAGATCGACGGGGCCAATGCCTGGCAGCAATTCCGCTACCTTACTCTGCCGATGATCGCGCCGTTCCTGATGATCGCGTTGATCATCCGCACCATCGATGCGCTGAAGAGCTTCGACATCATCTATGCGATGACCCAAGGCGGGCCGGGCACGGCGTCGGAAACCATCAACATCTATCTCTACAACACCGCCTTCTCCTACTACGACATCGGCTACGGCTCGGCCATGGCGGTGGTGTTCTTCATCGTTATCGTGGCGCTGTCCTTCATCCTCCTGATGCTGCGCCAGCGCTCGCTGTGGATCGACGCGGAGGGCAAATAGATGCGGTCACGTCTGCTCAACCAGATCGGCCTGTTTTTCGCGGCTCTGGTCATCGTCTCGCCGGCGATCCTGTTCTTCCTCTGGATGATCTCGCTTTCGCTGAAATTCGAGATCGACAACGGCGCCTATCCGCCGATCCTGATCCCCGAACGTTTCGCCTGGTCGAACTATGTAAAGGTGTTCGAAGAGAACAATTTCCTGCTCTATCTCTGGAATTCGGTTCTGGTGACCGGCACGGCGACGTTGCTGGCGCTGCTGATCGGCGTGCCGGCCGGCTACGGCATAGCCCGGCTCAAGGCCGAAAGGTCGGCGGTCGTCATCATGATCGCCCGCATGACGCCGGGGCTATCCTATCTCATCCCGCTGTTTTTGCTGTTCCAATGGATCGGGATTCTCGGCACGCTCTGGCCGCAGATCATCATCCATCTGGTGGTGACGGTGCCGATCGTGGTCTGGGTGATGATCGGCTATTTCGAGACCACGCCGATGGAGCTGGAAGAGGCGGCCAACATCGACGGCGCCAGCTCCTGGCAGGTGTTCCGGCTGGTCGCCCTGCCCATCGCCAGGCCGGGCATCGTTGTCGCCTTCATCCTGTCCGTTATCTTTTCGTGGAACAATTTCGTCTTCGGCGTGGTGCTCGCCAGCCGCGAGACGCGCACGCTGCCGGTCGCCGTCTACAACATGCTCTCCTACGAGCAGGTGAGCTGGGGGCCGCTCGCTGCCGCGGCGCTGGTGGTGACGCTGCCGGTGCTGGTCCTGACCATGTTCGCGCAAAAGCAGATCGTCGCGGGATTGACCGCCGGCGCGGTCAAGGGCGGCTGAAGCCGCAGTCTAGCTGGAACCCTTTCTCCCGGAGAAATCCAATGGCATCGGTAACAATCAACAACGTGCAGAAGGCTTTCGGAGCCACCAAGATCATTCACGACGTCAGCGTCGATATCGCCGACGGCGAGTTCGTCATCCTGGTCGGCCCGTCGGGATGCGGAAAATCGACGCTGCTGCGCATGATCGCGGGACTCGAAACGATCTCGGGCGGGAAGATCGCCATCGGCGAACGTATGGTCAACAATCTGCGGGCGCGGGATCGAAACATCGCCATGGTGTTCCAGAACTACGCGCTCTATCCGCACATGACGGTGGCCGACAATATGGGCTTTGCCCTGAAGATCAAGAAAGCCGATCCAGCCGATACCGCGGGCCGCGTCAGGAATGCCGCCAGCATCCTTGGCCTGGAAAAGCTGCTTGAGCGCTATCCGCGTCAGCTCTCCGGCGGGCAGCGCCAGCGCGTCGCCATGGGCCGCGCCATCGTGCGCGACCCGCAGGTCTTCCTGTTCGACGAGCCGCTTTCCAATCTCGACGCCAAGCTGCGCGTCCAGATGCGCGGCGAGATCAAGGCGCTGCACCAGCGGCTGGGCACCACCACCATCTACGTCACGCATGACCAGATCGAGGCCATGACCATGGCCGACAAGATCGTCGTGCTGCATGACGGCCTAGTCGAGCAGATCGGCGCGCCGCTCGACCTCTACGATCATCCGGCCAACCTGTTCGTTGCCGGCTTCATCGGCTCGCCCGCCATGAATTTCATTGCCGGCCGCATCGAGGAAGGCGTGTTCCGCAGCGCCGGTGGGCTGATCCTGCCGCTGCCGGAAGGCACCCGCCCGGCTGACGCTGCAGGACGCGAACTTGTCTACGGCATCCGCCCCGAACATATCCGCGCAACTGCCCAGGGCTTGCCCGGCACGGTCACACTCCTGGAAGCCACAGGTTCGGAAATCTTCGCCAAGGTCGACTGCGCCGGCGAGGAAATTTCCTGCCTTTTCCGGGAGCGGTTGCCGCTCAGGCAGGGCGCCCAGGTGCGGATCGAGATCGATCGCGCCTGCGCCCATTTGTTCGACGCGAAAACCGGCCGGCGTATCTGATCGGGCGCGGCCGCAACCGCGCAAGAGCGGTTGCAAGGTCCCTCACGCGCTACAATGACCGTGGCCTGGAAGAACTGGCGAGCCGGTTCGCGCCGACCCTGTCGCCATTGCCTAGCGCGCAGCCAGCGCCAGGAGGTCGGCGCCTGGGGCATCAGGACATGCAAGACGGTAAGTTCATGCGCCTGCCACGAAGGATACTTCTCCTATGCGCACGCCTCCACCGATATTGCCCCGTCGGCCATTTCCGCCCGCGGCTTTGCGGCGTGTACTGATGAAGTGGACCACGGCAATGGGGGCACCAAAGACGGAACATTGACTGCCGGCGGCACTGCGCGCTGGTCGGCCGATCGGCTCCACACGTCGTATGGTTGCATTTCGGCCAGCTGCTGCGGCCTTATCGCCAACCAATCTTCAATCGCGCAATTTTCGGGTCATCTCCACGCCCAATTAACCCCTCCAATAGCTCAATCACCATTTTGGTGATTTACCCTTGAATTCTCTGCAATCACTATTTAAGTGATTAGGTAGGAGGAACAAAATGAAGAAAGCGCGTTACAAGCTGATCCTGGACCAAGCCGGCGAGCGCGACGTCGAGGCGACATTCGCCGCCTATGCCGCCATGCACGACGTTCTGGATCGCACTGGCTCGGCCCACCGCACCAATACTTTCGAACTGCAGAAACTCGCCTATGAGGCGATCCGGGCGGAGACTGGCCTGCCGGCGCGGCTCGTCACCAACGGCATCCGTGAATACGCCTCCGGCGCCTGGTCGTTCGACCGTCTGCCACTCGACGATAAGCTCATGTCCTTCAAAGGGGTCGACAAGGTGTCGATTTCCACCGTCGAGGGGCGGGTGATCGCCGGCTTTCTGGCCACCGGCTATTCCGACAGCCAAGAGAAGGCGCAACTGTCCCATCTCGTGCGCGAGAGCGGATACTATTCACTCACCGTTCCGCTTTCGGCGGACATGCAACATAGGGAGATCGAAGCGATGCAGACCGAATCCATTTCTGGGCGCGTTTCGCGCCTTGCCGCTGGCCTGGTCACGACCGTGATCGACGGTCTGGAGAAGAAGGCTCCCGAGGCGGTGGCCGAGCAGGCGATCCGCGAGATCGACAAGGCCGCCGACGAGTTGAAGTCCAACCTTGCCGCGCTGATCGCCGAGCGCAAGCGCTACACGCTGCAAAAGGGCGACCTCACCGCCGAGCGCGAGGGCCTGGATCAGAACATTCGCATCGCGCTGCAAGACGGCCGCGAGGATCTCGCCCGCGCCGGCATCGGCCGACAGGACGACATCGACGCGCAGGTTACCTCCATCGACAAGTTGATCTACGACGTGGATGTACGCATCGATGAAGCGCGTGGGGCCTTGAATGCAGCGAGCGCAGCGCGTCGCGACGCTGAGGAGCGGGTGAAGATCGCGCGGCGCGCCCGCGAGGCGCAGGCGCCCGGCGCGACCGCCGCCACGGGTCGCTTTCGCAAGCCGGCGCCGGAAGATCGCATAGCGGCGGCCCTGTCCAGCGTGGCGCGGCTGACCGACCTGCCCGCCGGCACGGCGCGCGACAATGATCTGGCCGAGCTCGAAGAATTTGGCCGCCAGCGGCGGATTGACGACCGGCTGGCCGCGCTTCGCAGTGAACTCAAGGGCGAGAAGTAACGCCGATGGCAGACCTCCTCAACGCACCTGCGCTCTATCTCTACCCGTTGCTGGCGGGGCTGTTGCTGGGCATCCTGCAAATCGTCCTGTACTTCGTCGGGGCCGGTAATTTCGACCATGGCGGCGGTGAGGGCGCCTTCGATCACTTTCTTGACGCTACGCATCTCGGCGAATTGTTCGACTGGCTGAACTTCGGTCGCGTTCCCTTCTCGATCCTGATGATGTTGCTTTCGGTGACCTTCGGAATGGTCGGGATCATGCTGTGGCAAATCTTCCCCGTTTTGCCGGTGTGGAGCTTCGCCATCGGCGCGGTGCCTGCGGCGGTGATGGTGACCAAAATCACCGCCGGCTGGATCGCGCATCTGCTGCCGCAGGACGAAACCTATGTGGTCAACCATGATCGCCTGGTCGGGCGGCGCGGCATAGTTTCGCTCGGGCCGCTGGACGACGGCCCGCCCGGCTCGATTCGGGTGCGCGACGAATATGGCGAATTGCACACGCTGCGGGCGCGTCCTGCCGATGCGGGAATGAAAATCGAGAAAGGCGCAGAGGTCGTCGTGGTGGAAGCCGCCGAGGGACCAGGTCGCGTCTGGCTCGTCATGCCGTTCGAGGAGGGCGAGTAGTCAGAGAGGACTCTGAGCAGGGCGGAATCTCAACCTCTTTCAAAACTTGGGGCATATTATGGACAATATCGTACAATTTCTGATCTGGGCCGGCATCGTCATCTTCGTGCTGGCGGTTATCGGCTTTGTGCTCGGACGGCTCTACCAGCGCGCCGAACGCGACGAAGCCTTTGTGCGCACCGGCGTTGGCGGCCGCAGGGTGGTCAAGGATGGCGGCGCGCTGATCCTGCCCATCGTGCACGCGCTGGCCAAGGTGAAGCTGAATACCGTCAAGCTGGTGGTCGACCGCCGCCGCGAAGACGCCTTCATCACCTCCGACCGCATGCGCGTTGACATCCGCGCTGAGTTCTATGTGCGCGTTGACGGTACGGATGACGGCATCGGCTTAGCTGCACAGACGCTGGGCGACCGCGTCAACGACCCGAAGGCGATCCAAGATCTGGTGGAAGCCAAGCTGGTCGACGCGCTGCGCTCGGTCGCCGCCCGTAACACGCTGGACCAGTTGCACGAAAACCGCTCCGACTTCGTGAAGGCGGTGCAGGACGCGGTGGAGACCGACCTGCGCTCCAACGGCCTTGAACTGGAATCGGTGTCGCTCACCGGCCTCGACCAGACTCCGCGGGAGTTTTTCAACGAAACCAACGCCTTCGACGCTGTCGGCTTGGCGAAGCTGACGACCATTACCGAGCAGCGCCGTAAGGAGCGCAACGAGGTTACGCGAAAGACCGAAGTCGCCATCGCCGAGCAGGACCTGAACGCGTCGCGCGAAAAGTTCGCGCTGAAGCGGCAGGAGGAAGAGGCGCGTCTTGAGCAGGAGCGCGACGTCGTCTCCAAGCAGGCTGCGACCCGCTCCGAAATGGCCAAGGCCGAGGAAGCCGCCAAGCTGGCCGAACAGGCGGCGCAGATTGCCCGCGAACGCGAGATCGCCGAACATGCGGCGGAAGCGCAGCGCGCAAAGGAGGAAGCTCGCATCAATTCCGAGCGCGAGGTCGAGCTGTCCCGCCAGAACATGGCGGTGGCCATCGCCAAGAAGAGCCAGGAAACCAGCCAGGCAGAAGCCAAGGCCCGCGAGGCCGAGGCGCTGACGGTTGCGGCGGAGGAAAAGGTGCAGACGGCGCGCGAACGCGAAATCGCCGACCGCGCTCGCCAGATCGCCGTTCTTCAGGCGCAGGAAGCCGCTGAATCGGAAGCCGTCTCGGTCACCGTCGGCGCCAGCGCGGAAAGGGCGGCGGCGGAAGACCGTGCCCAGGCTGTGCTGGTGGAAGCCCGCGCTGAGGCGGAGGCGATGAAGGTGCGCGCCAATGGCGTGGTTGCGGAAGGCGAGGCGCAGGCCGCGACCATCCGCGCCACCAACGAGGCGCGCAACCTGCTTTCCGACCGTCTGATCCAGCTTGAGCTGACGCAGGCGCGCATCACCATGCTGCCGGAGTCGCTGAAGGCGCTGATGGAGCCCGCGAGCCGCATCGACTCGATCCGTGTGTTCGACACGGCTGGCTTTTCGGGCGGACGGTCAAGCGGAGAAGGCGAACGCTCCGGCCCTGGCGACCTCGCCGACCAACTGCTGAAGTTCACCGGCAACAAGCCGCTGATCGACGCGCTGCTGAAGGAGGCCGGAATCGCCGGTGCCGGCGGCACGCTGAAGGATCTCGTCGCAGCGCGGCCGGAGGCTCAGAAATCGAAAGCTGAAGACGATCAGGCGGAGGTGTTTGACGATCCAGACGGCGAGGACGACGGGTTGGTCGCCACCCCTCCAGCGCCAGCGGCGGAGGCGCCAAAGGCCTGAATTGCCTGAACGGAACCAGTAGTCGGGCGCGCATTGCTTCGCGCCCGATCTGTTTGGCGCCCGGTTTTTTGGCCGCCGATGAGGAGGGCTTCGCTCGGTCGAAGACGCCGGCACGGGCACCGGATCTGAGGCGTTTGTCTCCTTGGGGATGTGTGCCGAAACACCATAACGCATGAACAACGCGTAGCAGTTTCCAAAAAAGTACGGCAGCACTTTCCTAAGTAATTGAAAAAGCATGGTGATCCCGACAGGAATCGAACCTGTGACCTACAGATTAGGAATCTGCCGCTCTATCCTACTGAGCTACGGGACCACGCTGCCCGACACATAACCGCTTCGGATCGTTTCGCCAAGAGGCCGCGGGCGATGATGATCCGTTTGATGCCGGCGCCGCATGTCCACCTCGGCGACTTGCCAATGATCTCTGCAAGGCTAGTTGACTCCAGTTATAAAATGCTCATTCTAGAATGAGCATTTTATAACGAGCCGCCAGATGACCAGACCACGATTGTTTGACGAAGCCACTGTGCTGCAAGACGCGATGGGCGCGTTTCGGCGAGCCGGTTTCGCGGGTGCTTCGATCAAGGATCTGGCCGATGCCACGGGCCTGACATCGGGCTCGATCTACAATGCCTTTGGCGACAAGGAAGGGCTCTATCGGGCGGCTTTCAGCCACTATATCGACGCCGTCATCCGCCACCGGATTGAGACCTATGTCGGTGAGGCAGGCGATCTGGATGGCTTGGAACAGTTGTTCCTGTCATTGCTGCGGGCCCCAGAATGCGACGAGCATGGCTGTCTATTGACGAATGCCGCCGTCGAGTTCGGCGCTCGGCCGTCGGTCGCCTCGGAAGGCCTGGCGCAGGGCTTCGCCGTGCTCGAAGCCGCCATCAGGGGGGGCATCGAGCGCCAGATCGGGGGCGGGCAGGTCGAGCTTCTGGTCGTCAGGCTTCTGCTTCTCTACCAGGGCATCCTTGTCCTGATCCGCGCCGGCCGCAACGTCTCTGCCTGCCAGGCAGTCATTCGATCGGAATTCGAGCAGCTACGGAAACTTCTGCCATGATCAATCTTTCCCGCAGGGCGGTGCTGTTCGGCACCGCCGCCAGTCTCGTTGCGCCTTCTATGCCGGCTTTCGGCGCGGCGCCGGCTATGCCGCCGGTCCGATACGTTCGCACCAACGGCATCGATATGGCCGTTTATGAAGCCGGCAAGGGACCGGCGATGGTCTTGCTGCACGGCTTTCCCGAGCTCGCTTTTTCCTGGCGCCACCAAATCGCGCCGCTGGCCGCCGCCGGCTACCGCGTCATCGTTCCCGACCAGCGCGGCTATGGTCTGACCGAGCGGCCGTCGAAGGTCGAGGATTACGACATGGTGCATCTGACGGGTGACCTCATCGGTCTCCTCGATGCGCTCGGCGTCGAAAAGGCCGTGTTCGCGGGCCATGACTGGGGCGGTCTGATCGCGTGGCAAATGCCGCTTTTCCACCAAAACCGGGTCGCCGGCGTCATCGGCCTCAACACGCCGTTCATTCCCCACGAGATGCTGTGGCTGCAACCGAGCCTTGTCAATGGCCTGACGGCCCCCGGCAAGCCGTTCGTGGCCGACGCGACCAAAGACCCGATCACCCAGATGCGCGAAGTCTACAGCCCCGACATGTATGTGCTGATGTTCGAGGACGGCGATCTCGCCGACCGACTGATGGCGCGTGACGTGGCGCGGGTGTTCAGGGATAATATGCGCAAGGGCGTCATTACCGCCGCGCAATATGCCAGGCTGCCGCCGCAGGCCCGGCAGATGGCCTTTATCAAGGCGCTCGAGCAGCCGGAACCGAAGACGCTGCCCGGCTCTTCGATCCTGACGTCGGACGAGCTTGCATTCTATGTCGACAGCTTCGGGCGCACCGGTTTCACGCCAGGCATCAACTGGTATCGCAACTTGTCGCGCAACTGGAAAGCCGGCTTGAACGTCGACCAGACGATAAAGGTGCCGTCGCTGATGATCGGTGCCGAGGACGATGTCGTGCTGGCCCCGGCGCTGATGGATGGAATGGACGTTCACATAGCCGATCTTGAAAAACATGTGATCACTGGTTGCGGGCATTGGTCGCAACAAGAGAAGCCGGAGGAGGTCACCGCGCTCATGGCCGATTGGCTGAAGCGGCGCTTTCCCGCGTAGCCGATATGCGAGAGGCGCAAAGATAGAATGGGAGAGCGGAACTTCGGACCAGCGCCGCGCTTTAGTGTGCCGAAGGAGATACCGCATGAGCGCCACGAAAGAGTTCTTTGAAAGCTGGCTCCAGGAGAACGTCGGCGAGCTGCCCGCTGAAAGCGAAGTGAGCGTGGCCGTCCTGGCTCAGCAATTCGAGCAAGATGCCGATGCGGCCGGCTATGGTCGCGAGGTACGCGAAGATGAGATCGGCAACATTGAAGAGGCCATTGCGGAAGCCCTGAGCAAGGCGAGGGCAGGCGAAAGGCCGCAAGCTGCCGTTACGGCCGAAGAGGGTGATCCGGCGCCCGTCATGGAGGCGCTGGAGGTCGACGACTCGAAGAGCGGGCCGTAGCGATCGGCGAACATCGACCGATTAGCCGGATAGCTTGCTTGGAGGTCGCCTCGAACCGCTGCGTACCCTCGGGTCTGCCTGAGGGCACGCTTTGGGGCGATAATGCATCAGGCGGCCAGCGCCGTCTCCGCCAGCTTCACCCAGTAGCTCATGCCGTGCGGGATGACCTCGTCGTTGAAGTCGTAGGCAGGGTTGTGGAGACCGGCGGTGTCGCCATTGCCGATGAAGATGAAGGCGCCCGGCCGTGCCTCCAGCATATAGGAGAAATCCTCGCCGCCCATCACCGGCTGGATGGCGCGGTGCACATGGGCGTCGCCGGCGATATTGGCCGCGACGTCGCTGGCAAAGACCGTCTCTTCCGCGTGGTTGAAGGTGACGGGATAATTGGCATTGTAATCGACCTCGATCGTTGCGCCGAAGGCCGAGGCCAACCCCGCGCAGATGGCGCGCACGCGCTCCTCCGCCTTCTTGGCGACCTCCTTCTTCAGCGTGCGCACCGTGCCGGCGATCTCGGCGCTCTCGGGAATGACGTTGTAGGCGTCGCCGGCATGGAATTTCGTCACCGACACCACGACGGCCTCGACCGGATCGGTGCTGCGCGAGGCGATCGTCTGCAGCGCGCCGACGAGCTGGCTGGTGATGACGATCGGATCGATCGTGCCGTGCGGCATCGCCGCATGCCCGCCCCGGCCCTTGACGGTGATGGTGAATTCGGCGGTCGCCGCCATGATCGGGCCCGGCCTGATGGCGAACTGCCCGACCGGCAGGCCCGGCATATTGTGCATGCCGAACACCTTGGAGATGCCGAAGCGCTCCATCATGCCGTCCTTGACCATCTCGTTGCCGCCGCCGCCGCCTTCTTCGGCCGGCTGGAAGATCACTGCGACAGAGCCGGCAAAATTGCGCGTTTCGGCGAGATATTTGGCCGCACCCAGCAGCATCGCGGTGTGGCCGTCATGGCCGCAGGCATGCATCTTGCCTGGAACGGTCGAGGCGTAGGGTTTGCCGGTGATCTCATTGAGCGGCAGCGCGTCCATGTCGGCGCGCAGGCCGATGGTCGTGCCTTCGCCCTGGCGGCCGCGGATGATGCCGACGACGCCGGTCTTGCCGAGCCCGGTCACCAATTCGTCGCAGCCGAAGGCCCTGAGCTTCTCGGTGACGAAGGCGGCGGTCTTGAAGACGTCGAAATTCAGCTCTGGAGTCTGGTGCAGATGACGGCGCCAGCCGGCGACCTCGTCTTGCATTTCGGCGGCGCGGTTCAGGATTGGCATGATGGTTCCATCTCGCTGTTGGAGCAGACGGTCTTGGCCTGCTGTTTTGCGATTGTGCCTGCTGCTTTGCAATTGTGATTGTCAGGCACTTTGCCATCTTGACGTCACATAGGCTAAATAGCACCGCAACTATGGTCCGGGCAGAGGGTCGGATCCACTTTGCTGGCGATCGCGTAACGAAATCTTACGGAGCCAGGGGCGACTACGGCAAGAGGCGATTTCGGATTCCACCATGCGATACAGGCATTTCCCTAGACTTTTGCTGGCGGGCGCCGTGGCGCTTCCGGTGCTGGCCGGGCCGGCTCTCGCCAATCCGACGATCGTGTTCGACCTGGAAAATGGCAGGATCCTCCAGCATCAGGAGGCTTTCAAGCGCTGGTATCCTGCCTCGCTGACCAAGCTGATGACCGCCTATGTGACGTTCCGCGCGATCGCGGCCGGCGAGGTTCAGCTCGATTCGCCGATCAAGGTCACGAAACGGTCCGCTGGCGAGCCGCCGAGCAAGATGGGCTTCAAACCGGGTTCCGTCATGCGGCTCGACAATGCGCTGAAGATGATGCTGGTCAAATCGGCCAACGACGTCGCCATGGCAGTCGGCGAGAACATCGGCGGTTCGCAAGCCGCTTTCGCCGAACGCATGAACACCGAGGCACGCCGGCTCGGCATGACCGGATCGCATTTCGTCAACCCGAACGGACTCTTTTCGCCGGACCAGTACACGACGGCGCGCGACCTCGGCTTGCTGGTGATGGCGATCCGCACGGAATTTCCGCAATATGCCCCCTGGTTTTCGATCGAGGGCCTCGCCGTCGGCAAGAAGCAGATCCCGAACTACAATCTTCTGATCGGCCGCTATCCGGGCGCCGACGGCATGAAAACGGGCTTCGTCTGCCCCTCGGGCTTCAACATGATCGGCTCGGCAACGCGCGACGGCCGCACGCTGGTCGCCGTGGTGCTCGGCGAACAGTCGACCATTACACGTGCCGAGACCACGGCGAGATTGCTTGACCAGGGTTTTGCGGCGCCTGTGTCGAGCTGGACCACGGTCGCGGCGCTGCCCGCCTATGGCGACACGACGTCCGTCAACGATCTGCGTGACGAGCTTTGCAAGAAAAAGCCGGCTAAGGAGCAGTCGGAAGCTGCCGTCCCGGTCGGCGACAAGGCGCCAAAATCCCCTTATCGGGAAAAGCTCGACCATGTGCCGACATTGGTCGCCGTCGGCCTTGGCGGCGCCACCGGGCCGAAGCCGAAGGCGATGCTCGATGCATCGGGCCAGGAATATGCCGACGTGCCACTGCCGACGTGGCGGCCCGACCTGCCGCAGCCACCCGGTGCCGAACCAATAGTGATGGGTTCCGCCGCCGCGACCCAGGACGGCCAGCCCGCCAAGGCCTTGAACTAGCCTGATGAGCAGCGGCTTTCCCATCCCCGTCTCGGTGCTGACCGGTTTTCTCGGCGCTGGCAAGACGACGCTGCTCAACCGGCTGCTCAGGGATCCTGCGCTAGCCGACACCGCGGTCATCATCAACGAGTTCGGCGAGGTCGCAATCGATCATCTCCTGGTCGAACAAGCCTCCGATGGCATCATCCAGCTTTCAGACGGCTGTCTCTGCTGCACGGTGCGCGGCGAACTGGTCGACACGCTGGCCGATCTCGTCGACCGGTTGCAGACCGGCCGCATCGCCCGGCTGGCCCGCGTCGTCATCGAAACCACCGGCCTCGCCGATCCGGCGCCGGTGCTGCAGTCGATCATGGGGCATCCGGCGCTGGTCCAGGCCTTCCGGCTCGACGGCGTCATCACGCTGGTCGACGCGGTCAACGGCAGTGCGACGCTCGACGCCCATGTCGAGGCGGTGAAGCAGGTGGCTGTCGCCGACCGCATTGTGCTGGCGAAAGCCGACCTGGCCACCGATCCGCGTGACGTGGAGGCCTTGCGGACCCGGCTGCGGCAGATCAATCCGGGTGCCGGGCTGCTCGATGCCGGTGACAGTAGGACCGATGTAGCGGCGCTGTTCGATTGCGGCCTCTACAACCCAGCCACCAAGTCCGCCGACGTGCGGCGCTGGCTGGGCGAGGAAGCCGCCCATGATCATCACCACCATGGTGACCATGACCACGGCGACCATGACCACGACCATCGGCACGATTCCCGTGTGCGCTCCCACGCGCTCGTCCATGATGGGCCGGTGCCGTTTTCGGCGATCGAGATGTTCCTGGACCTGCTGCGATCGGCGCATGGCGAGCGCCTGCTGCGCATGAAGGGCATCATCGAACTGCTGGAAGACCCGTCGCGGCCGCTGGTCGTCCACGGCGTACAGAAGATTCTGCATCCGCCGGCGCGGCTGCCGTCCTGGCCGGACGGCCAACGCGGCACGAGGCTGGTGCTGATCACGCTCGACATGCCGGAAGATTACGTCCGCCGGCTGTTTGCCGCCTTCACCAACCGGCCGTCGATCGACACACCCGACCGCGCAGCGCTGGAAAACAACCCGCTGGCCATCGCCGGGCGGTAGGATTTTCGCCTACCTGTAATTCGCAAGCGCCGAACCGGCAGAATGGCGAGATCGCAGAGTTTACGCGGCCCCGCCGCGCTCGACCAGAAAGCGATGGCCGCCGGAAACCGCTGTCGTTTCGACCAGATGATGACCGCTCTCGGCGCAGAAGGAGGGAATGTCGATGACGGCGAGCGGGTCGGTGGTCTCTAACCAAAGCTGGCTGCCCGGCTGCATCGCCGCCAGCCGTTTCTTCGCCTTGAGCACCGGCAAGGGGCAGTTCAGCCCCTTCAGATCGTAAACAGCAGCGTGCTTGGTCAAGGTGGGGAAACCTCAGCCGCCAAACATGCCGAGCAGCTTCCTCTTCAGCTTTGCCGCTGTGCTGCCCTCAGCGCTCGCCGCCTGCGTTTCGGTCACCGGGGCGGCCTCGGCGGGCGCGATGGTTGCAGTGGCGACAGGCGCTTCGGCCGCGGCCCTGACCGCTTCCTCTTCAGCCAGGGACTGAATCCTGGCCGCCTCTTTCTCGGCCTTGGCTGCTTCCATCGCTGCAAGCCTTTGCTCCTCGGCCTTCTGCTTGGCGGCCTTCTCCGCGTCGAGCGCGGCCATCTTGCGGCCCGCCGGCGAATCGATACGGCCCATGCGCGCCGTCTCGGTCATCGAGCCGTCGGCGTTGAGCGACGGCGGCTCGATCGTCACGCGTTCGCCGCGGGCGCGGCGCTTGGACCAGTCGGAAACGATGCTGGCTTCCTTGATGCCGGCGATGGTCGGCTTGGGTGCCGGCACGCTGGCCTTGACCGCGCCGTTGAAAGCCGCTTCGTAAGTGCTCTGGTAGGCATTGAAGGCGCTCTTCAGCGAATCCGGCTGTGTGGTCGTGGGGCAGGCGCCGGCCGGATCGAAGGTCGCGCCGTCCGCCGCGACCTGGTTGAAGACATAGCGCCTCTCGCAGACGTCGACCTTCGGCGGCACCTTGGTGATCTCGAAATTGTCGTAGCCGACCTTCAGCATCTTCCAGAATTCGTAGTTCGGATCCTTGCGATAGCGCGCCATGTTGGCGGCGGTCATGCGGAACGGAAAAGCCTGGATCTGGAACTCGGTCTGGCCGCCCTGGAAGGCATCGCGGCCGAAGGCGTAGATTTGCTCGATCTGCGCGTCGGTCATCGAATAGCAGCCCGACGACGAGCAGGCGCCATGGACCATCAGATGGGAACCGGTGCGGCCATTGGCGCGGTCATAGGTGTTGGGATAGCCGATGTTGAAGGCAAGGTGGTAGCTCGACCGCGGATTCATCTGCGACGGACGGACCGTATAGAAGCCTTCCGGCGCCTGACGGTCGCCTTCGGTGAATTTGGGGCCTAGCTTGCCCGACCATTTGCAGATGTCATAGCTGGCGACGATGTCGTAGCGGCCGTTGGTCTTGGCCTTCCAGATTTCGAGCTTGCCCTCTTCCTTGAAGATGCGGGCCATCACCGGCGAGGTGCGGGTCATACCCTTGGCCTTCATGCTGGCCAGGATCTTGTCGGGCAGCGGCTTGTTGGCCTGGGGGGAAAATCCTTCATCGAAGAATCGGTGCAGCCGGCGACCCCTATCGCGGCAATCAGAAGTCCGGTGCGGGCTAGCTTGGCAAACATGCGTATGGCTATGTCTTTTTTCTTTCGGACTGCAGGCATCAGCGCCGTCAGCCCCAACCCTAAACCCGTTAACCTTGAAAATTCCTTACCGCAAGCGCCGGGCGCATCCCTCACGGCAATCTGATTGAACCGAATGCAGCGGCATTTTTGTGGCGAAAGTGCTCAATCTCGCCACATTGCGACACCGAAATCGTCTGGCAGTCCATCCGATTGAAATCGGACGGACTGAATCTTTTTGTTTGACCATGATCTTTTCCGAAAACCGGTTCCCACTTTTCGGGATCCTGGTCTAAAGGTTCCGGCCCATGGCCAGGTATTTCTCGCGGCGCTGCTCGCGAAAATCGGTGTTGGCGCCGGAGAATTCCTTCATCGTCTTCGCGATGAGGTCGCCAGTGGCGGCGATCACCGTTTCCGGGCCACGATGGGCGCCGCCGAGCGGCTCGGGAACGATGGCGTCGATGATCTTCAGCTCGAGCAGGTCCTGAGCCGTGATCTTCATGTTGGTCGCCGCATCCTTCGAGCGGGTGGTGTCGCGCCACAGGATCGAGGCGGCGCCCTCCGGCGAGATCACCGAATAGATGGCGTGCTCGAGCATGTAGACGCGGTTGGCGGTGGCGATCGCAATGGCACCGCCCGAGCCGCCTTCGCCGATGACCACCGAGATCGACGGCACCCTCAGGCCGAGACAGGCCGAGGTCGAACGGGCGATGGCCTCAGCCTGGCCGCGCTCCTCGGCATTGACGCCGGGATATGCGCCGGCCGTGTCCACCAATGTCAGCAACGGGATATTGAAGCGGTCGGCGAGTTCCATCAGCCGCACCGCCTTGCGGTAACCCTCCGGTCGCACCGAGCCGAAATTATGCTTCA
The DNA here is from genome assembly GCF_003952365.1 of Mesorhizobium sp. M9A.F.Ca.ET.002.03.1.2. Taxonomy (NCBI): domain Bacteria; kingdom Pseudomonadati; phylum Pseudomonadota; class Alphaproteobacteria; order Hyphomicrobiales; family Phyllobacteriaceae; genus Mesorhizobium; species Mesorhizobium sp. M9A.F.Ca.ET.002.03.1.2. Next base: position 787,883 of record NZ_CP034443.1, on the reverse strand, counting down.
AGCGGCTCGCCGTATCCGAGCCCTTTTCCTGGCCGATGATCGCCACCGGTTCACCGCGGAAGCGGGCGAAGCCGCCGACGATCGCCTGATCCTCGCCGAAATTGCGATCGCCGGCGAGCGGCGTGAAATCGCTGAACAGACCCTTGATGTAGTCGACGCAATGCGGTCTGTCCGGATGGCGCGCCACCTGCACTTTCTGCCATGGCGTCAGCGCCTTATAGATGTCGCGCAGCGCATCGCGGACGCGTTTCTCGAGACGGCCGATCTCATCGCCGACATCGACCGCCTCGCCATTCTCAGCAAGCTTCTTCAGCTCGAGGATCTTGCCTTCGAGATCGGCGATCGGCTTTTCGAAATCGAGGTAATTGTACATTCTTGAGCGGACCGGTAAGTCGGAAGGCAATGACTGGCGGAGCCCCAGGAAACAGAGGCTCCGAGCGGCGGAACGTCGCCTCACATAGCGATATGACGCCTAGTCGGCAAGCGGATGATGATCGTTGACCAGTCGCACAAGCCGCTCCTCCAGCACATGCGTGTAGATCTGCGTGGTCGAGATGTCGGCATGGCCGAGCAACTGCTGCACGGCCCTGAGATCGGCGCCGTTCTGCAGGAGATGGCTGGCGAAAGCATGGCGCAGCACATGCGGCGATATTTTCGCCGAGGCGATGCCGGCCCGCGCGGCAAGGCCCTTCAGGTCGCGGGCGAAGACCTGCCTGGAGAGATAGCCGCTGTCGCTTGCTGCCGGAAACAAGAACGGACTGTCTGCGAAAGCCGGCACCGTTGCCCGCGCAGTGAGCCAGGCTCGCATCGCCATGCGCGCCTTTGCCGACAGCGGCACCATGCGTTCCTTGTCGCCCTTGCCGCGCACCATGAAGAAACGATCGTCGCGCAACGCCACCGTCACCGGCAGGCCGACCAGCTCGGAAACGCGCAGGCCGGTGGCGTAGAGCACCTCGACCAGCGCATGCAGGCGCAGCGCCGCCAGGCTGTCGCCGTCGTTCAGTGAGGTGTCGCCTGCCTCTTGCGCCGCGCGGTCGATCAGCCGGCCGGTATCGGCCTCGCTCATCGTCTTCGGCAGCGGCCTGCCCTTTTTCGGACTGTCCAGGGTTCCGGTCGGATCGTCGCCGCGCAGGCCCTCGGCGTAAAGGAATTTGAAGAATTGGCGCATCGCCGACAGTTTGCGTGCCTGCGAGGTGGCGGCAAAACCGCGCGCGGCGATATCGTCGAGATAGGCGCGGATGGCGGCGGCGGCGGCACCCGCAAGTCCGCCATCGATCCCGGCCGAAGCGTCTTCGAGGTCGCGGCGATAGCTGGAAAGCGTATTCTCGGCAGCGCCCCGCTCGGCGCTCATCATTTCCAGAAAGGCTTCGATGCGGGCCGCGCTGCTCATTTTTTGGGTTCAGCTTTTCCGGAGGAATGCGTACGCTCATTTCGGCCTTTCTCGGCTCGACGAACATCGCCAGAGCGAACATCGCGCCATAGACAATGCCGGCCAGAATCGTGAGTGTCACGACAAAGCGAAACAGTGTCGGCATTAATTTTCGCCCGTCTTCTTGTTCTGCGTTTCCAAACCCTGTGCCCTTATGAGACGCCAATCCGGCCAATTCAAGGACGAAGCTTAAGCGGACGCGCGGCGCGCGCACGCTTGACGCAAACAGGCTTTTGATGTCGATACCCGGCAAAGAGGGCTCTAAGCAGGCATTCGTGGGCCAGCCCACGAATGCCTGCTTAGATTCTTTGGTTTGTCGCAGGTTCTTATCGCAAAACCGTGGGACACTTTTGCGGAACCTGCTTAGAAACATCATGGTGTCATGAACGCGCTGCCAGCAAATCCTTCTGATGAAAGCCATGCCGCGCTGCTCGGCCGGCTGGGTGACCGTTCCGTCGTCTTCGTCGGCCTAATGGGCGCAGGCAAGACTGCGATCGGCCGCAAGGTCGCGGGGATGCTGGGGCTGCCTTTCATCGACAGCGATCAGGAGATCGAAAGCGTGTCGCGCATGACCGTCCCGGACCTGTTCGAACGCTATGGCGAGACCGAGTTCCGGGCGCTGGAGCAGCGCGTCATCCTGCGCGTGCTGGAACACGGCCCGCAGGTGCTGTCGACCGGCGGTGGCGCCTTCATGAGTGCGCAGACGCGGGAGGCCATTCAAGGCCATGGCGTGTCGGTATGGCTGAAAGCCGAGATCGACCTCCTGATGGACCGCGTTTCCAAGAAGCAGAACCGGCCGCTCCTGAAAAGCGCCGATCCCCGCGCCGTGATCGAGCGGTTGATGGTCGAGCGCTATCCGGTCTACGCAACCGCCGATGTCACTGTGCCGACCCGCGACGATCGCAAGGAGGTCATTGCGGCCGAGGTGGTGAGCGCGCTTTGCAGGCATTTCGGCGTTGCAGCCGAGACAGGCGAGGTGCGGTCGTGAGCGCCAATGCGACAGTCACCGTCGAAGTCGGGCTTGGCGATCGCGCCTACGACATATTGATCGGCCCCGGCTTGCTTTCCCGCGCAGGTACCGAGATTTCGCGCCGCTTGCCCGGCACGCGCGCCGCGGTGGTCACCGACGACAATGTCGCGACAGCACACCTCGAAACGTTGAAGGCCGGCCTCGAACAGGGCGGCACCCAGCCTGCCGTCATCACGCTGCCGGCTGGGGAAAAGACCAAGAGTTTCGCGCATCTCGAGGAGGTGGTGGACGGCGTGCTCGCCGCAAGGCTCGAGCGCGGCGATGTCGTGATCGCGCTCGGCGGCGGCGTCATCGGCGATCTGGCCGGCTTTGCCGCCGGCATTGTGCGCCGCGGCATGAATTTCGTGCAGATCCCGACCTCGCTCCTCGCCCAGGTCGATTCCTCGGTCGGCGGCAAGACCGGCATCAACAGTGCGCGCGGCAAGAACCTCGTCGGCGTCTTCCATCAGCCGAAGCTCGTGCTGGCCGACACCGAAGTGCTCGATACGCTGCCGATCCGGGAATTCAGGGCAGGTTACGCCGAGCTCGCCAAATACGGGCTCATCGACCGCCCGGACTTCTTCGCCTGGCTGGAGGAGAACTGGGGCCAAGTGTTTGCCGGCGGCCCGGAGCGGGCGCAGGCCATCGCCGAAGCCTGTCGCGCCAAGGCCGACGTCGTCGCCCGCGACGAGTTCGAGACCGGCGACCGCGCGCTGCTCAATCTCGGCCACACGTTCGGCCATGCGCTGGAGGCCGCCACCCGCTATGACGGCGCCCGTCTCGTCCATGGCGAGGGGGTCGCCATCGGCATGGCGTTGGCTTATCGCTTCTCGTCACGTCTCAATCTGGCAAGCCCCGACGATGCGGCGCGCATCGAGGCGCATCTTCGCGCCGTTGGCCTGCCCTGGCGCATGGCCGATATTCCGGGCGAATTGCCTGACGCCGAGGCGCTGCTTGCCTTCATCACCCAGGACAAGAAAGTGTCGCGCGGCGCGCTGACCTTCATCCTGACACATGGCATCGGCCAGGCCTTCATCGCCAGGGATGTGCCGGCGTCGGAAGTGTTGTCGTTTCTAAAGGAGAACCATCCGGGTCAGCAGGAAAGCCGCCCGGGTCGGCGGAAAAGCCGCCCGGGTCAGCAGAGCAGCCCGGGATGAACGAGACCGGCTGGATCGCCGCTGCTGTCCTTGCCGGGCTCGGCCTGCTCGCTTTCGCCTTTCGTGCGCGCCTGCTCGCTGCCTTCGGCTACAAACTGCTGCGGATCGAGCCGCAGCGTTCGAGCCATGACGAATTGCGCGGCGGCGTTGACGATTTTCGGCGCGATGGCCAGGTGGTGCGCGAGGATCGCGCCCGTATCGGCCGCCTCGCCGATCTCGACGAGCTCGAAGTGTCCGATGTCATGGTCCATCGCACCAACATGCGCTCGGTCAATGCCGACAATCCGCCGGAAGCGGTGGTGCGCGAGATCCTGCAGAGCCCGCACACCCGCATGCCCTTGTGGAAGGGCTCGCTCGACAACATCGTCGGGGTGCTGCACGCCAAGGACCTGCTGCGCGCGCTGAACGATGTCGGCAACGACTTTTCCAGGATCGACGTGATGAAGATCGCTTCGAAACCGTGGTTCGTGCCCGATACCACGACGCTGCAGGAACAGCTCAACGCCTTCCTGCGTCGCAAGGCGCATTTCGCCGTCGTCGTCGACGAGTATGGCGAGGTCGAGGGGCTGGTGACGCTGGAGGACATCATCGAGGAGATCGTCGGCGAGATCGCCGACGAGCACGATATCGACATGCAGGGCGTCAAGCAGGAAGCCGACGGCTCTGTCGTCGTCGACGGCACGGTGCCGATCCGCGACCTGAACCGGGCGCTCGGCTGGGACCTGCCGGACGAAGAAGCCACCACCATTGCCGGCCTCGTCATCCATGAGACGCAATTGATCCCGGACGAGAAGCAGGCTTTCACCTTTCACGGCAAGCGCTTCGTCGTCATGAAGCGCGACAAGAACCGGATCGCAAAGCTGAGGATCAGGCCGGCCGGCGAGGTTTAGGGTCTGGTCCGGCTTACCAATGCTTGACTGGACGCTCGCCGCGCCGGCATGCACTTTCGACTGGGCTGTCTGGAACTGGGCTGTCTGGAGATGACGGTGATCGATCGGCGAACCCTGCTCTTGATGTCAATGGCTTTGTTGCCGGCCAGCGCTTCAGCGGCATCGCGCCGGCGTTCGCCGTCTCCGCAAACCTTCGACTACGGACCGGCCAGGCTCGACATCTACTCGCGCGATGGCGCACGCAACCTGCCTGTGGTCTTTTACATCCATGGCGGTGCCTGGCGCGCCGGCAATCGCAACAATGTGGATTCCAAGCCGGCCTTCCTGCTCGACAACGGCTTCTGCTTCGTCTCCATCGACTATCGGCTGCTGCCCAAGGCCGATGTCGCCACCCAGGCCGACGATGTCGAGCAGGCATATCGCTACGTGCGCGCCAACATCGCCAAACACGGCGGCGATCCGGACCGGATGGCGGTGATGGGTCATTCGGCCGGTTGCCATCTGGCTGCATTGACCGGCCTGCGCGGCGGCCTGCCCGGCGTCGCGGCGCTCGTCCTTGGCGATACCAAGGCCTATGACCTGGAGGCGCTTGCCAGGAGCGGCGGCATGACACGAGCCTATGCCAGGGCCTTTCCAGACCCCGCGCAGTGGCGCGCGCTGTCGCCTGCCGCCCATGTCGGCGGGCGCAAATATCCGCCGACCTTCATTGCCTATTCGCGCGCATCCGGTCGCGCGACAGTTTCACGGGCCTTCGCCGAGCGCCTGCGGGCGACCGGAACGGTGGTGACACTATTCGACGGCAGCGCCTATTCGCACATGTCGATCGATCGCGCTTTCGGTGATGAGGGCGACGCCTTGACCTCTGCGGTGATGATCTTCCTCAAGTCGGCGCTCGGCTGATCCTACCATCTGGTGTTTTCGCCAGGTGCTGCCGGCTCGATGGCCAGCGCATGGACACCGGCCTTCAACTCGTCGGCCAGCAATTCGTTGACCGCGCGGTGGCGGTCGATGCGGCTCATGCCGGCAAAGACGGGGGAGACGATGCGGACGCGGAAATGTGTCTCGCCGGTGCCGTCATAGGTGCCGTGATGGTCGGAGTCCTGATGGTGATGGCCGGCATGGAGATGGCTTTCGTTGATGATGACCAGCCGCTCCGGCGAGAACGCCGTCTTCAACTTGCCTTCCATCGTCGACTGTATGGACATTCGCACTTCCCTTCACCACATATGGCCGGCGCATGACCCCCGAAAATCGGTACTCATGGTGCGTCCTAGAGGACGCGCGATGCCGTCGCCGCGAGAAAATCCGCCAATCGCCCGCTTTATGCCGCGATTCACCGGTTAGGGCGATCATCGCGAAAATGTCAATTCTTGTTTCGCAACAGCGAACAGCCCATAAATGGGTGAGATGAAACCGTACCCCAAATATTTCGAGAAGATTCGTATCCGACCGGAGAAGGATGCGGAGTTGAAGTCGCGCTCGCCGATCTGCCAATGGGACGGTTGCAAGGAGGCTGGCACCCATCGCGCGCCGGTCGGACGCATGAAGGAGGGCGAGTATTTCCAGTTCTGCTTCGATCATGTGCGCGAGTACAACAAGGGCTTCAATTATTTCTCCGGCGTTCCCGACACCGAGATCGCCCGCTTCCAGAAGGAAGCGATGACCGGCCACCGGCCGACCTGGAAGATGGGCATCAATGGCGCCTCGACGCGCTCTTCTCCCGACTTCGCCCAGCAGCGTTCCGGCCGCGCCGGTTATTACAACCGCATGCGCGACCCGTTCAACCTGTTCAACGATCCGCAGGCGCCGCGCGAGCGCAAGGCCAAGCCGCTTGAGGCCAAGGCGCTGGAAACGCTTGGTCTTGATACAAAGGCGACTGGCAAGGATATCAAGGCGCGCTATAAGGAACTGGTGAAACGCCACCATCCGGATGCGAATGGCGGCGACAGAGGTTCGGAAGACCGGTTCCGCGATGTGCTTCATGCCTATCGCGTGCTCAAGCAGGCAGGATTGTGCTGAGCGACCTTACGGTCCGTGTCGTTTTCCAACTTTCATAAGGTTGGAAAAGGCTCTAAGACCGCCCCCGGACAAAATCGATTGCCGGCGAAATCAGGCGTTTCGCCCGTGGAGACGTTGATAGTGATGAACAAGGTCGATCGCGACATCGCCAACCTGCCCGACACCACCGTGTCGGTGAAGGAGAAATTCGGCTTCGACTCCAAGATGGTGGTGCCGGCCTATTCGGTGACGAGCGAGCATGTGCCCGACATCGATCCGGACTATCTGTTCGACAAGAACACGACGATGGCGATCCTCGCCGGCTTCGCCTACAACCGCCGCGTCATGGTGTCGGGCTATCACGGCACCGGCAAGTCGACGCATATCGAGCAGGTCGCCGCCCGCCTCAACTGGCCCATGGTGCGCGTCAACCTCGACAGCCATGTCAGCCGTATCGATCTCGTCGGCAAGGACGCGATCGTCGTCAAGGAAGGGCTGCAGATCACCGAATTCCGCGACGGCATCCTGCCCTGGGCCTACCAGCACAATGTCGCGCTGTGCTTCGACGAATACGATGCCGGCCGTCCGGACGTGATGTTCGTCATCCAGCGCGTGTTGGAATCGTCGGGCCGGCTGACGCTGCTCGACCAGAGCCGGGTCATCCGCCCGCATCCGGCGTTCCGGCTGTTTTCCACCGCCAACACGGTCGGCCTCGGCGATACCACAGGCCTCTATCACGGCACCCAGCAGATCAACCAGGCGCAGATGGACCGCTGGTCGATCGTCACCACGCTGAACTATCTGCCGCACGACAATGAGGTGAACATCGTGCTGGCCAAGGCCAAGCACTATCGCGACGGCAAGGGCAAGGAGATCGTCAACAAGATGGTGCGCGTCGCCGACATGACGCGTTCGGCCTTCATAAACGGCGACCTTTCGACCGTCATGAGCCCGCGCACGGTCATCACCTGGGCCGAGAATGCCGAGATTTTCGGCGACATCGGCATGGCGTTCCGGCTGACCTTCCTCAACAAGTGCGACGAGCTGGAACGCTCGCTCGTGGCCGAGTTCTACCAGCGCGCCTTTGGCGAAGACCTGCCCGAATCGGCGGCGAACGTGGTGCTGGGCTAAGCATGGTTCTGAAAAGTCGCACGGCTTTTCGGACAAGATCGTGCTGCAAGGAATGATCAATGGCGGGTCCGGGCGACAACACGCGCAACAAGTCGAAGACGGGTTCTGAAGCCGACAGCTTCAAGCGCGCCGTCACCGTCTGCATGCGCGCGATCGCCGGCGACAAGGATCTCGAAGTCGGCTTCGCCAAGGATCGGCCGGCGCTCGCCGGCAGCCGCGCCCGGCTGCCCGAACTGCCGAAGAAGGCGTCGAAAGCCGACATCGCCATCACCCGCGGCCTCGGCGATTCCATGGCGCTGAAGCGCGCCTGCCACGACGCGCGCATCCACACCAGGCTGGCGCCGGAGGGCAAGCAGGCCCGCGCCGTCTATGATGCGGTCGAGCAGGCCCGGGTCGAGGCGATCGGCTCTCGCGCCATGCAAGGTGTGGCCGACAATATCGGCTCAATGCTCGAGGACAAATACGCCAAGGCGAATCTCGTCGACATCAAAGACAAGGCCGACGCGCCGATCGAGGAGGCGTTGGCCCTGATGGTGCGCGAAAAGCTGACCGGCCGCACTGTCCCGAAGAGCGGCGAGCGGCTGGTCGACCTCTGGCGCCCTTGGGTCGAGGAGAAAGCCGGCGCCGATCTCGACGGGCTGTCGGCAAAGCTCGACGACCAGCAAGCCTTCGCCCGTGTCGTACGCGAGATGCTGGCTTCCATGGAAATGGCCGAGGAACTCGGCGACGACCAGGAGACCGAAGACTCGGAGGACAACGACGACAACCAGCCGCAAGGCGAGGAGCAGAGCGAGGAGGGCGGTGAGGAGGATTCCGGCTCCGAGCAGTCGCAGTCCGACGACACCGAAGCATCATCAGACGACGAGCAATCGGCGGAGACGGAGGCGTCAGATGCCACCGCCGACGACCTGTCCGACGATGACGACGCCGATGCGGAAACGCCCGGCGAGGCGCGCCGCAACGACAATCCCTTCACCAATCTGTCGAAGGAGATCGACTACAAGGTCTTCACCACCGCCTTCGACGAGACGGTGGGCGCGGAGGATCTGTGCGAAGAGGAAGAGCTGGATCGGTTGCGCGCCTTCCTCGACAAGCAGCTTGCCAATTTGTCCGGCGTCGTCGGCCGGCTGGCCAACCGGCTGCAGCGCCGCCTGATGGCGCAGCAGAACCGCTCCTGGGATTTCGATCTCGAAGAGGGTTATCTCGATCCGGCCCGGCTGGTGCGCGTCGTCATCGACCCGATGCAGCCGCTGTCCTTCAAGCAGGAACGCGACACCAAATTCCGCGACACGGTGGTGACGCTGGTGCTCGACAATTCGGGCTCGATGCGCGGCCGGCCGATCACGGTCGCCGCCACCTGCGCTGACATTCTGGCGCGCACGCTGGAGCGCTGCGGCGTCTCGGTCGAGATCCTCGGCTTCACCACCCGCGCCTGGAAGGGCGGGCAGGCACGCGAGAAATGGCTGAAGGAAGGCAAGCCGCCGAATCCCGGGCGACTCAACGATTTGCGCCACATCATCTATAAATCCGCCGACCATCCGTGGCGGCGGGCGCGCCGCAATCTCGGCCTGATGATGCGCGAGGGCCTGCTCAAGGAAAACATCGACGGCGAGGCGCTGCTGTGGGCGCATAACCGCCTGATCGCCCGGCCGGAGCAGCGCAAGATCCTGATGATGATCTCGGACGGCGCGCCGGTCGACGATTCGACGCTGTCGGTCAATCCGGGTAACTATCTCGAACGGCATCTGCGCGCCGTGATCGAGCTGATCGAGACGCGCTCGCCGGTCGAGCTCCTGGCCATCGGTATCGGCCACGACGTTACCCGCTACTATCGCCGCGCCGTCACCATCGTCGATGCCGAGGAACTGGCCGGCGCCATGACCGAGCAGCTCGCTTCGCTGTTTGGCGAGGAAAGCGTGCGCGATACGCGGCGCGGCAGCATGCGGCGCGCCGGATGAGTTTTTCGCGGGGCGGCTTTCGGCAGACGTTTTTCGCCGCCACAGCACTGTTCGTTGCCGGCATCGCCTTGTCGCCTTCCACCACTGCCGCCCCGGTTTCGGTCGAGCCGATCGAAGTCTCGGTACGGCGGATAGCCCGGTTTCATATCGGCCGTGACGAAGAACGGTTCGGCCCGCTCGAATTCGCCGGCGGGCTGGAGATGACCTCGCCGTCACGCGATTTGGGCGGGCTGTCGGCGTTTCGCTTTCTCAAGCCCGGCAGCGATTTCATCGGCGTCGCCGACACCGGTTTCTGGTTCTTCGGCACGATTATCCACGATGCCGACAGGCGCCCCGCGGGCATTCAGAATTTCCGCATGCAAGAGATGGTCGACGTATCAGGCCAGCCGGTCGAGGAGAAATGGGAGGTCGACGCCGAAGGCCTCGCGGTCAAGGACGGCATCGCCACAGCCGGCTTCGAGCGCCAGCAGCGCGTCGCCCAGTTCAGCATCGAGCCGGACAATATGAAAGCGCCGTTCAAGCAGCTTGATTTCCTGGTTCCGGCCTGGGAGCTTCGCCTGAATCGCGGCTTCGAGACCGTCACCCATGCCAATCCAAACGGCCAGCATCAGGGCGGATTGGTCGTGGTGTCGGAGAAGAGCCTCGACAAGGCAGGCAACATCTTTGCCGCCATCATCGAAGGGCCGCACAAGGGCGTCTTCACCGTCAAGCGCAACGGCGATTTCGACATCACCGACGGCGCCTTCCTGCCCGACGGCGACCTCCTGCTGCTGGAGCGCAGTTTTTCGATGGCCGGCGGCGTCAAGATGCGGCTGAGGCGTATTTATGGCGAAAGCGTCGAGAAGGGCGCCGTTGCCGACGGGCCGGTATTGATGGAGGCCGACATGGGCTACCAGATCGACAATATGGAAGGGCTGGATGTCTGGACCCGAGACGACGGCGCGCTGATGGTGTCGCTGATCTCGGACGACAACCACTCGATCCTGCAGCGCAATCTTTACCTGGAATTTGTTCTGCACGAGGATTGAGGCAGTCGGCGGGAACGACCGATGCAGGTCTACAGTTTCGTGCCAGCTGCCGCGGGCCGGGGTCCGTTGGTCGCGATCCAGATGACGTGGCGGGCGCCGCGTTTGCCGTTGGCGCGGACCTTGATTTCCTCGACCGCGAAGCCTGCTTGTTTGAGCCGCCGTGTAAAACCTGCGTCTGGCCCCTGTGACCACACCGCCAGCACGCCGCCGGGTTTGAGCGCTGCTCTCGCGCTGTTCAGCCCGGCGATGCTGTAAAGAGCATCATTGGCCTTGTGGACGATCCCTTCCGGCCCGTTGTCGACGTCGAGCAGGATGGCATCCCAGGCCGAGGTCTCCGACCGTATGAGTTGTCCAACATCCGCTTCGCGAACAGTTACGCGCGGTTCGTCGAGACAGCCGCCGAACACCGGGGCCATCGGGCCGCGTGCCCACGCCACGACGGCGGGCACCAATTCGGCGACAACGATACCGGCATCCGCGCCAAGCTCGGCAAGGGCCGCGCGCAGCGTAAAACCCATGCCCAGCCCGCCGATCAGGATTTTCGGTTGCCGGCGGCCGGCGATCCTCTGGCAGGACAATCTCGCCAGCGCTTCCTCGGAGCCGCTGAGACGGCTGTTCATCAGCTCGTTGGTGCCGAGCATGATCGAGAATTCGGCGCCGCGCCGTTTCAGGCGAAGCTCGTGGTCGCCGTCAGGCGTTTTCGCGGTATCGAGCTGGACCCATGGGATCACTGCCTATGCCGCCAGCGCCGGCTGGCTCCAGCGGGCGGCAAGCAGCCGGTAGGGGATCAGCGCCACCACCGCGATGATCAGCTTCACCGCTAGATCACCGAGCGCCCATGACACCCAGCGCATGGCCTCGATCGGCAGCACGCCCATCAGTGGCGCCGTCTCCAGCGCGAAGCTATCGCTCGGGCCAGCAAAGGCGAAGGCCGCCGAAAAGGCGACGGTAAAGAATACGGCGGTGTCGAACACCGAGCCGACCAGCGTGCCGACGATCGGCGCCCGCCACCAGCTCTGCCGGCGCAGCCGGTTGAACACGGCCACGTCGAGCAATTGTGCGATCAGGAACGCGGTACCGGAAGCCGCGGCAATGCGCACCAGCCGGTCGGCGGCGGTCTCGAACTCGATCAGGCCGTAGCGGAACAGCAAGGGCGGAATGAGGATCGAGCAGATCACCGCCGTCATGAAGCCGACAAAAACGATCCTGCGCGCCACGGCCGGGCCGTAGCGGCGATTGGCAAGGTCGGTGACCAGGAAGGAGAACGGGTAGGTGAAGGCGCCCCAGGTCAGAATGTCGGCCAGCGACAAGTCGCCGACCGCACCTTGCATCGGGAACTGCACGAGGATGTTCGACGCGACGACGACAAGCGCCATAGCGGCCACGAAGGGCAGGTATCGGGAGAAAAAAGTCATTTTTTTATCCTGGGTAATGGAACCAGCGAAATGTCATGCCGAGTTCGGACGACACTCCTTGGAAGGCGGCCGCCTGAAAATCAGGCCGCCGGCTGTTCGGCCAGCTTCTTGGCGATCTGCTTCTTCAACAGACGAGCGCGCTGCGACAGTTCCTTGACGTCGGCCTTGGCGAGGAAGGCGTCGAGACCGCCGCGATGCTCGACCGAACGCAGCGCGTTGGCCGAAATGCGCAGGCGCACATTCTGGTTCAGCGCTTCCGAGATCAGCGTCACATTGACGAGATTCGGCAGGAAGCGACGCTTGGTCTTGTTGTTGGCGTGGCTCACATTGTTGCCGGACATGACTGCCTTGGCAGTGAGTTCGCAGGTGCGGGACATGGTTCTAAACCTTCAGTTCTCGGTCGGGCCAAACATTCGACCCGCGCCGGGTGGCGCGCGGTTTCGGTCAGGCGGCCTTATGGAAAAAGTTGGCGTTCCATAGTTGCATTTCGCCGATGCGTCAAGCTCCGGCTTGCGCGCGGTGTGACGGCGCCTTTCACATAAAGGCCGGAATTCCGCCTATAAGCGGTCGCACAGGGACATGCCAGGCCGGAGTTGCCCATCTCTGGTTGAAAAATCGAGGACCGATCGCCGCCATGCTTCGTTCGTCTCACGCTCTTTTAGCCTTGCTCGCCGTTGCGCTGCCGACGACAATGTCCGCCGCCACGCCACAATCCTTCAAGGGCGAGTATACGGTGTCGTTCCTCGGCCTCTCTGTGGCGAAGGCAACTTTTTCCAGCAGCTACGAAGGCGATACCTATTCGATCGACGGCAGCGTCTCCAGCGCCGGCCTCGCCACAATCTTCGACGACACGCGTGGCACGATCTCGTCAAAAGGGCGCATTTCGGGCACGCAATTGCAGCCGCAGGCGTTCCGTGCCGACTACAAGTCGGGCAAGAAGACGTCGATGATCGATATCCAGTTCGCCAATGGCGCTGTTACCGCGACAAAGGTCGTGCCTGCACCGAGGAAGCGCAATCCCAGGAATTGGATACCGCTGGGCGCCAGCGATCTCGCGTCGGTGCTCGATCCGATGGCCGCCACCGTCATCCATGCCGATAGCCTCGACAAGGTCTGCGGGCGCACGGTGAAACTCTATGACGGCGAGATGCGCGCCAACCTGACGCTGACCTACGATTCGAAGGGCTCGATATCGGTGCGCGGCTACAAGGGCGAGACCGTCACTTGCAAGATGGGTTTTGAGCCGGTGGCGGGTTACCGCAAGAATCGCAAAGCCTTGAATTACTTGAAGAATCGCAGCCGTATCATGGTAACGTTTGCACCCGTTGGCCAAACCGGCGTATATGCGCCGATCTACGCCACGGTCAGCACGCAAATCGGCACTCTCACCGTCAGTGCGGGGCGGTTCGAAGCTACAGAATAGGCGTGATCGCGCGCCGCCAGAAATAGGCATGAGGCCGACGGATATGGGGCGCGCAACACTGATCGGCTTCTCGGCGATCGCCATGTGGGCGCTGCTGGCGCTGCTTACGGATGCTTCGGGTGCGGTGCCGCCGTTCCTGCTTTCGGCGATCACCTTCACGATCGGCACCGGCGTCGGGCTCGTCGCGCGGCTGTTCATGCCGGCCGCCGACAGGAGCGAGAAGGTACCGCGCCAAGTGTGGGTGATCGGCATTGCCGGCCTGTTCGGCTACCACTTCTTCTACTTCACCGCGCTGCGCAATGCGCCGGCGGTGGAGGCGAGCCTCATCGCTTATCTGTGGCCGCTGCTGATCGTGCTCGGATCGGCGCTGATGCCGGGCGAGCGGCTGGCCTGGAACCATGTCGCCGGAGCACTGCTCGGCCTCGCCGGCACTTTCCTGATCGTCACCAAGGGCGGCGGGCTAGCCTTCGACGCGCGCTACGCCTTCGGCTATGCGATGGCCGGCGTCTGCGCGGTGCTGTGGTCGTCCTATTCGCTGCTGTCACGGCGCTTCCCGTCGGTGCCGACCAGCATCGTCACCTGGTTTTGTGCTGCTACGGCCGCGCTTTCGCTTATCTGCCATCTCGTGCTGGAAGAGACGGTGCTGCCTGACGGCGCCGGCCAGTGGCTGGCCGTGCTCGGCCTCGGGCTGATGCCGGTGGGCGCGGCCTTCTACGCCTGGGACATCGGCGTCAAGCGCGGCAACATACAGGTGCTGGGCGCGGCGAGCTATGCCGCGCCGCTGCTGTCGACGCTGGTGCTGATTGCCGCCGGCTTCGCCGAGCCGTCCTTGCGCATCCTCGCCGCCTGCGTGCTGATCACCGGCGGGGCAGCCCTTGCGGCGAAATCGCTGTTGTTGCGCAAGCAGGCAACGAGCGAGGCAGGGGCGTGATGCCATTTCCCGGCGGCATCGACGCCAACGCCAATGCGACGCTGCTGTTTTCGCTGGTGGCGGCGGTGATCTACGCCTTCACCCTCGATATGCCACCGAGCCTCGCACGCTTGGCGGTCAAGACACTGGCCGTGGCATTGCTTGCCGTGCTGGTCCTGCTGCAGGGCGGTCCTGGGCTGCTCGTCGCGGCGCTGGCGCTCAGCGCCATCGGTGATGCCTTGCTGTCGCGCGACGGCGAAAAGGCCTTTCTCGGCGCGCTGGCCAGCTTTCTCGTTGCGCATGTGCTGTATGTCGCGCTGTTCCTGCGCTCCGGCGATGGGGTCGGGCTGCTGTCGGCCGAACCGTGGCGCGGGGCGATTGCCGTGGCGATGGTTGTCTTCGCGTTCGCTATGCTTTTTGCACTCGGGCGCCGTGTCGGCCCCGCCTTACGGCTTCCGGTCGGCGTCTATATCGTGGCAATCCTCGCCATGGGCATTTCCGCGCTCACCCTGAACAGCCTTTGGGTTATTGGCGGTGCGGTTTTGTTCATGGCATCCGACGGCCTGCTGGCCGCGGAAAAGTTCCTGCTGCCCGCCATCTCGCTGCACCGCGTCTGGATGCGCTACGCGGTCTGGATGCTGTATTACGCCGCCCAGTTGGCAATCACGCTGGGCTTCCTGCTGGGTTAGGGCTCCAGCCCGGTGCGGCCAGCTCGAAGGCCGCGAAATCGAAGCCCGGTGCCACGGTGCAGCCGACCAGCGTCCACTCGCCCAGGCTGCGTGCCGACTGCCACCAGCCTGCCGGCACGACGATCTGCGGCCGCTCGCCGGCGGCCAGTGCCGTGCCGAGCACTTGCTCGATCACCGGCCCGCCTTCCTGATGCATCGACAGCGCCAGCGGGGCGCCGGCATAGAAATGCCAGACCTCGGCCGCGTCCTTGACGCGGTGCCAGGCCGACAATTGCTCCTGCTCCAAAAGGAAATAGATCGCGGTCGAATGGCCGCGCGCACCCTCCGCGCCATCGCGGAAGGTCTCGGCATACCAGCCGCCTTCCGGATGCGGTTTCAGGCCGAGCGTGGCGATGATTTCGGCGGAACTGGTCATTGCCTCCAGAACTTCATGGTTTCCAGATCATCAAATGTCAGAAATTGTCCTTGCGCTTGCGGATCTCGGCGAACACTTCGGCGTCGGAGGCTTTCTCCATGCCGAGATGCTTGCGGATTGCCGGATCGTGCCAGCGCAGGAACGGATTGGTCGACAGTTCCTCGCCGATCGTGGTCGGCAGCGTCGGCTTGCCATCGGCACGCAGCGCCTCGATTTTCGCGGCGCGCTCCTTCAACGCCGAATTGGTCGGGTCGACGGTCAGCGCGAAGCGGGCGTTGGCGAGCGTGTATTCATGGCCGCAATAGACGACCGTCTCGGCCGGAAGTGCGGCGAGCTTTTTCAACGAATCGTACATCACCGGCGGCTTGCATTCGAACAGCCGGCCGCAGCCGAGCGCAAACAGCGTATCGGCGGTGAACGCCACTTTCGACGTCGGCAGATGATAGGAGACATGGCCTGCCGTGTGGCCGGGCGTGGCGATCACGTCGATCCTCTCGTCGCCGAGGTGGATGACCGAACCTTGCTCGACGGTTTCGTCGATGCCGGGGATCTTCGCCTTTTCCGCCTCCGGTCCGACGATGCGCAGCTTGAAGCGTTCCTTCAGCGCCAGATTGGCCTCGACATGGTCGACATGGTGATGGGTGGTCAGGATCATGGTCGGCGTCCAGCCGGTACGCTCGATCGCGGCCAGGATCGGCGCCTCCTCGGGCGCGTCGATGATCGCGGTCTGGCCGCTCTTCGGGTCATGCACCAGCACGCCGAAATTGTCGCTGCGGCACATGAATTGTTCGATTTCAACCGGCATCGCGTCTCTCTCTCCTTCGTCGGCCCCTTGTCGCCGCAGACATAGGGCGCTTGCCCGCGGATGTCATCCGCCTTTGTTGAACTTGAGCAGCATCGAAGATACCGTCGCGCGCATGTATTCCGATATCGTCGATCTCCGTTCCTTCTATTCGACCACGCTCGGGCGATTGGCCGAACGCTCGATCACCATGGCGTTGTCCTCGATATGGGCTGTCGTGCCCAATGAGCGGCTGGTCGGCCTCGGTTACACCTTGCCGTGGCTGGAGCGGTTCGGCGCAGACGCGGAGCGCGTCTTTGCCTTCATGCCGGCGACGCAAGGCGCGGTGGTCTGGCCGGCCACGGGGCCGACCGCGACCGCGCTGGTCTTCGACGAGGAATTGCCGCTGGTCGATGCCTCCATCGACCGCATGCTGCTCGTCCATTCGCTCGAACATGCCGAGAACCCGCGCGAGACGCTAAACGAAATCTGGCGGGTGCTGTCGCCCGCCGGCCGCGTCGTCATCGTCGTGCCCAACCGGCGCGGTGTCTGGGCCCGTTTCGAGCATACGCCTTTCGGCAGCGGCCGACCGTTCTCGCGCGGCCAGCTCACCGAACTGCTGCGCGAAGCAAACTTCACGCCCGCGGCCTGGTCCGATGCCCTGTTCTTCCCGCCATCGCGGCGACGCTTCATGATGCGGTTCCACAATGTGCTGGAGCGCGCCGGCCGCAGGTTCTGGCCGATCTTTTCCGGCGTCATCGTGGTCGAGGCGCAGAAGCGGCTCTATCAGGGCGTGCCGGTCGCCCAGCGCGCCTCCCGCCGCGTCTTCGTGCCGGTGCTCTCGCCGCATGGCGCCACGAGACTCAGTCGGACGTCTTAAGCAAGACGATCGCCTTGGCCGCCGGAGTGACGCGTTCGTGAAGGCAATTGCGCTCTTTCTCACCTATCTGTCGAAGACAGGGTTCGGGTGTGCCCGTCGAAACCTGTGACCGGGGTTAGCACCACTTTCGAATGCAAGGATCTCGCTCATGGCTGATCATCCGGACGACAAGGCCAACGCACGGCCAGGTGCCGCGTCGGTCGAGGCCAGCAGCCTGCGCGATCAGCTGGCGACAATCCGGCTGGCGCTGACCACCTCGCCGGCTCGCAAGACGCTGCTGTGGATGTCGATAGGCATCATGGCCGTCATTGTGGCAACCTCGATCGGACAGATTCTGCTCAACCGTTGGAATCAGCCTTTCTATGACGCGATCGCACGCCGCGACATGCAGGGCTTCCTGCATCAGCTTGTTGTCTTTGCGGCAATAGCCGGCGGGCTTGTGGTGCTCAATATCGGCCAGACCTGGCTCGACCAGATGATCCGGCTGAAGCTGCGTGAGGCGCTGACGCTCGACCTGATCGACGAATGGATGCGGCCGAGCCGCGCCTTCCGGCTCGCCAACGCCGGCGCCATCGGCGTCAACCCCGACCAGCGCATGCAGCAGGATTCCGGGCATCTCTCCGATCTTTCCACCGGTCTCGGCATCGGCCTGCTGCAGTCGCTCATTCTGCTTGTTTCCTTCGTCGGCGTCTTGTGGTCGCTGTCTTCGGGCTTCGTTTTCCATATCGGCGGCTATTCTCTGGCCATTCCAGGCTACATGGTGTGGGCCGCGATCCTTTATGCCGGCACCGCCTCCTGGCTGAGCTGGCTGGTCGGACGGCCGCTCATCCGCTTCAACAACGACCGCTATACGCGTGAAGCGGAGCTGCGGTCCTCGGTGGTCCGCGTCAACGAGAATGTCGATGCCATCGCGCTTGCGCATGGCGAGGCTGACGCTAAGCGACGGCTTGAGCTCGACCTTGGCACCCTGCTCGGTGCCATGCGGCGCATCTACAGCGCCCAGATCAATCTCTCCTGGGTGACCGATACCTATGGCTGGATCACTGTCGTTGCGCCGATTCTGGTCGCGGCGCCGGTCTATTTCGCCGGCGATATCAGCTTCGGCGGGCTGATGATGGCGGTCGGGGCCTTCAACCAGGTCCACTCGTCGCTGCGCTGGTTCATCAACAATATCGGCGGCATCGCCGATTGGCGGGCCACGCTGATGCGGGTCGCCGACTTCCGCATTGCGCTTGGCGAAACCGACGTGCTTCACCACACAGAAAGGCGCATCGCGTTCGGCGAGAACCCAAACGGTAGCCTGACATTCGAGGCACTCGAGGTTGCGTCGCCGGATGGATGCACGAAACTCGCCGAGCCGCATGTCGAAATCCGCGCCGGCGAGCGCATCATGATCACGGGAGAGCCGCGCGCCGGCAAGACGCTGCTCTTTCGCGCCATTGCCGGTCTGTGGCCGTGGGGAAGCGGGCGTATCGGCATGCCGGCCGGAGCAGTGCCCGCCTTCGTTCCGCGCACTCCCTATTTCCCGCTCGGCACGCTGCGCGAGGTGCTCAACCATGCCGACGGCGCGACCACGGCGGACGATGCCGAGATCTCGGCGGTGCTTGCCGAGGTCGGTCTCGAGCGCCTGTCGTCCTCGCTCGACCGCTCCGCGCGCTGGGAGCGTGAACTGGGCGAAGACGAGCAACGCCTGCTCGCCTTTGCTCGGCTCGCCTTGCGACAGCCAAAATGGGTGATCATCGACGAGGCTCTGGATACGTTCGACGGTGCGACGCTGAGGCGGGTGCTGTCGATGCTGAAGGCGCGTCTTGCCGGCGCTGCGATCCTCAATATCGGCCGTGGCCAGCACAACATTGAATTCTTTCCGCGCTCATTGACGATCGTGAAAGACGTCGACCGGCCGGCCCTCAAGCCAGTCCGCGTCAAGGCCGGCGCGATCGAGCCACCCCCAGCCATCGTCCCAGCCTATCAAGAGGAATAGCCGGTCATACGCAGCCAAGCTTTATTTCGCCGTGATCGCAGCGAAATATTGCCGGCGTCGTTCGGAAGTCCGCGGCGTTAGACCGGTGCTTGACGCGCTTAAAGCGCGTCCCATTGAAGGGAGCCATGCGACGCGCTTTAGGCCTTTGTTTCTATCCATGTCGGCATCCCAAAACCGCTGCACACTTTTGGGCGACATGCATTAGCCTGCTTGCCTGCCTTGCCTGCGCTCAGGCAGCACCACTGGCCGCGCCCGCCGATACCATTGCCGTGGATGTCGAACTGGTGCTGGCGGTCGACATTTCGCACTCGATGGACGAAAGGGAATTCGCCCTGCAGCGCGCCGGTTACGTCGAGGCGCTGCGCCACCCCGACTTCATCAAGGCAGTGCGTTTGGGTGCGACCGGCCGCATTGCGCTCGCCTATTTCGAATGGGCGGGCACCGTCCGCGACGATGCGGTCATTGCCTGGCAGGTTGTCGACGGTGCAGAGAGCGCCGACGCTTTCGCCGACAAGATCGAGGCCCGCCCTTTCAGGAGCTTTCGCGGCACCTCGATTTCCGGTGCGCTCGCCTTCGGCGCGGAGCTTTTCGATGGAACCGCTTTTGAGAGCGAACGCCGCGTCATAGACATCTCTGGCGATGGCCCCAACAATATCGGGATGCCCGTCACCACGACGCGCGACGCCGCGTTGGCAAACGGCATCGTCATCAACGGCCTGCCGATCCTGATCAGCCCGTCGCCCAGCTTCAGCCATCTCGACCAATATTATGCCCAGTGCGTTACCGGCGGGCCCGGCTCCTTCGTGCTGCCGGTCTATGCCGCCTCCGAATTCGTGACCGCCATACGCCGCAAGCTGGTCCTCGAGGTCAGCGGTGTTGCCGGTCCTTGGGCCGATCCCGGGCCGATCCGGATCGAAGCGGCGGCACCGGTCGACTGTTTGCAAGGCGAGCGCGACCGTCGGTTTTTCTCCGATCCGTATTTCCCGGAGCTTGATCGCTAAGATTTTGCTGGGAAGGGGGCGGTTCCTGTATTCGGTATCATTACCTCAGGAGTAATCGACCAGTGCGCAACATCTCGGCAAACTGCTTCCATCAAGCCGGTAGTCCGGCTTCGAACCACCAGGGAGTACAGTCATGACTGCCTATGCCGTCGCCCATATGCGCCAGGTCACGCCGGGGCCGCAAATCGTCAAATACCTGCAGAAGATCGATGCGACACTGGAGCCGTTTGGCGGTCGCTTCATTGTGCATGGTAGCGAGGTGGAGCTGGTTGAGAACACCTGGCCGGGGCACCTTGTCATCATCGAGTTTCCAGACATGCGGCAGGCGCGCGGATGGTACCGCTCGCCCGCCTATCAAGAGATATTGCCGCTGCGCACCGAGAATTCCCAGTCCGATGTGTTCTTCGTCGACGGCGTCAGGCATCCACACAAGGCCACCGACGTTCTTGAATAGGATCGGCCGCGAGCAGATCCTAACGCCTCAGCAGGAACACCGCTTGCTGGCCAAAGAAATTCCAGAACCACCATGGCATCGACAGGCCGATCTTCTGGCCATTGGCGTCGAGCGCGGTTGCCTTTTCCACCGTTGCGCCGAGCTCGTCGCAGAGATTGACGAAGTCGCGGATGGTGCAGAAATGGATGTTGGGCGTGTCGTACCAGGAATAGGGCAGGTCCTTGGTCACCGGCATCCGACCGTCGAGGAACAGCGAGAGGCGCACCCGCCAGTGGCCGAAATTGGGGAAGGAGACGATGGCGTGCTTGCCGATCCTGAGCAATTCGTCGAGCACCAGCTTCGGGTTGCGGGTCGCCTGCAAGGTCTGCGACAGGACGACGAAATCAAAACCCTTGTCGGGATAGAATTCGAGGTCCTTGTCGGCGTCGCCCTGGATGACCGACAGGCCGCGCGCCACGCATTCGTTGACGCCGCGCTGCGACAGTTCCATCCCGCGGCCGTCGACCTGCTTCGTTGCCTGCAGCAATTCGAGCAGCAGCCCGTCACCGGAGCCGACGTCCAGCACCCGCGACTGCGCCGGGATGAGGTCGGCGACGACTTCGAGGTCGACGCGCTGGGCATGGTTGACACTCATGGTCTCGCCTCTTGCGTGACGCATGATCCCGATCCGAAAAGTCTGCAACTCTTCGGGGTCATGCGGCGATGCTTGGCGCATGATCCTGATCCGAAAAGTCCGCAACTTTTAGGGGTCATGCGGCGATGCCTGGCGCATGATCCTGATCCGAAAAGTCCGCTACTGGTCATGCGCTGAGCCCCCTGGCGCGCGCCGCCGAGGCGATGAAGCCGTTGATGGCGGCAAACAGCTCCGGCTCGTCGAGCAGGAAGGCGTCGTGGCCGCGATCGGTCTCGATCTCGACGAAGGACACCGAGGCGCCGGCCGCGTTCAGTGCGTGAACGACCGAGCGGCTCTCCTCGGTCGGGAACAGCCAGTCGCTTGTGAAGGAGACCAGGCAAAAACGGGTCTTGTTGCCGGCGAAGGCGTCGGCCAGCCGGCCGCCATGGTCGGCGGCGAGGTCGAAATAGTCCATCGCCCTGGTCATGTAGAGGTAGGAGTTGGCGTCGAAGCGGTCGACGAAGGTCATGCCCTGATGGCGCAGATAGCTCTCGATCTGGAAGTCGGCGTCGAAACCGAAGGTGAGCGCTTCACGGTCCTGCAGGTTGCGGCCGAATTTCCGGTGCAGGGCCGCCTCCGACAGATAGGTGATGTGAGCGGCCATGCGCGCCACCGCCAGCCCTTTTTCCGGGCGCTTGCCGTGCTCGAAATATTTGCCGCCATGCCAGTCCGGATCGGCCATCACCGCTTGCCGGCCGACCTCATGGAAGGCGATGTTCTGCGAGGAATGGCGCGCGCCGGTGGCGATCGGCAGCGCCGAGAAAACGCGCTCCGGATAGCTCGACGCCCATTGCAGCACCTGCATGCCGCCCATCGAGCCGCCGAGCACCGAGAACAGTTTTTCGATGCCGAAATGGTCGACCAGCATCAACTGCGCCCGCACCATGTCGCGGATGGTGATGATCGGCAGGTCGAGCCCGTAGGGCTTGCCGGTGGCGGGATTGGTCGAGGCGGGACCGGTGGAGCCGAGGCAGCCGCCGATGACGTTGGAACAGATGACGAAGAAGCGGCTGGTGTCGATGATCCTGCCGGGCCCGATCAGCACTTCCCACCAGCCAGGCTTGCCGGTTACTGGATTGGTGCTGGCGACATGCTGGTCGCCGGTCAGCGCATGGCAGACGAGGATGGCGTTGGAGCGGGCCTCGTTGAGCGTGCCGTAGGTCTTGTAGGCGATCTGGAACGGCGACAGCAGCGTGCCGGCGTCGAGCTTGAGCGGCTTGTCGGCACCGAAACGCAACACCGGGCTCGACGGCTCGTCGGCCTCGTTGTTGGTTCTTTTAGCGCGCAGCGCGACCATCGCGTCCCTCTTACACTAACCCATCGCGCTTTCCGAAAATCAGAACCGATTTTCGGGCCGATGCGTTTGTCCGGCCGGCAACGGACAACAAAAAACCGGCGTTGCCTTCGCAAAGCCGGTTACAGGATGCAAACGGCCCTTTAGCGAGTTGTTTAACGTGGCTGCAAGCCGACCGGCCAAATCACCACGGGATTTCGCCTCTCTTCTAGGACCGGCGCGCCCCGGCGTCAACGGCCAGCCGACACGACCAGTCGTTCACCCATGATTGCCGCCTCTCGACATTCCAGGCCACGGCTTGTATTTCCGCTGCGGCTTCCGAGCGGAAGCGTTCTCGACGGATTTTTGCAATATGAACCAGGCATCGGATCAGGCACGTCCAACGCCCCGCGCGGGGATCATGGACATCGAGGCCTATGTGCCGGGCAAAAGCACGGCGCCGGCCGGTGTCGCCAAGGTCCACAAATTGTCGTCGAACGAAAACCCGCTCGGCCCCTCGCCGAAGGCGATAGAGGCCGCACGCGACGTCGCGGCAAGACTCGACGTATATCCCGACGGCACCGCCAGGCGCCTGCGCGAGGCGATCGCCGAGGTGCATGGCCTCAATCCGGCGAACATCATCTGTTCCAACGGTTCCGACGAAATTCTGGGCCTGCTTGCGCAGACCTATCTCGCGCCCGGCGATGAAGCTGTCATCACCGAGCACGGCTTCATGGTCTACAAGATCTACATCCAGTCGGCAGGTGCTGTCCCGGTGTCGGTCAAGGAAACCGACGAACGCGCCGACGTCGATGCGGTCCTCGCTGCTGTGACGCCGCGTACCAGGATCATTTTCCTTGCCAATCCCAACAACCCGACCGGCACCTATCTGCCGTTCCAGGAGGTGCGCCGCCTGCATGCCGGCCTGCCCCGAAACGTGCTTCTGGTGCTGGATGCCGCCTATGCCGAATATGTTCGCCGCAACGACTATGAAGCCGGCGTCGAACTTGTGGCCGGCGCGGAAAACGTGGTCATGACCCGCACCTTCTCCAAGCTCGGCCTTGGCGGCGCGCGGATCGGCTGGATGTACGCGCCGATGCATATCATTGACGCGATCAACCGGGTGCGGGGTCCCTTCAACGTCAACGCGACGGCGATCGAGGCCGGCATTGCCGCGATCCGCGACCGTGCCCATGTCGAGCGCAGCGTGGCGCATAACGAGACCTGGCTATCATGGGTGAGCGAGGAATTGACCAGGCTCGGGCTGCGGGTGACGCCGAGTGTCGGCAATTTCGTCCTCATCCACTTTCCCGAGGACAAAAAGCATTCGGCTGAAGCTGCGGACAATTACCTCTCCGCGCGCGGCTACATATTGCGGCGCGTTTCCGGCTACGGCTTCCCCAATGCACTGCGCATGAGCATCGGCACCGAAGAGGCCAATCGCGGCGTTGTCGCCGCCCTCACGACATTTTTGAAAAGCTGAACCAATGACATCACCGATGTTCGAAAAGATCGCGCTTGTCGGCATTGGCCTGATCGGCTCGTCGCTGGCCCGCGTCATCCGCCGCGAAGGCCTTGCCCGCCACGTTGCCATCTCGACGCGCAGCGAAGCGACGCTGGCGCGGGCAAGCGAACTGGACCTCGGCACCTCCTACACGATGGATGCGAAAGAGGCGGTCCGCGATGCCGACCTGGTCATCGTCTCGGTGCCGGTCGGCGCTTCGGGCGAGGTCGCCGAGGAAATCGCACCGGCGCTGAAGCAGGGCGCCATCCTCACCGATGTCGGCTCGACCAAGGCGTCGGTCATTGCGCAGATTGAGCCGCATGTGCCTGATGGCGTGCATTTCATTCCCGGCCATCCGCTGGCCGGCACTGAAAAATCGGGTCCGGATGCCGGCTTTGCCGAGCTGTTCGAAAACCGCTGGTGCATCTTCACGCCATTGCCCGGCACCGATCCGGCGGCGCTGGAAAAGCTCTCGGAATTCTGGCGCCGCTGCGGCTCCAACATCGACACGATGGATCCCCAACATCACGACATGACGCTGGCCATCGTCTCGCATCTGCCGCACATCATCGCCTACAACATCGTCGGCACCGCCGACGATCTGCAGTCGGTGACCAAGTCCGAGGTCATCAAATATTCGGCCTCCGGCTTTCGTGACTTCACCCGCCTTGCCGCTTCCGACCCGACCATGTGGCGGGACGTCTGCCTGCACAACAAGGACGCCATCCTCGAAATGCTGGCGCGGTTCTCGGAAGATCTGGCCTCGCTGCAGCGGGCGATCCGCTGGGGCGACGGCGAAAAGCTGTTCGACCTGTTCACCCGCACCCGCGCCGTCCGCCGCTCGATCATCGAGGCCGGCCAGGACATCGACGTGCCGGATTTCGGCCGGCAGGCGGTCGAGCACCCGGCCAAGGGATAGGCTCTCTCAGGCCGGCCAGTGAGCCGCCATCATTGCCAACGTCTCGGCCCTGTCCGGTGCGCCCAGCCTGCCGCCGAAGCGCAGGCATTTGAGCGCGGCGGCGGCGCTGGCAAACCGCAATGCCCGTTCGATCGGCATGGCTTCCGCCAGTCCGACGGCGAAGGCGCCGTGAAACACGTCGCCGGCGGCAAGCGTATCCACGGCCTTGATCCTCGGCGCCGCGACATGGCGCACGGAGCCCACCGAGCGGTCGAACCACCAGCTTCCTGCCGCGCCGCCCGTCACGGCGACGAAAGCATCGGTGCGCCTGGCCAGCGCTTCACAGGCCTTTTGCGGACCTCGCTCCTCGCCGCAGAGGATGAACGCCGCCGGCTCCGATGCGACGATGTGCGAGGCCAGCGGAAACAGGCGTTCCAGCACGTCCCGTGGCGCGGTGTCGGCGTCCAGTATGGCCGGACGGCCGATTGCGCGCGCCGCCGCCAGGGCCAAAGCCGCTGCACCTGGCCAACGCACGTCGACCAGGACGGCGTCGAATGCCGAGAGGTCTTGGGTTGGGAGCGCCCCGGGGGCGGCCTGGGCGAGCTTGTCATAGAAAGGAACGATGATGCGCTCGCCATGCGTGTCGATCAGGATGGCCGACAGCGCCGACCGCGCACCGGTGACGCGCCGGACAAGGCTGCAATCCACGCCTTCGGCCTCGATCCCGGCGACCAGTTGATCGCCGACGGCGTCATCCCCTGCGCTTGCCCACAGCGACACTTCGGCGCCGAGGCGGCGTGCGGCGCAGGCCGCGCTCGAAGCCATGCCCGAGGCGATCTGGAGGCCGTCGGACGCGATGAACTTGCCCTGATGTGTCGGAAGCGTGTCGACGCGAAGGATCGTATCGAGCGTCAGCGCGCCAACACTGAGGAGCTTCACCGGGCTGTTCATCTATCTTCCTGTTTGACCATGATCTTTTCCGAACCGAACGTTCGGGATCATGGTTTAATCGACCGGCTTGATCTTGCCCAGCGGGATGAAACCGAGCGAGGCCTTGCCCTTGACGATCTTGAGGGGCATCGACGGTTCGTTGCCAAGCAGCGCCAATCCGGAAAAGCCCGTTTTGATCTGGCTCTTCTGCTCGGGGATGGCCTTGCCGAGAATTGCCGCAACGGCCTTCGGGTCGCTGAGCTTGATCATCAGATCAGCGTCGATCAGCCCGTCGGCATCGACCGACACCGGGCCGGAAACGGTGATGCGCGCGGTTCCCGACGACAGATCGAGCTTGCCGATGTCGACAGCCTGGCCGCGCAGGCTCCTTGGCTGGGTCTTGATCAGCGCCACGCCGTTCTTCAGCGTCACATCGCCGCCGCCGTCGAGCGGCGGCAACACGCGGCCATCGATCGCCTGCGGGTCGATTTCGAGATCGGTAAAACTCCCGGCATAGTCGATGTCCTGGCCATTCGGATGCAGCTGTCCGGCCGCCGTCCCGGCGCTGAACAGCTCGACCGGGTCTGTGCCGTCCGCCGGATCGGTCTGGGCGGACAGGCCCTCGGCCTCCAGTGAAACGCGCCGGGGCAGCGGCCAGGACAGTTTCACGTTCGCTCGCAGCGTGTCCCAGTCGATCCACAGCGGCGCCATCCCCGGAACGGAGGTCCTGAGCGGCCCCCGCAGGTCGGCGCCAGGCGACAGGATCTGGGTGACGTGCGTGACTGCGTTGAGGCTGCCGAGCGAGGCGGCGACGTTCCTGGTGTCGTCCTGATAAGCCAGACTGTCGCAGGAGACGGCGAAGCTCAGCGGATAGCCGCTGATCGTGAGATTGGCGCAGTCCGCCTCGATGCCATTGCCGTTGAGCTCGGCCACTGCTTTGTCGGCTTCGCTCTTGACCTTGTCTGCCAGGTAGAACCAGCCGGCGCTGTAGAGGCCGAACAGCACCACGATGAAAGCGCCAAGCCAGAGGAGGCGGCGGCGAAAATTCGGCGGGCGCTCGTCACTTGACGTCATGCTGCAGCTTTCGTTAACGCGAGTGTTGCGGGCGGGCTGTCGTTTCCGGCAACAACAGATAGACGGAGGCGGGTCGAAGAAAACACCGATTCCGGTGCGGTGCTGCAATCAGGCTTGGCGATATGGGCGATTTTTGGGTTTTTGGCTACGGTTCGCTGATCTGGCGGCCGGGATTCGCGCATGTCGAGACGCGCCGCGCCCGCCTTCACGGCTACCGCCGGTCGCTGTGCGTTTACTCGTTCGTGCATCGCGGCACGCGCGAACGGCCCGGCCTGGTGCTCGGCCTCGATCGTGGCGGCTCCTGCATCGGGCTGGCTTTCCGCGTTCCCGGCGATCTGCGCAACGAGGTCATCACCTATCTGCGCGAGCGCGAGCTGGTCACCAATGTCTATGTCGAGCGCATGCTTAGCATTCGCCTCGACGGTGACGATAAGGGTGGGTGCGAGATGGCCTTGGCGGTCGCCTATGTCGTCGACCGTAGCCACGAGCAATATGCCGGCGCGCTCGATGCGGCCGATGCGGCGACCGTCGTTCGCGGCGCCGTCGGCCTGTCGGGAAAGAACGAGGACTACGTGTCCAGCACGCTGGAGCACCTCGAGGCGCTGGGGATCCGCGATCACTGGCTGGAAGAGGTGGCGAAACGGATCGGATCGTGATCTCTTGTTGCCCAGCTACATCCTGAAAATCTGCTTTCCGAGATCCGCGCGATCCAGACTGTTTGTCACAGCGAGCTCGAACTCCGCCAGCGGATGGATGCCGCCGACAGGGACATGGAAATCGGATTGGCCGAAGATGTCGACAATCTCGTGCAACACTGGTCGGTCGGCTTCGACAGGCGGCGAAAAGAAGTAGCGGTAGATATTTGCCCTGATCTCGACGCCGCTCAGCAGCACGTCGAAATTGTGCAGTTCGAAACGCTCGGTGCTCATACCGCCATTGATGATCATCTGACCGCCCATCGCGAGGGTGCGGATCAATTCGCCACTGGCGGGGCCGCCGACATTATCGATGATCCCGTTCAGCTCGGCGCCGTCGGTCATGTCCATGACCGCTTCCCTTATGCCGACCGTCAAACCCGACAGATCGAGGATGGCTGTGGCACCAAGCGCCTTCAGGTCCAGCCTGTTGTAAGCGCGTCGCACCAGCGCGATCACGTTGATGCCGCGCCGTTGGGCGAATTGCATTACCATCGTCGAAACCGACGAATAGCCGGCCGTGACGGCCAGCCACTGTCCGGGCTGCACACGGGAATCCGCCAGCAGGTCCCAGGCGGTGATGGGGTTCACCATCTGCCCGGCACGTTCGACCGGATAGTCGGCGGGCAGCGGGATCAGCCATTCGGCCGGAACGGCCGCATATTCGGCCCAGCTGTTGTAGTAGCTGAATGCGACGAGCGTGCCCGGGTTCAAGGCGACGTTCGCGCCCACGGCCTCGACAATGCCGGCGCCATGGTTTCCGGCGATCTGCCGGGGAAAATGCGGCTTCTTCGGTTCGGGATAGAGGTTCTGGATGAACAGAAAGTCGCCAGGATTGACCGAGGCGGAGACCATCCTGACCAGCACCTCGCCGTCGCCAATTCGCGGAACGGGAACGTCGTCCAGATAGAGCACGTCCCGCGGGGAGCCGATTGCGTCGAACACGATTGCTTTCATGGCGGTCTCCAATAACGGGCGATCTGGGGCAAGCAGCCTGGACGTGACCAGATTGCTTGCACCGACGTTTTCATCGGCATCGCGGAACCTAAGGCCGCCGGCACAAATCGGAATTGGCAGATTTGACAATCTATATGCTAAAATTGCCATATTGCCTGTTCGAAGGATGTGATCTTGGACAACCGCCCCCTCCACGCCGTGATCTGGCTGCCGTCGACCTTCTATTCGGCCGTTGCCGCGACGCTTGTCGAAATGTTCGAGCTGGTGAACATCATTCGCGGCGCGCCGGCGATTTCCTTCGAATTCGTGGCGCGGCAGGCCGACGCCACGACGACGCCTGGAATTTCCTTTCACACCAGACACGAACCCTCGCAGCGCATGGACCTGCTGATCCTCCTGGCCATGCCCGGCATGCAAATCCCGGAGCTTGTTGCCGCGCTGGAGGAAGAGAGCCGCCACGCCGCGCCGCTTATCGCAAGCGCGCAACGCGACGGCGCCATCGTCGCCGCGCATTGCGGGGCCGGTTATTTCTTGGCTGATGCCGGTCTTCTTGACCGAAAACGCGCGACGATCTCCTGGTGGCTGAAGGCGGATGCTCAGCGCCGCTTTCCGAAAGTGCGTTGGGACGCTTCACGTGTCCTGATCGGGGACGGGCGGATCTACACTTGCGGCGGTGGTTTTTCAGGCCTGGAGCTTGGCAAGGCGCTGCTCAGGGATCTCGGCTTCGCTAAAGAGGAGCGCCTGGTTCGCAAACTGCTGGTGCTGCCGCCGTCGCGGCAGATCCAGACGCCCTACGAGTTCCCGCTCACCGATCTGCTGCCTTCGCAAGAGCCGTTCCGCGACAGGCTCGAAGCCCTGTCCAGAAAACAGCTCGGAGCGCTTGACCTTGCCTTCCTTGGAGCGCAGCTCGGCCTGTCGCCGCGAACGTTGGCGCGCCGGTTTTCCGATGAATTGCACACCACTCCCGGCCGATGGATTCAAGACCGGCGCCTCGAGGTCGCGAAAACACTTCTTGAAAGCACCAAGCTCGGCATCGCGGAGATATGTTACCAGGTCGGATACCGGGATACGGCGTCATTCAGCCGGCTTTTCAACCGCATGGTCGGACTGCCGCCTGGCGAATACCGGCGCCAGAGCCAGTAGACATCGGCTGGAACGCGGAGCGCGGCGCGTCGCGGCCTTGTGAAGCACTGGTCCGCCCGAAAGGACGGCCAGGCCTTTGACCTCGGCGCGGTAAGACCTAGGTTAGGCGAGGGCTTTTCGCCCGTTCCTTCCATTCCCCACGGAGATCAGTCTTGCAGAAACGTCGTCTCGGTCAAACCGACCTGTCCATCGCGCCGCTGGTTTTGGGCGGCAACGTCTTCGGCTGGACGGCCGACGAGAAAACTTCTTTCGACCTGCTCGACCGGTTCGTCGGCGCGGGCCTCAACGCCATCGACACTGCCGATTCCTATTCGCGCTGGGTGCCCGGCAACGAGGGCGGCGAATCCGAAATCATCATCGGCAAATGGATGAAGAGCCGTGGCAACCGCGACGAAGTCGTGGTTGTCACCAAGGTCGGGTCGGATATGGGGCAGGGCAGGAAAGACCTCTCCGCCGCCTATATCGAAAAGGCCATCGATGCGTCGCTGAGGCGGCTGCAGACCGATGTCGTCGATCTCTATCTGTCGCACTGGCCGGATCCGACCATCCCCTACGAGGAAACGCTTGGTGCCTACCAGATGCTGCTCGCCAAAGGCAAGATCCGCCACGTCGGCGCCTCCAATCTCGATGCCGGCCAGTTGCGCGCCGCGCTCGATGTGGCAAGCCTGCGCGGCCTGCCGCGCTATGCGGTGCTGCAGCCGGAATACAATCTCTACGATCGCGCCTCCTTCGACGGGCCGCTCCGCGATCTGTGCATGGCCGAGGATATCGGCGTCATCACCTATTTCAGCCTCGCCAAGGGGTTTTTGAGCGGCAAGTACCGCAGCGATGCCGATCTCGGCAAAAGCGCGCGTGGCGACGACGCGAAGGACTACCTCAATGCGCGCGGCATGCGCATCCTGGCAGCACTCGACGCCGTGTCGGCGCGCCACTTGGCCAAGCAGGCGGAAGTGGCGCTTGCCTGGGTGATCGCGCGGCCCGGCGCCACGGCGCCGATCGCCAGCGCCACGACGCTGGACCAGGTCGACAGCCTCGTCCGCGCCGCATCGCTGAAGCTCAGTGCGGACGACATCGCCGAACTCGACAGCGCGAGTGTGTAGAAGCTGTGCGAAGCGGTTGGCTGCTCAGACAGCAGCCAACCGCGTGCGCGGTCTGCGCCGGAGGGCTTCCCGCACAATCGTTCAAGACCCCCTGATCTGCCTACCCTACCATCGGACCCATCGCGGTAGGATACTGGTATCCAATGGCCGGACAGGTTTTTTCCCATCCGTACCTATGGCAGCAATTGCTCTCGCTTGTCCTGGCATCGGCGGTCGTCATGGGCAGTCCGGGGCCGGCGACGATAAGCGTCACCGCGGTTGGTGCCGCCTTTGGTCTGCGCGATTCGCTCCGCTACGCCTCAGGCATTGTTCTTGGCACGGTCGCCGTGCTTCTGGTCGTGGCGACGGGCATCACGGCCATGCTTGCTTCCGTGCCGAACCTCGCACCGCTCCTGGCTGTGGCATCCGCAGCCTACATCCTCTACCTCGCATTCAAGATAGCAACGGCTCCGCCTGTGGCGGCGCGTGCCGGCGGGGCGGCACTTCCCACGTTCCTGGGCGGGTTTCTTCTGGCTGTCGCGAACCCAAAAGCCTATGTGGCGATTGCCGCCGTATTCGCCGGCACGTCATCCGCCAGTGAGCTCGACGCAGGGCTCAAGCTGGCGGTCCTTGCCGTGATGATCGTCGCCATCCATGCTCTGTGGCTTCTCGCCGGGGCAGCGTTTGCGCGCTTCCTGCGCAAGCCGCTGGCTTCGCGAATCATCAATCTGACGTTCGCAGCGACACTGGTTTTGGCCACGGTGCTGGCCGTGGTTCGGTAAGCATCTTTGCCGGTCAGGCCGGGGGTATCGGAAGCCAGACCGCTCGGCCGAGCAGGACTTCCTGAGGTTCTGGCCTCAGTCGCCGTTGCGGCGGGACCAGATTAGGTTGTGATCTTCGCCATCCTCGGCCTCGATCAGGCTGGTGTAGCTTCCGGCTTCCCGGCGTTGACAGCACCGTTCCGTCAGAAGTTGGCCGCAACGGTCCCAACTCATGGTCCTGCCCCTTCCTCGACGTCAGAAATGTCGTTTTCCTCGAAGAAGCGCTTGCGGCGGGCAACCTCGCCCAGTCTTCGGGATCCGGTGTTGTGCATCGCGACGATCTCGCGCTGGAGTGTGCCGATCTGTTGATCGAGCGCATCGGCGTGGCGTTTTCGTGTTCGCGGCTTCGGTCCTTGCACGCAGGCCCCGGATGTAAAAACCGGCCCCGAAGCCGATCAGCAGCAATAGGATCGTGGTTTCCATCGTCAAAACGCGGCCCTCAGTGTCCGGGCTTCCAAGGGTCAATCACCGGGACGCCTGCCGCAATGAAGGCACTGGCGTCGCGGGTCGCAACCGCGAAGCCGTGGGCCGTCGCGATGGCCGCGATATATCCGTTGGGCGTGGGAAAACCCTTGCCCGCGTTGTGGGCTGCGACGGCCAGGTCGGCATAATGACGGGCGGCATCTGTATCGAAAGGGAGGATTCTGCCGTCGAAGAGGCCGAGAAGCCCGTCTAGCGTCGTCGCGAGCTTCTGCTTGCGTCGCCCATCAGGTAGCGCACCGGTGCCGAACAGCAGTTCGGCGATGGTCACGCTGGAGAGATAGAGGGTTTCAGCAGCCTGCTCGTCCAGCCAGCCGCGAACGATGGGGGCCGGCTCTGGCTTCATCGCCTCGGAGACGACATTCGTGTCCAGAACGATCATTCGAAGCTCATCGGCGTGGCGGGCGTCCTGTCGCAGCCCTCTTCCAGCGCCTCGAAATCGGCATTGGTCAGCCCGGCGTCGCGGCTCAACGCCGACAAGGCGGAGCCGATACGAATGCGGTTGGCGGGGCGAACCGCCGCTTCCAGAATGTCGCGTATTTCGGCCTCGGTGCTACGACCATGATGGGCCGCGCGCACCTTGAGGGCGCGGTGTGCTTCCTCGGACAGGTTACGAATGGTGACGGCGGGCATCTGATAGCTTTTCCGGGTAATTGATGGCGATGCTATCAACATAGTAAAATTGCCATCGTGCGACAAGGGCCGCCGCTATCCAGATGCGCAGCCAGCTATCTGGCAGCCTAGCCGACGCCTGCCATCAACCTCATCGATGCCGATATAAAACAGCGGCATTTTCGGATTGCCGAGATTGAGGGCAACGCCGGTCGCGAAGATCGTTGGCAGGCTGCGCCGTCGCTATCCATGCTCTGTGGCTTCTCGCCGGGGCAGCGTTTGCGCGCTTCCTGC
Organism: Mesorhizobium sp. M9A.F.Ca.ET.002.03.1.2; assembly: GCF_003952365.1. Classification (NCBI taxonomy): domain Bacteria; kingdom Pseudomonadati; phylum Pseudomonadota; class Alphaproteobacteria; order Hyphomicrobiales; family Phyllobacteriaceae; genus Mesorhizobium; species Mesorhizobium sp. M9A.F.Ca.ET.002.03.1.2. The sequence goes on along the minus strand of NZ_CP034443.1, from coordinate 754,901 downwards.
GCAAACCGCTGGTCTCGCGGATCATCAATCTGACGTTCGCGGCGACGCTGGTTTTGGCCACGGTGCTGGCCGTGGTTCCCTAGGGGGACCTATCGATCAGGCAAGGGGTTCAGGCCGGGGTATCGGAGGTCAGTTCCCTCAGCCGCTTCACCGCCGTCGGCGGCATGGGCGGCGGGTTCGGCGCACGGGACGCCTCGACAAGCAACTGGTCGCAGGCGGCTTCCGTCTCGCCGATTAGCCGTTCCATGAATTCCTCCTTGCCGAGGCCCGGCGGAATCGCCGGCAGGAAGCGGGCCTTGATCGTGCCGGGATAACGCAGGAATTTCCGGCGCGGCCAGTAGAGGCCGGCGACATGGGCGACCGGCACCACCGGGACGCCAAGCTGCGCATAGATTTCGACGATGCCGTATTTATAGGCCGGCTCGTCACCCGGCGCCCGGCGCGTGCCCTCGGGATAGATGATCAGCTGGCGGGGATTGCGCGCCAGTTCCTGCCTGGTCGCGGCGACGACTGCCTTCAGTGCTTTCGAGCGGCTGCCGCGGTCGACCGGGATCATCCGCATTTTCAAGATGTACCAGCCGAAGAACGGGATCCAGGTCAGTTCCCGCTTCAGGATGTAGAGCGGATCCTGCAGGAAGGGGAAGAAGGCGATCGCATCCCAGAAGGACTGGTGCTTCGGCGCCAGGATAAAGGATCCCTCGGGCAGGTTTTCCTGGCCGGTGATCTCGCTTTTGGTGCCGGCGATCTTGTCGTAGAGCCACATGCATGTGCGCGACCAGAATTTCGGCACGAACCAGGCCCAGTGGCGCGGCGACAGGAAATAGTACGGGGTCCAGAGGATCATCTGGGCGATCAGATTGACGTAGAAGACGAGATTGAACGCCAGCGAGCGGATTTGGAGCATGTGGGAAGCGCCCGGTGAGGAGGTGTGCGTTGGTTACACCAAGCGCGGGCAAAAAGGAAACGGTGCGAGGACGGATATCGATCCGATTTGATGAGCGCTATCCGCTCGTCAGGCCTGCCACGTCGCTTGCACCAGCCGCTTCTTCAGGCGTGGGGCGGCGAAATCGAGGAACGCACGCAGTTTCACCGGCAGCAGACCCTGGCCGGCATGCACGAGACTGACCGGCCATGGCTGCGGCTCGAATGCCTGCAGCACGGCGCGGAGTGTGCCCGCCCGCACCGCAGCTGTGATCTGGTAGGAAAGCACCCTCGTCATCCCGGCGCCGGCAACCGCGGCATCGACCGCCGCTTCCGCGGTGTTGACCCGAAGCCGTGAGCGGATCGGAACAGCGAGCTCGGTCTTGCCGGTGGCAAAAGTCCATGCCGCGGGAGCGGTGAGCCCCTCGAAGGTGATGCAGCTATGTGCCGCGAGGTCTCTCGGGGTCTCCGGCATGCCGTGCTCGGCCAGATAGGCCGGGCTCGCGCAAACAACGCGCCGGATCGAGCCGATGCGGGTGGCCACCAGACTCGAGTCGGGAAGCTCGCCTATGCGGACGGCGAGATCGATGTGCTCCTCGCTCAACTGGGTTATCCGGTCTGCGAGCATCAGGCGGATAGCCACGTCGGGGTAGGCGGCGAGGAAGCCGGTGACGACCGGCAGCACATGCAGGCGGCCAAAGACGATCGGTGCGGTGATGATCAGTTCGCCCGTCGGGGCGATGTATTCGCCGGCGGCGGTCCGCTCGGCCTCGCCGACCTCGTCGAGAATGCGACGGCAGGCAGCGAGGTAGGCGTAACCCGCGTCGGTCAGCGTCAGCTGCCGCGTCGAGCGGTTCAGGAGACGCGTCTTCAGATGCCGCTCCAGGTCGGAGACCTTGCGGCTGACCGTTGCAAGTGGGATGTCGAAACGGCGTCCGGCGGCCGAAAGGCTGCCGGCCTCCACCGCGGCGACGAAAAGCGACATGGCCTCGAGGCGATCCATGGTTCTCCCGAAAAATGGAAGGATCAATTGCAAATATGACACCTACATCCGAAACATGGAAGGGGGCATGTTTGGTGGCGAAGCTGATCGATGAGAAGGAAATGCCCATGCCCCGTATCTCTACACCTGCGTCCATAGAGGCCGCGCCTGCTGCGTCGCAGCCGATGTTGCATGCCGTCGAGAAGCAACTCGGCGTTGTCCCAAATCTCTTCAGGCTCATTTCCAATAGCCCGGCTGCGCTGGAAGGCTATCTCAGTCTGTCCGGAGCGCTTGCCAAGGGCCGCCTTCCCGCGCCGACGCGCGAGCGCATCGCTCTGGCGGTCGCCGAGATCAATGGCTGCAGCTACTGCCTTTCCGCCCACACCTATCTCGGCAAGAACCTCGCCAAGCTTGACGATGCCGAGATGGTCGCCAATCGCGGCGGTGGGTCCAACGACCCCAAGGCCGCCGCAGCGGTGCGTTTCGCCGCTAAGATTGCGCGCGACCGTGGACATATCGATGACGAGGATCTCAGCGCCGTCAGGCTCGCAGGCTACGACGATGCGCAGATTATCGAGATCGTCCAGCATGTCGCTCTCAATGTCTGGACCAATTATATCAATGAGGTTGCCAGGACGGAGATCGACTTTCCGGTCGTTTCTGCCCGCAGGGCAGCTTGAATTCAGCAACCGTGAGCCCATCGCAAGGAGTTCCCATGGCTGAAAGCCGCCCGCCGCTCCCGCCATTCACCGCCGAGACCGCCGCACAGAAGGCACGCATGGCGGAGGATGCCTGGAACTCCCGTGATCCGGCACGGGTCGCGCTTGCGTACACAATCGACAGTCGCTGGCGCAACCGGGCCGAGTTCCTGCAAGGGCGCGATGCCATCCAGACCTTCCTCACACGCAAATGGGGTCGCGAACGCGACTACCGGCTCATCAAGGAGGTCTGGGCCTTCCGCGACAATCGTATCGCCGTGCGTTTCGCTTATGAATGGCACGACGACAGCGGCTCGTGGTTTCGCAGCTACGGCAACGAGAACTGGGAGTTCGACGAACATGGATTGATGCGCTTGCGCATCGCCAGCATCAACGACCTGCCGATCCGCGAGGCCGACCGCAAATATCATTGGCCGCTCGGCCGCCGGCCGGACGACCATCCGTCTCTGACGGAACTCGGCCTTTGAAGGAGGCTTTCCATGAACGCTCACGTCTTCACCAGCGATGTCGCCTTTACGCCAACCGTCAAGGCGATCCAGGCCCGCAAAGGCTCACGTGATGCCTATGCCCGTGTTGAGGAGCGTGGCGGCTGGCAAGCTGATATCACGCCCGATCTCGCCGCCTTCATCGAGGCGCAGACCAGCGTCTTCCTGTCGACGGCCAATGGTGACGGCCAGCCCTACATCCAGCATCGCGGCGGGCCGGCCGGCTTCCTCAAGGTGCTCGACGAGCGGACGATCGGCTTCACGGATTTCTCCGGCAACAGGCAATTCATCACCCAGGGCAATCTCGACGACAACCCCCGCGCTTTCCTGTTCCTGATCGACTATGCCCACCGGCAGCGCATCAAGATCTGGGGCAGCGCGCGTGTCGTCGAGGACGACCCTGAACTGATGGCGAAGCTGATGCCGGAAGGCTACAAGGCGCGCCCCGAGCAAATCATCCTGTTTACGGTTTCGGCCTGGGATTCCAATTGCCCGCAGCACATTCCGCAGCGTTTCGAAGCCGCTGATGTGGCGGCGGCGCTGGCCGAGCGGGACAAGCGTATCGAATGGCTCGAACAGGAGATCGCGCGCCTGCGTGGATGAGGCACGATGCGCAGACTGCTCAGTCTTCTGCTGTCGAAATTTCTGCGAGCGCGATGCCGGTTGGCGTTGGCTTCACCGGCACGATGCCGCGCGCCAGCGCCAGCAGATATTTGTTGTATTCGGTGAACAGCACGCGCAAGGCTCTGGGCTTGATCAGCCAGCCGCCATTGCCAAGATTGCTGTTGACCACCGGATAGGGCTCGAGCTTGGCGTTGCGCAGCAGCCGGCCCATTTCCAGCAGGCTGCGCGGCATGTGATAGTTGTTGGTGACGAGGATCACGGTGCCATAGGCATGGTCCTCCACCCATTTGGCGCTTTCCTCGGCATTGCCGATCGTGTCGAGCGCGGCGCGGTCGATGTCGACGCAGCAGGAAAACAATCTCTTGTCGCCGCGGGTTGCGACCTGAAGCTGGCGGCGGCTGGCGGAAGGATGCACGCCGCTGATCAGCAGCCGCTCGCCCTTCCCGGAGGCAAGCAGGCCCATAGCGGCGTCGAGACGCGAGTGGCCGCCGGTCAGCACGATGATGGCATCGGCCTTTGCCGGATTGGCGGGCGTCGTGAGATGGCTGACGGTGCTGGCGAACCAGCCGAAACCGCCGGCAAACAGCGTTGCCAGCAGGAGCAGAAAAAGAGCGGAGATGCGTAACGCGCCGACCAATCGGCTGGACTTGGCGCGCTCACGGGAACGCGTAATCACCAAGGGCAACTGTCCAGCGGTTCCGGTCGAGTCGCGCGCGTCCATCATCTTATCGTTAACCCCGAAATACGGCGTTTAGTAGGTGAAAAAGCACACATTACGTTACGCTAATTCTCTATCCGTGATCACCCCGCGTCCGGTTGGCGGACATCGATGTCGTTGAGATAGGTGACGACGGTGACATGAGAGGTTGCCGCCGTCAGCACGCCGATGACCAGCACCATCAGGGCGACGCCGAGATAGCCTGCTGAACCGATGGCGAAATTGCCGAACAGGGCGGTCGCCTGATCGGCCTGAGGCGTCGCCATATTGCGCGACGACCACCATGAAAAGACGATGAAGACGAGCACCGCCGCCGCACCTCCGGCGGCTGCTCCCTTCATGCCGGTGACCAGAAAATGCTGGCGGAATTCGCGCGCGATGAAGCGCGCTTCGGCGCCGACGAAATGCAGCACCTCGATGATGTGGCCGTTTCCGGCCATGGCGCCGCGCGTTGCGAACACCACGGTCAGCACGGTTGCCGACAGCATCAGCGCCAGCACGGCGACGCCGATGGTCACCGTGGTACGGGCCATGGCCACCAGCCGGTCGACCCAGGTGCGATGGTCGTCAAGTGCGGCACTCGGCAGCTTTGGCGTGATCGCGGCGCGCATCGCCGTAAAATCGGGCGGGTTGTTCTCGTCTATGGTGACGATGATCAGACGCGGCACCGGCAGGTCGTCGATGTTGAGGCCCGAACCCAGCCAAGGCTCCAAAAGCCGCGCCGTGGCATCGCGGTCGACGATCCGGGTAGCCTTCACGCCGGGAAATTCGCTGGCGATCTGCGAGGCCTGGGCAAGTGCCGCCTCCATGTCGAGGCCGTCGACGGGCTTGATCTGGATCGTCGCCTCGCGCGAGATCTGGTTCTCCCAGACCGAGGCGGTGTCGCGCACCAGCGTCACCGCACCGAAAGTCAGACAGGAGAGGAACGTCATGATGGCGATGACCAGGACCAGCGCCCGGCCGGCGATGTTCTGCGCCGGCACGATCGGTGCCATCTTGCGCTGAATGCGCGGCGTCGTCCGAGCCCGCTCGGCGTGTTGGTCTTCGACGTGGTCGCCGGAAAGGTCAGTCATAGATGTCCAGCCTTCCGCCAGCCAGGATCATGCGTCGCGCGTCGACCTGTTCCATCAGGCCGAGGTCGTGCGTTGCGATCACCACCGCGGTGCCTAGCCGGTTGAGTTCGATGAACAGCCGCAACAGGCGCCGCGCCAGCGGCGGATCGACATTGCCGGTCGGCTCGTCGGCGAGCAGGATCTCGGGCTGCTCGATCAGCGCCCTGGCGATCGCGGCGCGCTGCTTCTCACCACCCGACAGCACCGGCGGCAGCACATGCATGCGCTCGCCGAGGCCGACCCATTTCAGCAACTCGGTCACGTCGGTGCGGTAGCTCGCCTCCTCACGCCCGCGCACGCGCAGCGGCAAGGCCACATTCTCATAGGTCGTCATGTGGTCGAGCAGGCGAAAGTCCTGGAACACCACGCCGATGCGCCGCCTCAGATGCGGCAGCTCCGTGCGCGAGATGCGCGAGCGGTCCTTGCCGAAGATGGTGATCAGCCCGCGCGTCGGTTTGAGCGACATGAACAAAAGCCTAAGCAGCGTCGTCTTGCCGGCGCCCGAAGGGCCGCTCAGGAACTGGAAGGAGCGCTCCGGTATGTGCAAGGAAATGTCGCGGAGGATTTCCGGACCCATGCCATAGCGGAGGCCGACATTTTCGAAGCGGATCACGTTCGACGACCTGAAACTTGCGGTGGCGACGAGCCAGCCTTCTCTGAGAAAAGACCATCGGCCGGCATGGTTAACCGGCGGTTAATTCCGGAGTTTTTTGGGCGCGTCACAAGGGACTCCGGTGGGGGAAGCGTTAACCATTTCCGTTTACGCAAAAGAAACGAAGAGCGAACAGGTGCTGTAGTGCTGGGGCCGTATGGCTGAGGATCGAACCGCGCGCCCGATTTCCGGCGAAATCATGACCGCGGCTGCCGCACCGGAACGCATCATGCGTGGCCCAGCCGATGACATTGTCGATGCCGACTACCAGGTGCTGCCGCGCCTCACCGCCGGTATCGACCTTTCACCGCCGCTTTCTCGCCTGATCGCCGCGCCATCGATCGAAGGCATGGACATGCTGCGCAAACCCGAAGCCGCGATGGAACGGCCGCGAGCGTCGCGCGGCGGGCCGATCTTCTGGATCGCCGGCCTCAGTGTCGCGTTTGCAGCCTTCTGGGTTTCGGGCGGGCACGCGCTGGTGCGCCAGGCGCCGCTTCTTCTCGCTGCACCGGAAACGGGCGATGCATTCAGCATTTCAGGCGTCACTTCGCGTGTCGATGCGTCCGGACTGAGACCTGTCCTGTTCGTCGACGGCGAGGCCGCGAACGACGGCGCTGGCCCGTCGCCACTGCCGCCGCTGGAGATCCGGGTCACCGGCAAGGATGGGCACATCACCCGCTACACGCTGTCAACTTCCAGCCGTTCGCTGGCGCCCGGTGAAAGATTTGGCTTTTCCAGCCGGCTCGACGTGCCTAGAAACGGAGTGAGGGCCGTTTCGGTCGCTTTCGCCAACTAGGCGAATATTTCTTGGAAAGGCTGCCAATGCCAGTCGTGCGCGGCAAGGATATCGAGGTTCTGTTTTCGGCGTCGGCGATTGCCCGCCGCAACCTGGAACTCGCCAAGGAGATCGCCGGGCACGATTTTCAGGACCTTCTGGTGATTTCGGTGCTGAAAGGATCGTTTATCTTCGCCGCCGATCTCATCCGCGCCATGCACGATGTCGGCTTGTCGCCCGAGGTCGAGTTCATCTTCATCTCCAGCTATGGCGCCGGCACCACAAGCGGCGAGGTGAGGGTGCTGCGCGACATCGACAATGAGGTCGCCGGCCGCGACGTGCTGTTGATCGACGACATTCTCGAATCCGGCAAGACGCTGTCCTTCACCCGCGACCTGATGCTGTCGCGCGGCGCCAAAAGCTGCGCCATCGCCGTGCTGCTCGACAAGCGCATGCGCCGCCAGACCGCACTCAATGCCGACTATGTCGGCTTCGACTGCCCCGATTATTTCGTCGTCGGCTACGGCATGGATGTCGCCCACGCTTTTCGCGAACTACCCTTTGTCGGCGTCGTCAAGGGCGACGCCTGAGGTGTGTTGATATTCAGGTGATGCCGGCCTGCAAACAGCTCACGTACCCAAAAATACGCTCCGCTCCGGCCTACGTCGGCCATAGCCCCTTATGAGCGCCTCCGCCCTATGAAGGTTACGGCCGGCGTAGGCCGGTTCTCGGAACCCGCTGTTTTCGACTCGGCCTGACCTGAATCTCAACACACCCTGGAACTCGATCCCGAAAGATGCAACTCTTCGATGCGGCGCTTTGGATTTCTCCCTGACCGCGCTTGCGGTTCAGGAAAAGTCAACTTTTCCCCGCCAAACATTTCTCCATGGCAAAGCTCCTGATCGTCGAGGACGATGAGTCCGTCCGCACCCTCGCCGCCCGTGCGCTCGAACGCGCCGGGCATATGATCGACATCGCCGCCGACGGCGCGCAGGGGCTTGCCCTGATCCGCGCGGCGCGAGGCGGCTACGACCTTGTCGTCTCCGATATCCGCATGCCGGAAATGGACGGCATCGAGATGGCCAAGGCGGCGGTGAGGCTTTTCCCGGCGACGAAGATCTTGCTGATGACCGGCTACGCCGACCAGCGCGAGCGCGCCGAGGAATTGAACGGCGTCATTCTGGACGTCGTGCAGAAGCCGTTCACGCTGGCCGAAATCCGTGCGCGTGTCGAACGGGCGCTCGCCTGTTTCGCGTGAAGAAGGCCTGACTGCGGTCAGGCGGGATCGCAGGTCGGTTGGATTGCCGGACCGCTGCTCCGGCGTCGGCTGGCGTTGAGCGCGAACAGGCCGGCGCCGATGATAAGAGCCGCACCGATGACGGTGGTCGATCGCGGCACTTCGGCAAAGAACAGGAAGCCCCAAAGCGGCGACCAGATGATGCCGGTGTATTCGAAGGTGGCGACGCTGTTGGCGGGCGCCAGCCGATAGGCCTGCGACAACAGGACCATCCCGGCCGAAGCGACGAAGCCGCAGGCCGCCATCTTCAGGAAGTCGATCGGCGTCGGCCAGATCCACGGCCTGACCAGGAATTCGAGGCTCGGATGCGTGGCGTGGCCTATTCCCGCCATCCAGAAGAGCCCGGCGACCACTGCCGCGCCCAAGAGGTAGACGCCGTTTTGATAGAACGCCATGACCGTGGATGATTCGGTGTCACCGATCTTGCGGGCCATCAATTGCGAAAAACCGTAAAGCACCGCCGAGGCCAGCGACAGCAGTGCCGCCCAGTCGAACAGCCCGGCACCGGGCCGCAGCATAACCAGCACGCCGAGCATCCCGACCACGACGGTTACCAACGTCTGCCACGCCACCCGTTCGCCGAGATAAGGACCGGCAAGCGCCATGATGAACAGCGGCGCCATGAAATAGAGCGCCACCGCGTCGGCAAGCGGCAGGGCGGCGATCGCCAGATAGTAGACCGTGTAGGAGGTGAACAGGATGAAGGCGCGCATCGTCAGCATGCGAAATCGCTTCGAAAAGATCGCCCTGAGCCCGACATCGGCATGAACGAGCACGAGAAGAATGGGCAGGGCAACGATGGAGCGAACGGCCATCACCTCGGTCACCGGATAAGTGCCCGATACGGCCTTGATTAGCGGGTCCTGGAGCGAGAACACCAGAACGCCGAGGCAAAGGCTTGCCATGCCGAGGACGATCCGGTTCTGCATGGCGTTCAACGGCTCCTGTCGTGTGCGGCCCGAACGGTCGTTGTCCCAAAACCGCCGCGGACCCCCGGTTCCAGCCCGAGGGCATGCTTGGGCGACATGCATTAAAAAGAACCCGCCACCGTTTCGGGCAGCGGGTACGAGTGAGGACTTTTGATTGGTCCGCAGCCGATTTCGCAGCCGCATATCCAATGGGTGAAGCGACTATTATCCGCCGTTTGACATGTTGCAAACGAATTGGAATGATGCCAGCAATAAGATTTTCTTATGGCGGATTACATGAAGCCCACGCTCGACAGCGATCTGCTGCGCACCTTCGTCGCGGTTGCCGACACCGGCAATTTCACCAAGGCCGCGGTGCAGGCCGGCCGGACCCAGTCGGCGGTTTCGATGCAGATGAAGAGGCTCGAAGATGTGGTCGGCGACAGCCTGTTCGAGCGCGGCTCGCGCGGTGTGGCGCTGACGCGCCGCGGCGGCGAACTCATCGTCAACGCCCGCCGGATCGTGTCGCTGCTGGACGAGACGGCGGCATCGATGGTCGCGGCGCCGCTTGGCGGGCCGGTGCGCATCGGCATCCCGGAGGAATACGGCCACGCGATCCTGTCGCGCGCGCTCGGCGCCTTTGCCAAGCGCCATCCTCAGGTCGATATCACCGTCCGCTACGCGCATTCCGGTGCGCAGATCGCTGCGCTCGCCGCTGGCGAGCTCGACCTGGCGGTGGTGTTCGAATGGCAGGACCTTTTCGGCGGCGAAGTGCTGATGCACGATCCGACCGTATGGGTGACCTCGGAGCTGCATCACATGCATGAGGAGCGGCCGGTGCCGATCGCGCTCTACAACCGTGCCGGCTGGTGCAAGGATTTCGCGATCAAGTCGCTGGAACAGCGCGGTCTCGCCTATCGCGTCGCCTATACCAGCGATACCAATGGCGGCCTGCGGCTTGCCGTCACCTCCGGGCTGGCGATCGCGCCGATCTCGCGCAGCAACATCCCGGCCGGCTGCCGCGAACTTACGGCCGCCGACGGGTTCGGCGACATCGATTCCTCGAACGTGGTGCTGCGCCGCAATCCGAAGGCTTCCGGCGAGGCCATCGACGGCATGGAAGAGGCGATCCGCGAGGCGTTCATCAACCGGTAGAGCATGTCATCCAAAATTGCGCAGCCCGGCGATAGTGGCCACCTTGGTGCGCGCATGGCGATCTTCCGACCGTAAAAAGAGCGGCTTTACTTCAGCTCCAGCAGCCGTTCCAGATAGCTACGTTCGATTTCGGGGCTGAGCGCGTTGCCGAGCCGCTTGCGGATCGCATCGAGTATCTGGCGCGCGCGCTGTACGTCGATTTCGTCCGGGACCTTCACCGAACTTCCATCATCGGGACCCTCGCTGGCGCGCGGCCGGCCGAGGGGATCGCGGTCGGCGTTCTGCTGGCGGCCACCCTGCTCGCTGCCGCCCTCGTCGCCCTGCATGGCCTGCAACTGCTTCATCATGTCCTTGGCGCCCTTGCGCAACGCCTCCAGCGCGCGACCCTGATGACCGACGGCCTGGTCGCCGTCGCTCTCGCCAAGCGCCTGTTCGGCATTGCCCATGGATTTGCCGGCGTCGCCAAATCCCTCATTGGGCTCGAGCCCCATGCCTTCGAGACCTTTCCTCAGTTGGTCGAGGTCGCCCTGCAGCTTGCCCTGACCTTCCTGCAGCTGTTTCAGCGCATCGGCGAATTCCTGTGGCGTCATCGGCTTCTGCCGGCCGAGCGGATCGCGGTCTTCACCGGGGCCGGGCCTGCCTTGTTCGTCCATTGGGCCCGGCTCGCCGTTCTCGCCGAGCTGCTCGTCGCGATTCTCTCCACGCTGACGCTGGCCGCGCTGCATCTGATCCATGCGGAAGGTTTCGTTCATCATCTCCTGCTGGCGACGCATGATCTCGCCAAGCTTGTCCATCTGCTGGCGCATCTCGCTGTTCTGCTGGCCGCCCTGCTGCTGACGTCCGGCCTGCAGATTGTTCATCATGTCCTGCAGTTGCGAAAGCAATTGCTGCGCGCTGTCGCGATCGCCTGACTTCGCCAGATTCTCGATCTGGTCCATCATGCGTTCGATGTCGCTCTGGCGCAGTTCCTGGCCGTTCTGCTGCATCTGCGGCGCGTTCGGATTCTGCTGCGCACGTTGGGCGAATTCCTGCAGGAACTGGTTCATCGCCTCGCGCAGTTCCTTCATCGCCTTGTCGATTTCCTCGTCGCTGGCGCCGTTCTTGATCGCGTCCTGCAGCGCCTGCTGCGCTTGGCGCAGCCGCCTCTCGGCCGCCGAAAGATTGCCTTCCTCGATGCCGAGCGCGATCTCCCACAGATAGGCGACCTCGTCGCGCAACTGGTCGTCGCTGTCTGCCATCTTCAACCGGCTGCGGGCGCTCATGATGGCGAGGTAGTGCGCCATGTTGTCGAACGTGTCTTCGGGCCTGAGCGTGATCGCGTCCATCAGGTCGAGCACGCGGCTCTTGGCGTTGGTGTCGAGCGCCAGCAGGCGGCGCTGCTCGATCACGGCCCTCGCCAGCGGGTTGGAGAAAGGCCGCTCCGGCATCACCAGGGTCTTGGTTTCGCTGGTTGCCGCATGTCCGGCATCGTCGGTGGCGACAAGCGCGAGCTTGATGTTGCCGCCGGCCCAGACATGCTCGGTCAGGTCCTTCGTGGTTTTGGCGGCATTCCCCTTTGCGCCGCGGCGCGGCAGCGACAGCGGCATTTCGGGCGGGCCATAGAGCGGATGCGCATTCGGCGCCGGTGGGTCGACCAATGCGAAATCCGCCTTGGCGGAGGCCGCGCCATAGTCGTCGTCGATCTGGTAGTTGAGTTCGAATGTGCCGTTGGCGGCGCGTTTCGGCTCGCCGACGAAGCGGATCTGCGGCGGCTTGTCCGGGATCACCGCGAAGGCCCATTGGCCGAGCTCGTCACCGCCCGATTCCAGCGTCAGCGTGCCGTTGGCCGTCAGCTTTCCGGTGAACTGGCGCACTGTGGAGGGTATTGCCGGGGAGGGCGTTGCCGGGGTTGCCGCCGGCTTGGTCGTGTCGGCCTGCGGCCCGGCAGGCTCGATGGTGCGGGCGTTGCCGCCGGCGTCCGTGTAGCTCAGTGTTTCCTCGCCCGAACCGCCGGTGACGCGCAGCGATACATCGCTGCCTTCCGGAACGGTAAAGGCGGACGCTGCCTGATTACCATTGTTGGCGAGGGCTGGGTTGGCGAGAGCTGGGTTGGCGAGGGCTGGGGCGGTGAGGAAGACCGGCGGCCGGCCGGTGTAAGCCGGCGGCGTCACCCAGGCGTCGATGCGCGGCGGCACGGCGTCACGCGCCGCCTGGGCACTGAACCCGTCTGCGATGCGGCCGCCCGACGGTCCGAAGGAGAAGGCAAAGGCGGTGACCAACAGAAGCGCCGCCACCGCGCGCAGCCCCCACGGGTCGCGCTCCGGGACCCGCGTGCGCGGCAGGTCGCCACCGAGATTGCCGAGTTTCTCGGCCATGCGTTTCTGGTGCTCGCGCCACAGCGCTTGCGAAAAAATGCTTTCCCTGCCGCTCGGCCGGTCGGTCTGCACCAGCACCGGGCTGTGCAGCAATTGGTTGGCCGCCTCGATGCGCCGGTCGATCTCGGCGCTGGACGGCACTCGGAAGAAACGCAGGGGATAGAGCGCGCCAAGGGCTGCGATGGCGAACGCTGCCAGAAGGCCGATGCGCGCCGTATCGGGCAGCAGAAGGAAGAGGCCGAGCCACGAGACGCTGAGGAACAGGCTGGCAACAATGACCAGCGGAAGCAGCAACGGCCAGCCACGCTCGACCGTCATCGAAACCCGCGTTGCCAACCGGCTCAGGGCAAGGCGCCCGGCCAGGCTGCGATCGCTGGTGAGAGTGGGTCGTTGCGTCATCGGCCCTTCCTGGTCGAGCGGATAGCCCGAACCTCACGACTCTTCGCATCGACCCGAAAACCGGAATCGATTTTCGGCAAGTACGATGCGAAGACTCAAAGTCTTGAGACACGTACTTTGCGCATCCAAGCGGATGCACGTTGCTCCAAGCATACCAACAAACACGGCGAAGGCGAGGCGGTTCCCTAAAACGTGAACAGGATTGCTCCCTATTATCGTCAGAACTTAGCCGGATCGGCGTTTGCACCGCAGACCAGCACGGCGACACGCTCGCCCGCAGCCGGCGCGTAGCGGCCGGACAGGATCGCCGCGAAGGCCGCGGCGCCGCCCGGCTCGGAGATGATTCGCGCCCGGTCCCAAAGCCCCGCCTGCGCGGCGATGATCTCGTCGTCACTGACCAGTATGGAGCGCTCCACGAAGGCCTCGGCGATCGGAAACATCAATTCGCCGACACGCTTGGGCGCCAGCGAATCGGCGGCGATGCCCTCGGCCGGCGCGTCGACGGGCCTGCCGGCCTCGAAGGCGCGATAAAGCGTCGGCGCGCCCTCGGGCTCGACCGCGATGATCCTGATGCGGCCAGCAAACCAGGCGGCGATGCCGCCGATCAGGCCGCCGCCACCGACGGCGACCAGCAGCGTGTCGAGCTCAGGCAGGTCGGCCTCGATCTCGAGGCCAAGCGTGCCTTGCCCGACCAGCGTTTCCTCCTGGTTGAAGGCGTGGATCTGCAGCGCTCCGGATTCTTGCGCGAAGCTCTCGCTGGCGGCCAACGCCTCGGCATAGCGCGCGCCGCCGACAATCAACTCGGCGCCGTAGCCACGGATTCGTTCCAGCTTGGCCGGTGGGCTCACTTCGGGAACGAAGATGGTCGCCTTGTGGCCAAGCCGCATAGCGGCATAGGCGACCGCGGCACCATGGTTGCCGCCCGATGCCGCGACGACGCCGGCCTTGGGAACCGGCCGCTCGAGAAGATTGGTGAACGCGCCGCGCGCCTTGAACGAGCCGGAATGCTGCAGGCATTCGAGCTTCAGGTCGACGCTGAGAGGCGGACGGCCGAAATCGGCCATGTCGACACGCAGCACCGGCGTGTGGCGCACGAATGGCCGGATGCGCGGTTCCATCGAAGCGATGCGTTCGCGTGTGATCATATTGCCGTTCAGCATGGCCTGCTCCCTAGGGTTGACATTAATTAGTAACTTAGCAAAATGGCTAAATGCAAGAGGTAGATGTCTTCAAGGCGATCGCCAACGAGCGCAGGCTGCAAATCCTCGATTGGCTGAAGGACCCGCGCGCGCATTTTCCGCCCCAGGCGGATGGCGATCTGGTCGAGGACGGCGTCTGCGCGCTGCTGATCGCGGAAAAGCTGGGGATCACCCAGGCGACGCTCAGCGAGCATATGCGGGTGCTCACCCAGGCGGGCCTCCTGCGCAGCAAACGCATCAAGCAGTGGACGTTCTATCGCCGCGACGAGGAGGAAATCGCCGAGACCCTGGAGCGCATTCGGCACCGGCTTTAACGCCGGGTCCGGCGATTACGTTACGGGGCCGAAACGATCACCTATTTCAACCAATCAGGCACCGAATCCAGCCCGATCAGCTCGTCATAGGCCTGGCGCGGGCGCACGACATGGAAACGGTCGCCGTCGACCAGAACTTCGGGCACCAGCGGCCTGGTGTTGTAGGTGCCGGCCTGCACCGCGCCATAGGCGCCGGCGGTGGCGACAGCGATCAGGTCGCCGGCCTTCAGCCGCGGCAGGTCGCGGTCGAGGCCGAGATAGTCGCCGGTCTCGCAGACCGGACCGACGACGTCGACCGTCATGCGCGACGCCGCTGCCGGCTGCTGCACCACCGGCTTGATGTCATGGAAGGCGTCGTAGAGCGTCGGCCGGATCAGATCGTTCATCGCGGCGTCGACGACCAGGAAATTCCTGGCATCGCCCTCCTTTACGAAGATCACTTGCGAGACGAGGATGCCGGCATTGCCGACGATCAGCCGGCCCGGTTCGAACATCACCTTCAATCCAAGCCTGGCGACGTGCTTCCTGACGATCTGCGCGTAAGCGTCCGGCAGGGGAGGCGGGCTGTTGTCGATGCGGTAGGGAATGCCGAGGCCGCCGCCGAGATCGACATGCTCGATGGCGTGCCCGTCGGCGCGCAGCGCGCCGACAAGTTCCACCAAAAGGGCAAAGGCATCATCGAAGGGCTGCAACTCGGTGATCTGGCTGCCGATATGGGTGTCGATGCCGGTCACCTTGATGCCCGGCAGTTCAGCCGCGCGGGCATAGACCTGGCGCGCCTTCTGCCAGGGAATGCCGAACTTGTTCTCGGCCTTGCCGGTGGAGATCTTCTTGTGGGTCTTGGCATCCACATCCGGGTTGATGCGCAGCGAGATCGACGCCACCTTGCCCAGTGCCGTGGCGCGGGCCGACAGCATTTCCAGTTCCGGCTCGGATTCGACATTGAAACAGAGAATGCCGGCCGAGAGCGCGAAATCCATTTCGCGCGCGGTCTTGCCGACGCCCGAAAACAGGATCTTGTTGGCCGGAATGCCGGCCGCCAGCGCACGGCGCAATTCGCCTTCGGAAACCACGTCGGCGCCGGCACCGAGCTTGGCCAGGATCTTCAGCACCGCCTGGTTGGAATTCGCCTTCATGGCGTAGCAGACCAGCGCGTCGAGCCCGGCAAAGGCCTGCGCAAACACGCGGAAATGCCTGGTCAGCGTCGCCGTCGAATAGCAATAGAACGGCGTGCCGACGCTTGCAGCGATATCCGGTATCGCCACGTCCTCGGCATGCAGTACGCCGTCGCGGTAATCGAAATGGTTCACAAGAGTGGTTCCGGAAGTTGGAGCACGATGAGATCGGGCGATCTCATCGGCTCTAGATCAGCGGGTCGAGAACGAACTTCTTGTCCTCGACCGGTTTTTCCGGCTCCGGCGGCACGGGCTGCTTGGCCTTCTCGGCGTCCTTGCGTGCCTGCACGGCTGCCTCATAGGGCGTGTCGAGCCCGGACTTCCTGCCGCAGGCTGTAACGGCTGCCATCGCCGCCAGCAGCGTCAGTGTCACCAAAATCCTGCTTGCGGTCATCCGTGCCATCCGTCCGAAACTTTTGCCCGCCGCTTCTAGCCGAGTTTTGCTGGCATTGCACCTAGTGTGGTGGATTTGAAGTTCCTGTCATTGATGGCATTCGCGTTGAGGAACTTCAAATCCAAAACCACACTAGAATCCATCAATTAACTCGTGCGGCTTTTGAATCCGAAATTCGCTCGCCGCGCTGCTCCAACGTGATGCGAATTTCCGATTCGCCGCACGAGCATCACGCCTTGGCGATGTGCTTTTTCCAATAGCGTATCTGCTTCCTCACTTCCGACGGCGCGGTGCCGCCGAAGCTCGTGCGGCTCTTCACCGAATTCTGCACGGCAAGCACCGAAAACACGTCCGCCGTGATGCCGGGGTGAATGGACTGCAAGTCTTCCAGCGGCAGCCTGTCGAGCCCGATCTTCTTCTCTTCGGCCAGCGCCACCGCGCGGCCGGTGACATGGTGCGCTTCGCGAAACGGCAGGCCGAGCGTGCGCACGAGCCAGTCGGCGAGGTCGGTCGCGGTCGAATGGCCGGCGCCGGCGGCCTTCTTCATGGCGGCGGTGTTCACCGTCATGTCGCGCACCATGCCGGTCATCGCCGCCAGCATCAGGTCGAGCGTCTCGGCGGCGTCGAATACGGATTCCTTGTCTTCCTGCATGTCCTTGCCGTAGGTGAGCGGCATGCCCTTCATCACCGTCAGCAGGCCGACCAGATGGCCGGTGACGCGGCCGGTCTTGCCGCGCACCAGCTCGGCGGCGTCGGGGTTCTTCTTCTGCGGCATGATCGAGGAGCCGGTGGAAAAGCTATCCGACAGCCTGACGAAGCCGAATTGCGGCGTCGACCAGATGATGATCTCCTCGGCCAGCCGCGACAGATGCGTCGCGCAGATCGCCGCCAGCCCCAAAAACTCCATCGCGAAATCGCGGTCCGAAACGCTGTCCAGGGAGTTGCGCATCGGCGCGCGGAAGCCGAGCGCCTTGGCCGTCTGGTGCCGGTCGATCGGGAAGCTGGTGCCGGCAAGGGCGGCAGCACCGAGCGGGCTTTCGTCCATCCGCTCGATGGCGTCGCGAACACGCGACAGGTCGCGCGAAAACATCTCGACATAGGCCATGCAGTGGTGGCCGAAGGTCACCGGCTGCGCCGCCTGCATGTGGGTGAAACCCGGCATCACCGTTGCCGCATGCTCTTCGGCGCGTTCCAGGAGCGCCGTGATCAGGCCTTTCAGCGCTTCGGCGACGCGAAAGCACTCGTCCTTGACCCAGAGCCTGAGGTCGACCGCCACCTGATCGTTGCGCGAGCGGGCGGTGTGCAGGCGGCCGGCGGCCGGGCCGATCAGCTCGGCAAGGCGGGCCTCGACATTCATGTGGATGTCTTCCAGCCTGGTCGAGAACTCGAAACCGCCGGCTTCGATCTCTGCCAGGATCGTGTTCAGCCCGTGAGCGATTTTTTCTTGATCGGCCGCCGAAATAATGCCCGTTTGCGCCAGCATCTCGCTGTGGGCGATCGAGCCTCTGATGTCCTGCGCGTAGAGTTTGCGGTCGAACGAGATCGACGCGTTGATCGCTTCCATGATCGCGGCCGGACCCGAGGCAAAACGTCCGCCCCACATCTGGTTGCTGGCCTTCTTGTCGCTCATCGCTATAACCCGTGCTCCGGAGCAGTTTTAAAAAATGGCAGACGGCAATCGATTTTTCCCGGCCCCGCGCCTCATCCTCGCCGCCTTGGTGGCGGGCGTGCTGGCCGGCGCGGTCGCGGTATATGTCAGCGAGAGCGGTTCTGGCAACAACTTGACCAAGCCAGTCGCGGTTGGCGACAGCAAGGACGATGCCGCCTGCGCCGCCAAGGCCGATCGCGCCAAGACGGTCGCGGCGGCTGCCACCGGGCAGGTTGCCGCACTTTTGCCGGCTGACCCGCCGCAATCGCTGAAGGGCCTTGCCTTCAACGACCCTGACGGCAAGCCGATGACGCTCGCCGACCATGCCGGCAAGACGGTGCTGCTCAATCTGTGGGCGACATGGTGCGCGCCCTGCCGCGCCGAAATGCCGGCGCTGGACGCGCTGCAAAAAGAAATGGGCAGCGACGCCTTCGAGGTCGTTGCGGTCAATGTCGATGCCGGCGACGATACCAAGCCGAAGAAGTTCCTCGAGGAAACCGGCGTCGAGGCGCTCGGCTACTACCGCGATTCGACGATGGCGCTGTTCAACGATCTCAAGACGCGCGGCCTGGCGCTCGGCCTGCCGGTTACTATGCTGATCGACGGTGAAGGCTGCCTGATCGCCCATATGAACGGCCCGGCCGAATGGTCGGGACCGGACGCCAAGCGGCTGGTCGAGACGGCGCTCGGCGGGGCCGACTGAGCGCGTGCGATTGTGCCGGTGTTCGTCGCCGCTGTTCGAATGGTAAGCCGGCTTGGCAATTCTTTTCCACCGGCCTCGTGCACCACTTTAAGTGGAGATGAAGTTCTTCGATCCGCAACAAAACCGTTGTCCAATTGTCACGAGCGGAACATATTGCCTTTGCGAGAGTGCCCTTTCGCCAATGACAAACGGGAGATGAAACATGAAGTTGTTCGGCTTCGCGGCCGGTGTTGCCGCCACCTTGACCCTGCTTTCCACAACCTCCGCCTTTGCAGTCACGCAGATCAGCTGGTGGCACGCCATGACCGGCGCCAACGCTGAGGTTGTCGACAAGATCTCCAAGGATTTCAATGCCAGCCAGAGCGATTATGAGCTCGTTCCGGTGTTCAAGGGCACCTATCCCGAGACGCTGAATGCCGGCATCGCTGCCTTCCGTGCCGGACAGGCGCCCGACATCCTGCAGGTGTTCGACGTCGGTACCGGCGTGATGATGGCGGCCGAGGGTGCGATCAAGCCGGTGGCCGATGTGATGACCGGTGCTGGCATGACCTTCGACAAGAGCCAATACCTGCCCGGCATCGTCGGTTATTATTCGAAGCCGGACGGCACCATGCTGTCCTTCCCCTACAACTCTTCCTCGCCGATCCTCTACTACAACAAGGACATCTTCCAGAAGGCAGGGCTCGATGTAGACAATCCACCCAAGACCTGGAACGAGGTGTGGGACGCCGCCAAGAAGATCAAGGCTAGCGGCGCCGCCTCTTGCGGTTATACCTCTACCTGGCTGACCTGGATCCATCTGGAGAATTTCGCGGCATGGAATGATGTGTCGTGGGCTTCCCAGCAGAACGGTCTGGCCGGCGGCGATGTCGAACTCAAGATCAACGCGCCGATTTTCGTCAACCACTTCCAGGCGCTCGCAGACCTCGCCAAGGACGGTACCTTCAAATATGGCGGGCGCACCTCCGAAGCCAAGCAGATCTTCCTTGCCGGCGAATGCGGCATCTTCACCGAATCGTCGGGCGGCCTCGGCGACATCGTCAAGTCCGGCATGAACTACGGCATCGGCCAGCTTCCCTACGACACCGACGCCAAGGGCGCGCCGCAGAACACCACGCCGGGCGGTGCCAGCCTGTGGGTGTTCGGCAGCAAGTCGGACGAGCAATACAAGGGCGTCGCCGCCTTCTTCGCCTATCTGTCCAAGACCGACGTGCAGGAATATCTGCACCAGAAGTCGGGATACCTGCCAGTGACGCTCGCCGCGTACGAGGCGACCAAGAAATCAGGCTTCTATGACAAGAACCCCGGCCGCGAGACACCCATCCTGCAGATGACGGGCAAGGCGCCGACCGACAACTCGAAGGGCGTGCGCCTGCCTAACCTGCCGCAGGTGCGCGATATCCAGAACGAGGAATTGGAAAAGATGCTGGCCGGCCAGCAAACCGCTCAGCAGGCGCTTGACAATGCGGTCACGCGCGGCAACGCCGCGATCAAGGAAGCGCTGGAGAACTGACGGGGATTATCTCGGTTAGTGTCGGTTTGAACATCGCCCACGCAAGCTCGCGTGGGCGACTCCTGAGATAGCGAGGGAAATCAGCCTGTCTCCACGCGTCGTCTTTCCCAACAAGATCCTGCCGTACCTGCTGGTGGCGCCACAACTCGCCATAACACTGGTTTTCTTCTATTGGCCGGCCGGTCAGGCGCTTTACCAGTCGATGCTCAGGCAGGACCCGTTCGGGCTGAGGACCAAGTTCGTCTGGTTCGCCAATTTCCGGAAGGTGCTGGCCGATCCGGCCTACCTCAATTCGATCAAGGTCACCGTGGTGTTTTCGCTTGCAACCGCGATCGTCGCCATGGGCGTGGCGCTTTTGCTTGCGGTCATGGCCGAGAAGGCGGTGCGCGGCAAAGGCCTCTACCGCACACTGTTGATATGGCCTTATGCCGTGGCGCCGGCGATTGCCGGCATGCTGTGGCTGTTTCTGTTCAATCCTTCGATCGGCTCGCTGGCCTATTTGCTGAGAAGCCTCGGCATCGCATGGGACCCGCTGCTCAACGGCAACCACGCCATGATCCTGCTGGTGTCGGCGGCTGCCTGGAAGCAGATCAGCTACAATTTCCTGTTCTTCGTCGCCGGTCTGCAGGCGGTGCCGAAAACGCTGATCGAGGCGGCGGCCATGGACGGCGCCGGCGAGACCAAACGCTTCTGGACCGTCGTCTTCCCGCTGCTTGCCCCGACGACCTTTTTCCTGCTGGTCGTCAATACCGTCTATGCCCTGTTCGACACGTTCGGCATCGTTCATGCCGTCACCGGCGGCGGGCCGGGCAAGACGACCGAGACGCTGGTCTACAAGGTCTATAATGACGGCTTCGTCAATCTGATCCTGGGCGACTCGGCGGCGCAGTCGGTCATCCTGATGGCCATCGTCATTGCGCTTACAGCCATCCAGTTCCGCTACGTGGAACGCAAAGTCCACTACGGTTGAGGGCAGCGATGATCGGCCAGTCCCCGCTCCGCACCTTCATCGCCCACGCCGTGCTCATCCTTGGCATATTGATCGTGGCTTTTCCGATCTACTACACGCTCGTTGCCTCCACACACACGCTGCAAACGATCCTCAAGCCGCCGCTGCCGCTGTTGCCCGGCGGCCAGCTCTGGGACAACTACAACGAGGCACTGTTCGGCGGCATTGGCCGCATCGGCGGCGTCAGCGTCGGCAGACTGCTCCTCAACACCACGATCATGGCGCTCGGCGTTGCGGTGGGAAAGATCTTCATCTCGATCCTGTCGGCTTACGCGATCGTGTTCTTCCGCTTTCCCCTGCGCATGACCTTCTTCTGGCTGATCTTCATCACCTTGATGCTTCCCGTGGAAGTGCGCATCCTGCCGACCTACAAGGTGATGGTCGATCTCGGCATGATCGACACCTATGCCGGCCTGATCATCCCGCTGATCGCGTCGGCCACCGCGACGCTGCTGTTCCGCCAGTTCTTCATGACCATACCGGGCGAATTGGTCGAGGCGGCGCGTGTCGACGGTGCCGGGCCGTGGCGCTTCTTCTTCGATATCCTGTTGCCGCTGTCGCGCACCAACATCGCGGCGCTGTTCGTGATCCTCTTCATCTATGGCTGGACGCAGTATCTTTGGCCATTGCTCGTCACCAACAGCAACGACATGAACACCATCGTCATCGCGCTGAGAAAGATGGTCTCTTTCGCCGATGCCGACACCGAATGGCACCTGGTCATGGTCACCGCGATGCTGGCCATCGTGCCGCCGATCCTGGTGGTCGTGCTGATGCAACGCTGGTTCGTGCGCGGCCTGGTCGAATCCGAAAAGTGAGAAGCCGATGGCGACCGTCGATCTGAAGGACGTGAAGAAGGTCTATCCCGGCGGCGTCGAAGCCGTGAAGGGGGTTTCCATCGCCATTCCCGACAAGGCGCTTTGCGTGCTGGTCGGCCCCTCCGGCTGCGGCAAGTCCACGCTGCTGAGGATGATCGCCGGGTTGGAGACCATTTCTGCCGGTACGGTCGCCATCGACGGCAAGGTGGTCAACGCCATCGGCCCGACCGAGCGCGACATCGCCATGGTGTTCCAGAACTACGCGCTTTATCCGCATATGAAGGTCTACGACAACATGGCCTACGGACTGCGCAATCGCGGCATGCCGAAGGACGAGATCGACAGCAGGGTGCGCTCGACCGCCAAGGTGCTGGAGCTGTCGGCGCTGCTCGACCGGCGCCCGCGCGAGCTTTCCGGCGGCCAGCGCCAGCGCGTCGCCATGGGCCGCGCCATCGTGCGCAATCCGAAAGTCTTCCTGTTCGATGAGCCGCTCAGCAATCTCGACGCCAAACTGCGCGGCCAGATGCGGGTCGAGATCAAGAATTTGCAGCGCACGCTCGGGGTCACCTCGGTCTATGTCACCCACGACCAGCTCGAGGCGATGACGCTGGCCGACATCCTCGTCGTCATGAATGCCGGACTGGTCGAGCAAACGGGCGCGCCGCTCGACATCTATGAGAAGCCGGCCTCGACCTTCGTTGCTTCCTTCATCGGCGCGCCGCCGATGAACCTTCTGGCGCTGACCGGAAGTTCCTCAGGCATGACACTGGCCGATGGCACGGCGATCGGCTTCGTACCTCCCGAAACACAAGCCGCGACACTCGGTTTTCGCCCGGAAGATGCCGACGTCACCTTCAATGCGGAGGCGCCGTCCGGCGCCCTCGTTCTGCCGGCGACGGTTGAAGCGGTCGAACCGGTCGGTGCCGAAAGCTTTCTTCACTGCGCGGCAGGCGGCAGCCGTATCGTCGTGCGCGTCTCAGGTCGCGCCACCGCCAAGCCCGGCGACCGGTTGCGCGTCGTGGCCAAGGCCGAAAAGCTGCATTGGTTCGATCAGGCGGGAAAGCGGGTTGGCTAATCCGGCATATCGTCCAGCGAGCTGCGAGAGATGCAGTGGCTTTCAGGCAAACACATGCGCCTTTCCCGATACGGTCAGCCGCACGATCTCGCCAACCACCGGCGTGTCCATGCCCGGCTTGCGCAGGATCAATGGCGTGTTGCCGATCGCGGCGGCGTCCGGCGGATCGGGACTGTTCAAGAGCCGCACCGCAATGGTGCACATCGAGCCGGCGAATTCGGATTCCGTCACCTCGCCGAACAGCATGTCCGGCGTGCCCGACATGCCTTCGCGCGACGTCCGTTTCAGCAGCACCTGTTCCGGCCGCAGCATGATGCGGACGACATCGCGCCGCTCGGTGCTGTCGACGGCGATGCGGCCGAGCGGCGAGCTGGCGAAGCCGTCTGATATCTTTGCCGGCAGGATGATGGCGTCGCCGAGGAATTCGGCGACCATCCTGTCCTTCGGCTTGAGATAGAGCTCGCGCGGCGTGCCGACCTGCGAGAATTTGCCGTCGCGCATCACCGCGACCTGGCCGGCGAAGGACAGCGCCTCGGCCTGGTCGTGCGTCACCAGGATCGTGGTGATGCCGGCCGCTTCCAGAAGCTCGGCCACCGCCTTGCGCATCGAGGCGCGCAAGCCCGTGTCGAGCGCCGAGAACGGCTCGTCGAGCAGCATCAGCCGCGGCTTCATGGCCATGGCGCGGGCCAGCGCCACGCGCTGCTGCTGACCGCCGGAGAGCTCGTGCGGCCGCCGTTTCAGGATAGCCTTGTCCAGCCCGACGATATAGGCGAGCTCGACGATGCGCTCGGTGCGCTTGTCCTCGTGGCGTCCCATGCCGAAACCGATATTGTCGGCGATGCTCAGATGCGGGAACAGGGCGCCGTCCTGCGCCACCACGCCGATGCCGCGCCGATATGCGGGCACGGCGGCGCCGCCATTGGCCAGCACCTCGCCGTCGAGCACGATGCGACCCTGGTCGGGCGCCTCGAAGCCGGCGATCAGCCGCAGCAAGGTCGTCTTGCCGCAGCCGGACGGCCCGACGATCGCGGTGCGGCTGCCGCTGGCCACGCTGAGGTCGATGCCGGCCAGTGCTGCCACCGGGCCGTAGTGCTTGTGCACATCGGTGAGTTCGAGGAAGCTCATCGCCCGGCCATCCGCTTCGACTGGACATAGAGCAGCCATGTCAGGGGCAGCGACATTGCCACCATGATGAGGGCGTAAGGTGCCGCCGCCGCGTAGTCGATCTCACCGCTGTGGGACCAGAACGCCATCGCCAGCGTGCGGGTGCCGTTGGGGGCCAGCATCTGCGTGGCGGTCAATTCGTTCATGATGCCGAGCGCCACTAGCGCCATGCCCGCCGCGGCACCTGGCGCCGACAGGCGGATCGTCGTCGACCACAGCGCCTTGAGCGGTGATCGGCCGAGGCTGGCGGCGGCGCGTTCGAGTTCGACCGGCGCCTGCGCGATCGATGCCCTGAGGCTGATCAGAGCGCGCGGCAGGAACATCAGCGTGTAGGCGACCAGGATGGTGAACAGGGTCTGATAGAGCGGCAAGGCGACGCGCACGGTGATGGTGACCAGCGCCAGCGCCACGACGACGCCGGGCAGCGAGCCGGCGATGTAGTTGCAGCCTTCCAGAACGCGCTGCAGCGGTCCCGGCGCGCGGATCGAGATCCAGGCCATCGGCATGGCGGCGATGGTGGCGAGCAGGGCGCCGGCAAGCGCCAGGAGCAGGGTCTGGCCAAGCGCCAGGCCGATCTCGGGGAGCCGCCAGACATCGGCACCGCCGGCCACAAGCCAGCGGCTGATGGTGACGAACGGCACGCCAAGCGCCAGCAGCGCGGCGATGGCCGGCAGCAGCAGGCATGGGATCGTGGCGCGACCGAGCCTTGTGCGTTGCTGCTGGCGCGCCGCGCCCGAGCCGACGCGGGCATAGCGCTCCTCGCCGCGCACGAGCACTTCGATCGCAAGCAGCACGAAGCAGCATGTCACCAGCACGGCGGCCAGCATGTTGGCGGCCGGGCCATTGAAGGTCGACTGGAACTGGTCGACGATCGCCGTGGTGAAGGTGTCGAAGCGGATGAACACGTAGAGGCCGTACTCGGCCAGGAGATGCAGGCCGACCAGCAGCGAACCGCCGCAGATGGCGAGCCTGAGCTGCGGCAGCACGACACGCCAAAACACGCGCCACGGTCCGTGACCGAGGGTCGCCGCGGCATCCTCGAGAGCGGGATCGAGCCGGCGCAAAGCTGCCGCCACCGGCAAATAGAGAAACGGGAAATAGGCGACGACGGAAATCAGGACGCCGGCCCACAGGCCGTGCAATCCCGGCACCAGGCTGATCCAGGCGTAGCTGTGCACGAAGGCGGGGATGGCGAGCGGCGCCACCGACAGCCAGGCCCACAGGCGGGCACCAGGAAGATTGCTGCGTTCGGTCAGCCAGGCCAGCGCCACCGAGAGCACGATGCAGGTCGGCACGGCCAGTGCCACCAGAAGCAGGGTGTTGGTCAGCAGCTCGCCGACGCGCGGCCGGAAGACCAGTGCCGACACGGTTTCCCATCCGGTCTGCACGGCAATCCAGATGATGAAGGCGAGCGGCAGCAGTGAAAAAAGCGAGATGAGGATGGCGGCGAGCGAAATCCAGGATATCGGCCGCCGGCGTGTCGATTGCCCAGCCGCCATGCCGGTCGGCAAGCCTGAACGCGCAAGATCGGCCGCGGACTGCATCAGCTCAGACGCCCCGCCGCTGCGGCCCGGTGGCGGAGACGATCGAAGGGCCGCAAACGCGGCCAAAAACGCAGCTTGTCGTCATGCTGATCGTCATGGGGACGAATGCCACCTCGAAAAACAGAGCGCTCCCGCGGAAAGCGAATTCCCGCAGGAGCGCAGTCGGTTGCCCTTTTAGGACGAACGCGGACTAAAGCAAGCCGGCTGCCGTCATCAGATCGGTCACCTTCTTGGAGTTCAGCGTCGTCGCGTCGACTTTCGGCGCCTGCAGATCAGCCAGCGGCACGAGCGCCGGATTGGACTCCGCGCCCTTGCCGACTGCGTATTCAAAGGAATCACCGGTCTTCAGCACGTCCTGACCGCCTTTGCCGGTCACCCATTTCAGGAACGCCTGGGCTTCCTTCGGGTGCTTGCTCGAGGCCAGCACACCGCCGCCGGAAACCGAGACGAACGCGCCCGGGTCCTGGTTCCTGAAATAGTGGAGTCCGATATTCTTGCTGTTCTCACCGGTCTTGGCCTGGTCGCCGTAGTAGTAATAGTGATAGATCACGCCGCCTTCGACTTCGCCGGCATTGACTGCCTTCATCACCGTGCTGTTGCCCTTGTAGGCGGTGAAGTTCTCCTTCATCGCCTTCAGCCAGTCGGTCGTTGCGGCCTTACCCTTGAGCTGCAAAAGCGCGCTGACGATCGCCTGGAAATCGGCGCCGGAGGGCGAAGCGGCCCAGCGTCCCTTCCAACTCGGATCGGCGAGATCGAGCAGCGACTTGGGCAATTGCTCGGCGGTCAGCTTGGTCTTGTCGTAAACAAAGACGGTGCTGCGCGCGGCGACGCCCACCCATTTGCCGCTGGCCGGCTGGTAATCCTGCGGAACCTGCGCCTGCGTGTCGGCGTCGACCGGCGCGAACAGGCCGGATGACTCGACCAGCGCCATGGCGGGCGAGTTCTCCGTCAGGAACACGTCGGCCGGCGAGGCGGCGCCTTCGGCGACGATCTGGTTGGAGAAATCGCTGTCGCCGCCATGGCGAACGGTGACCTTGATGCCGGTTTCCTTGGTGAAACCTTCAACCCAGGCATTGGTCAGGCTCTCATGCTGGGCGTTGTAGACGACGATGCCGCCGTCCTGGGCCATTGCCGGACCGGCGGTCAGGCTGATTGCAAGCGCTGTGGCACCGGCAAGGGCGGAAAGAGCATATTTCATGGACATCATCCCTCTCGATCTCGATGGTCTTGGTTTAGCACGGCTGCACCTATCAATACATGATCGTCATAGTCAACATTCGTGAGCTGCTTCAATCGGTCGCCCAGGGGTGCAAACTTTCGTATTTCCCGTAGTTTGGCTTGGACATTATTTCGTCGGCCACGTAACAAACCAGCGCCGAGTGCGAATATCGGGGAGTGAACTCTTGTGACCGGCAAGGACGAGGCCGAGCTTTCCCGGCTGATGCGGGCCGCAATCGCGGGAGATGAAAGGGCTTACGCCGACTTTCTGCACCAGACGGCTGCTCTCGTTCGCGGCTTCGCCCGGCGCAAGATCGTGCAGGGCGGGGTCGACCCCGAGGATGTCGTGCAGGAAACCTTGCTGGCCATTCATGTGAAGCGGCATACCTGGCGCCAGGACTTGGCTGTGTTGCCCTGGATCTACGCCATCGCGCGCTTCAAGCTGATCGATGCCTTCCGGCGGCGCGGGCGGCGCATCGAGATCGAGATCGACGGCATCGCCGAGACCCTCGCCGAACCGGAAGCGGAGACGGTCAGCGAGCGCGACATCAACCGGGCCCTGGATGGCCTGCCGCCGGCGCAGCGTTCCGTGGTATCGGCCATATCGGTCGAAGGCCGCTCCATCGGCGAAACGGCAGCGAAATTCGGCATCAGCGAGACGGCGGTGCGCGTGTCGCTTCATCGCGGGCTTGCCGCCATTGCCAAGCGGTTCGGGGCCAAACGATTCGGGCAGGAATGACATGAGGACCGACGATCTCATCAAGGCGCTTGACGCCGATGCCCGCAGCATGGCGATGCCGCTGGGTTTGGCCTGGTGGGTGGCCGCCGGGGCGGCTACCGTCATCGCGGCGGCGGTCTTCTGGCTGGCGATCGGCCCACGCGCCGACATCGCGACCGCCATGCATACGATGCGTTTCCTCGCCAAATTCGTCTTCACGATTGCCCTAGCCGCCAGCGCCTTCGCCTTAGTCCGCGCCTTGTCGATACCGGGTGCATCGACGAGCAGGGCGGCGGCCTGGATGATTGCCGCACCGCTGATGGTGGCTGGGGCCGTGGTGCTGGAACTCTTCGCCGTGCCGTCGACGGAGTGGGGCACGCGTCTGATCGGCAGCAATCTGGTTATCTGCCTGACCTTCATTCCGCTGATCGGCATCGGTCCGCTGGCGATCTTCCTAGCGGTGCTGCGCTATGGCGCGCCAACGCGGCCGGTCCTTGCCGGAACGCTGGCGGGCCTGCTCGCCGGCGGGCTGGCGGCAACTTTCTATGCCGCGCACTGCTTCGACGACTCGCCGCTTTTCGTCGCCACCTGGTATACGATCGCGATTGCCATCCTTACCGTGCTCGGCGCGCTCGGCGGGCGGCTTTTCGTGCGCTGGTAGCGGCGGCCCGCGATCGGAGACCGTGATGCTCCAACGTCAAAACTCATTCATTTCTGAACGACCTGGTTCGACCCATTGCGGAAGTTCGTTCGGCCGTGCCGAATTCACGCCCTTGACCCGAAGGCGACACCCACACGCTGCGAAGATGAACGCGTCGGTGACCTGATAGCAGACTGTTTGGCATAAGCAGCTCCCCAGCAATCGGCGCTTACGGTTCGTCTCGCTCATCTGGTTCTCCGTACGTCGTCATCATTGACTCCTCGCAGCCGGCTGCGTCGCCGCGACCGCCAGCTACTGGTCATCGGTCCGAACCGAGATCGATACCTTGGCTATGAAGGCAAGGACCGTCGCGTTGAATTCGTCCGGACGCTGTAGCGGCGCAAAGTGACTAACGCCGGGCAAAATGATTAATGCGGCCCCCGGAATAGCGTCGGCCAGGTAGTTGGCATGCTCTCGCTTGATGAATTCGTCATGCTCGCCGAGTGCGACGGTGACAGGCACCTCGATGGCGCCAAGGTCCTCTTTGGTATAGTTCGGCTGGGTTCGCATCATCAGCCCCACCGCGCTGACGAACTGGTCGAAGTCGGCTGGCGTGGCGGAGAGCATGGCGTAGTCTTTCCTGTGGCGACTGAAGCAGCGATCGAGAAGCGGACTCGGTTCGATCTGCATTGTGCCACCAGGATCCATGTTGCAGGCAAAAAAGAAGACGCCTGCCACGCGTGCTGGTGCCTTGGAGGCAAGTACCAGAGCGACGCAGGCACCGTCACTCCAGCCGACGAAGGCAGCCTTGTCGAGGGAAAGGTGGTCCATCACAGCCACGACGTCAGAAGCCATGAGTTCATAGGAATATGGCCTGTCATCGCGGGTGCTGCGGCCGTGCCCGCGACTGTCGATCGTCACGACGCGGTGGCCCGCCGCTACCAAGGCCGGCACCTGATATCCCCAATTGCCGCTGTGGCCGAGTCCGCCGTGCAACAGGATGACGGGAGGACCGCTGCCAAATGATGCATACCAGATCAGGGCTCCGTCATGCTCCACGCGATCCTCGCGATCGGGGGCGGGGAGAAGGGCGGCTCCATGCTCGGCAAACTGGGTAAGGTCGTCGTCATATAAATTCATATCGGGTTCCGTGTTTTCGAGAGCTACGCGCGCTCTACTGTTGACACATACCAACCGTAAGGTATGAATATTCGCATGTCTAGGCCAACCAAACATGCTCCCGAGCGCGGTGATGCCCGAACCCGGCTCCTGGAAGCTGCAAGGGACACCATCCGCGCCAAAGGCTTCGCCTCGGCCAGCATTGATGATCTTTGCAGGGCGGCTGAGGTAACCAAGGGGGCGTTCTTCCACAGCTTCGGTAGCAAGGAAGCCCTGGGAGTTGCAGCTGCGGAATTTTGGGCCAGGACCACCTCGGACTTTTTCGCCGCGGCTCCCTATCATCACCCTCCCGATGCGTTGGAGCGGGTGCTTGCCTATGTCGCATTTCGCAAAGCGATCATCACGGAGGATCTGGCGGAGTCCAGCTGTCTGGTCGGAACGATGGCTCAAGAGACCTACATGACCTTCCCCAGCATCCGCGATGCGTGCGGAGCCAGCATGTTCGATCATGCATCGACGCTAGAGGCCGACATTGAACTGGCCCGCCGTGAGCGCGGTGTTACGGATGATTGGACTGCCGAAAGTCTGGCTCGATACACGCAGACTGTTATCCAAGGAGGATTCGTCCTTGCTAAAGCAGGGAATGACGCGGAGCTGGCGCGCGAAAGTCTTGCTCATTTGGAGCGGTATATTCGGCTTCTGTTTCGCGTTGCTGAGGACGAGACGTGAGCGAGATCGATCAGAACGCAATCGAGCGCGTGTTCTGCCGGCTTGAGGATGTCCGTCGCCCACAGCCCGGTGCGACCGCAAACGCCGTCAGTCTGTGAGTCCGAATTCCAAGGCCGAACCAATTTTGTTGATCGAACGGCAAACATGATCGCTGAGCAACAACCAGCCGCATCTCTGTCGGGGAGTGCGCGTCTGCTTGGTCGAACTCAACGTTGGTCTAAATGGCTGGATGACCGCTATTCGCTTTGCGACCTCCGAAGCCGACAGTCCGCTTCCGGCCCCGATGCGGTCTACGATCCGCGGCCACGAAGCTGTCGACAGAACAGCCGCATGGTGTTCACTCAGCGCGACCGCGCGCGATGTCGGTTGGCTCGTATCGCCGGTCAGCGCGTCGGAACGGGATGCTCGCCGCGATAATCGTAGAAGCCGCGCCCGGTCTTGCGGCCGAGCCAGCCGGCCTCGACATATTTCACCAGCAGCGGGCAGGGGCGGTATTTCGAATCCGACAAGCCGTCATGCAGCACCTGCATGATCGACAGGCAGGTGTCCAGCCCGATGAAATCGGCAAGCTGCAGCGGTCCCATCGGATGGTTGGCGCCGAGCCTCATGGCGGTGTCGATCGCGTCGACCGAGCCGACACCTTCATACAGCGTGTAGATCGCCTCGTTGATCATCGGCAGCAGGATGCGGTTGACGATGAAGGCCGGAAAATCCTCCGAGACCGTGATCGTCTTGTCGAGATGGTTCACATAGGCCTTTGCCGCTTCGAAGGTCTGGTCCTCGGTGGCGATGCCGCGCACCAGTTCGACCAGCTTCATCACAGGAACCGGATTCATAAAGTGGATGCCGATGAAACGCTCCGGCCTGTCGGTCTGCGCGGCGAGACGCGTGATCGAGATCGACGAGGTGTTCGTCGCCAGGATGGCTTCGGGATTGAGCTGCGGGCACAGCTGGGCGTAGATCTTGCGCTTGACCGTCTCGTCCTCGGTCGCTGCTTCGATCACCAGATCGGCACCCGCAAGGTCGGCCATGGTGGGCGCCGCCGAAATGCGCGCCATCGCCTGGTTGCGCAGCTTTTCCTCGAGTTTGCCGGAGCCGACCTGGCGGGCCATGTTGCCGCTGATCGTGGCGATGCCCTTTTCGATGCGGTCGGGCGAGATGTCGTAGACCAGCACCTTGTAACCTGAAAGCGCGGAAACATGGGCGATACCGCCGCCCATCTGGCCCGCCCCGATGATGCCGATCGTCTCGATCTTGCTCATTACACCGATCCCGTCAAAAGGCCTTTGCAGCCTGCTTTTTGTGCGGTGCAAACTAAAAGGGCGGGGCGACTTCGTCTACCCCGCCTCTCACAATTTAATACGCTTCAGCAGAAAGCGTCAAAGCGCCTTTTGCAGTTCCGGCAGGATGACGAAGAGGTCGCCGACGAGGCCGTAATCGGCGACCTGGAAGATCGGCGCTTCCTCGTCCTTGTTGATGGCGACGATGACCTTCGAATCCTTCATGCCGGCGAGGTGCTGGATGGCGCCTGAGATGCCGACGGCGATGTAGAGATCGGGCGCCACCACCTTGCCGGTCTGGCCGACCTGCCAGTCGTTCGGCGCATAGCCGGCATCGACGGCGGCGCGAGAGGCGCCGACGGCGGCGCCGAGCTTGTCGGCGATCGGCAGGATGACTTCCTGGAATTTCTCCGAAGAGCCCAGCGCGCGGCCTCCCGAGATGATGATCTTGGCCGAAGTCAGCTCCGGACGGTCGGTCTCGGAAAGCTTGTTCTCGACGAAGCTCGACAGGCCGGGATTGGCCGCCGCATTGACGGTTTCGACCGGAGCGGAACCGCCTTCGGGTGCCGCCTGGAAGGAGGCGGTGCGCACCGTGATAACTTTCTTGGCGTCGCTCGACTGCACCGTCTGGATGGCGTTGCCGGCATAGATCGGCCGTTTGAAGGTGTCTGGCGAGACAACCTCGATGATCTCGGACACTTGCGCGGTGTCGAGCAGGGCTGCCACGCGCGGCGCGACATTCTTGCCCGACGAGGTCGCCGGCGCGATGATCGTGTCATAGGCGCCGGCTATGCCGACGACGAGTGCGGCCAGCGGTTCGGCGAGCCGCTCGGTCAGTTCGTCGGCTTCGGCGAGCAGCACCTTGCCCACGCCCTTGAGCTTGGCGGCGGCATCGGCCGCGCCCTTGGCGCCCTTGCCGGCAACCAGCACATGCACGTCCGAACCGATCTGCAGCGCTGCCGAAAGCGCCTTGGCGGTCTGCTCGGAAAGGGTGGCGTTGTCGTGTTCCGCGATGAGGAGAATAGTCATTTTCTTGTTCCTTTCCCGATCGCTTAGAGCACGCCGGCTTCGTTCTTGAGCTTGTCGATCAGTTCGGCGACGCTCTTGACCTTGACGCCTGCCTTGCGGCCACCCGGCTCCTCGGTCTTGATCACCTTCAGCCGCGGCTTGACGTCGGCGCCGTAGTCGGCAGGGCTCTTCTCGTCGAGAGGCTTCTTCTTGGCCTTCATGATGTTGGGCAGCGAGGCATAGCGCGGCTGGTTGAGGCGAAGATCCGCGGTGACAATCGCCGGCATCTTCAGCTCCACCGTCTGCAGGCCGCCGTCGACCTCGCGCGTCACCTTGGCCTTGTCGCCGTCGAGCACCACCTTGGAGGCGAAGGTGCCCTGCGCCCAGCCCAGAAGTGCGGCCAGCATCTGGCCGGTCTGGTTGGAATCGTCGTCGATCGCCTGCTTGCCGAGAATGACGAGGCCGGGCTGTTCCGCCTCGACGACGCCCTTCAGCACCTTGGCGACGCCGAGCGGCTCGGTCTGCTCGTCGGTCTTGACCAGGATGGCGCGGTCGGCGCCCATGGCGAGCGCGGTGCGCAAGGTCTCCTGCGCCTGCTGCGGGCCGATCGAGACAACGATGATCTCTTCCGCTTTGCCGGCCTCCTTCAGCCGGATCGCTTCTTCGACCGCGATCTCGTCGAACGGGTTCATCGCCATCTTGACGTTGGCGAGCTCCACCGCTGAACCGTCAGCCTTCACACGAACCTTGACGTTCGCATCCACAACCCGCTTCACGGGCACAAGGATCTTCATTTGCCTGTCACCTCTCCTGAGATAGTTGGGCGCGCTATAACAGCGTGCGCCTCTTCAGAGTTGTCGAAAGCCGACATTCCGGACGGAATTCTGTTCTTCAACCGCCTAGGCGGTGGCGGAAACGCTTCCGTAGTTGCGGCAAACCCGCACGTCAATATCCACTAGCTACTCAAATCGGTTCAGTCCGGAGCCGAGGCGCGGCCCCAGCGCGGCGCCGGCTGCGCGGCAGGCGGTTCGCTGGCGACCGGGCCGGCAGGAACCGGCGTCTGGCCGGCTGCCGCCGCGGGCTCCCCGTCAGCGCCGGCAAGCAGAGGTACGCCGCGGTTGCGCAAGATGAGCACCAGCACGGCTCCGGCGATGATGCCGCCGACATGGCAGGCCCAGGAAACCTGATCCTCGCCACCTGCGGCGAACATCACGATCTGGAAGAGGATCCACAGGATGAGCGGGATATAGGCCGGAATGCGCAGCGGAATGCGGGCAAAGGCCAGCACCCATACTTTCACCCTGGGATAGAGGATCAGATAGGCGGCGACCACGCCGGCGATGGCACCTGAGGCGCCGATCAGCGGAACCTGCGAATCCCACGCGACCAGACCCTGGAAGAAGGCACCGGCGATGGCGCAAAGCAGGTAGAAGACGAAAAAGCGGATATGGCCGAGCGCGTCCTCGACATTGTCGCCGAACACCCAGAGGAACAGCATGTTGCCGCCGAGGTGGAAGATATCCGCATGCAGGAAGGAATAGGTGATGTAGCTCAGGCTCTCCGGGATCACGACGAACTGCGGAGCCAGTTCCACGCTGTCGTGGACGACCGACGGGATGAAGCCGAGGCCCAGCACAGCGGCGTTGGAGAACTGCTCGCCGCCAAGCGCGGTGGCGAAGTAGATGAGCGTGTTGAACGCGATCAGGCCGATCGTCACATATTGCTGCTTGATGTGGCGCAACCGGTTGGTGTCGTAAAGCGGGATGAACATGAGGTTCTGACCTGGCCCTTGCCGCTTTCGGCAAAATTCAGCGGTTCTTGCCGGGAACCCATAGCACGTCGGCGTTTCCATTGTCATTGACGGCGCGTGCGGCGACGAACAGAAAGTCCGATACGCGGTTGATGTATCTTATCGCCTCGCGGTTGAGGGGCTCGTTTGGGTCTTGCGCCAGCGCCACCATGACGCGCTCAGCCCGCCGTGCCACCGTGCGGGCGAGGTGAAGGGCGGCGGCGGCCGGCGTGCCGCCGTTGAGCACGAAGGATTTGAGCGGCTGCAGGTCCTTGTTGAGCAGGTCGATGTCCCTTTCGACGCGGTCGGTCTGCGAGGCCACGATACGCAGCGGCTCATAGCCGAGCGGCTTGCCGTCGTCCGGCACGGCCAGATCGGCGCCGAGGTCGAAAAGATCGTTCTGGATGCGGCCAAGCATCGCGTCGATTGCCGGATGTGTTGCCGCAGTGTGGATGCGGGCCATGCCGATGCAGGCATTGGCCTCGTCGACCGTGCCATAGGCGTCGACGCGCAGATCGGATTTCAGCCGCCGTTCGCCGGTGCCAAGGCCGGTGGTGCCGTCGTCGCCGGTGCGGGTGTAGATCTTGTTGAGCTTGACCACGCTCTGCCTCCCGAAATCGCCACCCTCGTCACTTGCGGGTGAAATACACCGCCAGCATGATCAGCACTAACGCCACGAACTGCAGCAGGACACGCGTCTGCATCAGCTTGTTGGAAGTCATGCCGGAGCCGCCGCGCATCATGTTGATGAGGCCGCGGATCAGCACGATCACCACGGCGACCATGACGAGGACAGCGAGGATGTTGAAGACGGTTGCCATAGTGTGTTTCCAGTCGGTTGCGTTCAGGCGCGTTTGGCAAGCAGGCGGTAGAGCATCGCTGCCGGCAGAATGCGTTTGAGGATCACGCCGATCCTGGCCGGCACCGTTACCACATAGTGCGGGCGCGGGCGCCGCGACAGAAGCGCATGGCGCAAGGCCGCATGAACCACCTCCGGCCCGGGCTTCAGCCGTGAGGTGCTGCCGCCGGCCCGCAGCCGTTCCAGCTGCGCCTCGTAGGCAAGGCGATGGACGGAATTCTCATGGTCGATATTCCTGAGGAACCACTCAAGGCCGTTGCTGGCGATCTTCGATCTCACCGGCCCCGGTTCGATCAGCGAGACATGGATGCTGCTGCCTTCGAGTTCCTGATGCATGCACAGCATCAGCCCCTCGATCGCGTGCTTCGACGCCGAATAGGCGCCGCGAAAGCGCAGCGGCGCCAGGCCGAGGATCGAGGAGCAATGGACGAGGCGGCCATGGCCCTGACGGCGCATCACCGGCACGATACGGCGGGTGAGGTCGTGCCAGCCGAAGACATTCGCCTCGAACTGCTCCCTGAGTGCCGCGACCGGCAGGTCCTCGACGGCGCCTGGCTGTGCATAAGCGCCGTTGTTGAACAGGGCATCGAGCCGTCCGCCCGTCCGTTCCAGCACCGACGCCACCAGCGTCTCGATGGAACCGGCTTGGCGGTAGTCAAGATAGAAGGCCTCGATGCCATCGGCTTCGAGGGCAGCGATATCGGCGGGCTGGCGCGCCGTCGCGAACACCCGCCAGCCTTCCGCCTTCAGCGCCCGGGCGCAATAGGCGCCTATCCCGGAAGAGGCGCCGGTGACGATGATGGTGCGCAATTCCTTCGCCGGAGCAGAAGCGGTTTGACTTAGGCTTGTCATTTGCCGCAATCCCTTCCCATATTCGCGGCGTCGAGACAATCGAAGGAACGCGGTTCTTGTTGCGGACGATCGTAGCCGTCAAACGCGTGCTCTACGATGCGCTTGGCCATTTCAATGCGGACGATGGCTGGGCAATGGCCAGCCATCTGGCGATCACGGCGCTGATGGCGCTTTTCCCCTTTCTGATTTTTGCCACGACACTGGCCAGCTTCCTTGGCGCACAGGCTTTCGCCGACACCGCCGTGCATCTCGTCTTCGACACCTGGCCCGAGCAGATCGCCAAGCCGATCGCGCGTGAAGTGCTCAACGTGCTCACCGTCCAGCGCACCGACCTGTTGACCTATGGCGTGCTGCTCGCCGGCTTCTTCGCCTCCAACGGCATCGAGGCGCTGCGCACCTCGCTCAACCGCGCCTACCGGGTTTCCGAGACGCGCGGCATCATCTACCGCCGGGTGCAGAGCATCGCCTTCGTCCTGATCGCCACCGCAGGCTTTCTGGCGATCA
This sequence comes from Mesorhizobium sp. M9A.F.Ca.ET.002.03.1.2, assembly GCF_003952365.1. Classification (NCBI taxonomy): domain Bacteria; kingdom Pseudomonadati; phylum Pseudomonadota; class Alphaproteobacteria; order Hyphomicrobiales; family Phyllobacteriaceae; genus Mesorhizobium; species Mesorhizobium sp. M9A.F.Ca.ET.002.03.1.2. The sequence continues at coordinate 718,528 of NZ_CP034443.1, read as the reverse complement.
GCGTGCTGCTGGTCTTCGCGCCACTGCTGGGCCGGCTGGCCGTAGCCAATTTCGAATGGATAGAACCCTATATGGGCACGATCACGCTGTGGCGGTACATCATCGCCTCCGTCGTCATCGTCGGTGGGCTGTTCGCGGTGCATTTTTGGCTGCCGGCGGGCAACCGCCGGTTCGTCTCGATCATACCTGGCATCATCTTCACGCTGATTGCCTGGCTCATCGGGTCGACCATCTTCGCCGCCTATCTCGACCGTTTTTCGTCCTATGTGACGACCTATGCCGGCCTTGCCTCGATCATGATCGCAGTCGTCTTCCTCTACATCGTCTCGGCGATCTTCATCCTCGGTGGCGAGCTCAATGCCGCGATCAGCCGCTATCTGGAGGCACGCGCGCGAGTTGGCTGAGATTCGTGCTTAAGCATGATCTTTCCGAAAACCGGGTCCCACTTTTCGGGATCCTGCTTTTGTCGGCTGAGCGGTTGCCAGCCCGACGCCGAGCGTCGCGATCGCCATGCCGACGATCTGGACCAGGTTCAACTGTTCGCCGAACAATAGCCAGGCGATGACGGCGGTGACGGCGGGGACCAGATAGAACAGCGACGCGACCTTCGACATCTCGCCGTCGCGGATCATCACCATCAAGAGGAAGATGGCGCCGATCGACAGCACCAGCACCAGCCATGCCATGGCAAAGATCAGCTCGCCATTGACGACGACCGTTCGCGTCTCGAAAGCCAGCGAGGCCAGGACCATCAGCGACGCGCCGCCAACATATTGCCACATGGTGGCCGCCACGAGGTCGCCACCGGAGGCGAAGCGCTTCTGCCAGATCGTGCCGGCGCTCATGCCAAGCACCGAGACGAGCGAGGCGGCCAGCGTCTCGGCCGTCACGCCGCCGCCAAGCGCTCCGAGCTTCGGCCAGAGCACGATGACCACGCCGGCAAGTCCGACAGTGAGGCCGGCCCAATGGCGTGGCAGGATGGCCTCGCCGAGAAACCTGCCCGCCATCACCGCCGTGATCAGCGGCTGCAGCCCGACGATCAACGCCGAAAGCCCGGCCGGCATGCCCCGGTGAATGGCCCAGAACACGCCGCCGAGATAGACGCCATGCATCAGGATGCCGGCGCCGGTCGCATGGAGCGCTTCCGTGCGCGTCGCCCGCCTGGAGCCAAGCGCCATCATCAAGACGGCCAAGAGGACGGCCGCCAGAACGAAGCGCACGGCCAGGAAGGTGAAAGGCTCGGCCCACGGCATGGCATAGCGAGCGCCAATGAAGCCGGTCGCCCACAGGACGACAAAGGAGGCGGGGATGAACCGCTTGACGCTGTGCATTTTCTGGAGGCCGCCCGTGAATCCGGTGAAGGTCGACTGTCGCGCCTGCTGTAATGTGGTTCAACCTGGCAAGCAAAACGAAACGGTTGATCCATAGGCTCATCCGATTTGAAGAGGCGCGCTGGGTCAGTGAGAGTTTCAAGACCAAACGTGATCTAGAACCCAATCAGCCGCCTGACGTCGTCGGGCGACACGCCGGCCTCGCGCAAGGCGGCAAGGCCGGTATCCCTGGCGCTCTTCGACAGTTTTCGTCCGTCGGGGCCGAGGATGAGACGATGGTGGAAGTAGCTTGGCTGCGGCAAGCCAAGTACTGCCTGAAGCAGGCGCTGCACGCCGGTGGCGCAATAGAGGTCCTGGCCGCGCACCACGTGACTGATGTCTTGCAACGCGTCGTCGACGACGACGGCGAGATGATAGCTGGTCGGAATATCGCGGCGCGCGACGATCACGTCGCCCCAGTCCTGCGGGCGGGCTTCTACGGCGTGTGTTGCGGAAAGCCTCTCATCCGAAAATTCCACCCATGACAGGTCCGCGCCGACGCGCGCCATTGCGACATCGACGTCCAGCCGCCAGGCGAATGGCGCATTCTCGGCAATCCGTCGCTTGCGTTCCCTGGTCGGCAACGCCTTGTCGAGGGCGGGATAGAACGGCACGCCGTCCGGGTCGCGCGGCCAGTCGCGCCCGCGTCCTTCGCTGTCGGCAATGAAGGCGCGGATTTCGCCACGGCTCATGAAGGCCGGGTAGACGAGCTCTTCGTCGATCAGCCGATCGAGCACCGCCTGATAGTCCGCGAAATGCTCGGACTGGCGGCGTACCGGTTCTTCCCAGCCAAGCCCGAGCCATTTCAGGTCGCGAATAATGCCGGCTTCGAATTCCGGCGTGCAGCGCGTCGTGTCGATGTCCTCGATGCGCAGCAACAGGCGCCCGCCCGTCGCCTTCGCCAATTTCTGATTGAGCAGCGCCGAATAGGCATGGCCGAGATGCAGTTCGCCATTCGGGCTTGGCGCGAAGCGGAATGTCAGGAGTGTCATCCTTCGGCGGCAATCGGGTTGTGCGGAACTTTCGCCAATTGCTACTTTGCACCTGCAGCGCCGCGCGTCCATCGGTGCGCGCAAGGGACGCTGTGGAACTTGATTTTGCGCGGTCCAGGGAACAAGCAGACATGCAACGCATCGCCACGCTCAACGACATCTCGCAAGGGCTCGACGCGCTTTGCCTGCTCGATCCGCGCCTCGAAAAGGTGCGCGGCATGGCCGGCGAGGTGCCGCTCAGGCTGTCGGAGCCGGGGTTCAGAAGCCTTGCCTCGATCGTCGTCTCGCAGCAGGTTTCCCGCGCCAGCGCCGACGCCATCTTCGGGCGGCTGACAAAACTCGTCGATCCGCTGACGCCGCAAGCGATCCTTGCCGCCGATGAGGCGATTTTTCGCGAGGCCGGACTGTCGCGGCCGAAGCAGCGCGGCCTGATCGCCGTGGCCCAGGCGGTGGTCGACGGGCTCGACCTCGATCATCTCTGCCTGCTCGATGCCGCGGACGCGATCACGGCGATGACCAGGGTGCCCGGCATCGGCCCGTGGACGGCACAAGTCTATCTTTTGTTCGCCGCCGGCCACCCCGATGTCTTCCCGGCGCGCGACGTTGCCCTGCAGAGCGCGGTCGGCCACGCGCTCGGCATCGACCCGCGTCCGCCAGAGAAAACGCTGATCCAGCTCGCCGAATCATGGAGCCCATGGCGAGGTGTCGCATCGCGGCTTTTCTGGGCGTATTATCGCGAATTGAAGGGCAGGGACGCCGCACCCCCTGCCTAAATCCGCAAAAAAGTATGAAAATCATGCATTTTGGGCCCTTCGTTTGATCGACAAGCCGCTTCACATCCCTGTCATGTCGGGCTTACAGTATCCGCGCCGACCGGTTGTAGAGCCAAGGAGGTGAATGACGTGACGGTTGCCGTATCTCCGGATGGGCTTCCAGCGCTGGTGCTGAATGCGGATTACCGTCCGCTCAGCTATTACCCCCTGTCGCTCTGGTCGTGGCAGGACGCCATCAAGGCGGTGTTCCTCGAGCGGGTGAATATCGTTGCCGAATACGAGCACGCCGTGTCGTCGCCGACCTTCTCGATGAAGCTGCCGAGCGTCGTCAGCCTGAAGGCCTATGTGAAGCCGTCGCGGCATCCGGCCTTCACCCGCTTCAATGTCTTCCTGCGCGATCGTTTCCAGTGCCAGTATTGCGGCACGCCGGAGGATCTGACCTTCGACCACGTCATTCCCCGCCATCGCGGCGGCGCGACGACGTGGGAGAATGTCGTCGCCGCCTGCTCGCCCTGCAATCTGAGGAAGGGCGGCATGATGCCGGCGCACGCCAAGATGTGGCCGCTGCAGAAGCCCTACCAGCCGACAGTGCATGACCTGCACAACAATGGCCGCCTGTTCCCGCCCAATCACCTGCATGAAAGCTGGATGGACTATCTGTACTGGGATGTCGAACTGGAACCTTGAGATCGTCCGATAATTCGGGAGGCTGGTCCTATCTCCCCTCCTTCGTCATCCCAGGGCGGAGCAGGAGCGAAGCGACGTCGCGGAGACCCTGGGATCCATGCCGTGACATTTATGGCATACGAAGATGGAGCAGAATCGAGTGCTTTCGCGCCGACAGGCAGCGTTGCTCGTGCCGTTGCGTCTATAGGCTCATCCGAGCCGCTGCAATACTTGGTTGAGGTTACGGCATGGATCCCAGGGTCTGCGCTCCGCTTCGCGTTCGCTCCGCCCTGGGATGACGAGGGCATGGTGGCCTGCGGCAAATCGCCGACGTTGGAGATTGGCGGCTTGGGACTGCCCCGTCTCGCACCGTTCAATCGCCGGCAAACGCACCGCGGAACGCGATGACCGCCAGGACAAAGCTGGCGATGGCGTTCCAGCCGGCCAGCGACAGGCCGAGGATGCGCAGCGCCGCCTTGTCGCAGGAGGGCGGCACGAATTTGTCGAGCGCGTCGAGCACGCCCTTGCCGCCGGTGTCCACCGGTCCTGCCGCCGCGGCACAATCGGTCGGTCCCGCCCACCACGCCCATTCGACGCCGGAGTGATAGACGCCGAGATAGAGGCCGTACACCATCAGCAGGCCGCCGACGGCCAGCAGGCCGCGTGTCAGCCAGGCCGGCCAGCGCAGCACCGACGACAGCGCCGCCAGCAGCATCAGCGGCACGCCGACATAATAGGGGGTGCGTTGCTCGAAGCAGAGCTTGCAGGGGATGTAGCCGCCGAGGTGCTGGAAGGCCAATGCCGAGCCGACGGTTGCGGCCATGGCGATGGCCAGAAACAACGCCGTCAGCGTGCGCTGGCGTCCAGTGTCGGCATTTACGGTCGCTGTCATCGATCTACCGTCCGTTCCCGCTCAGACTGCGTATTTGACTGTTATATAGAGCAAAATCAGGGCGGCTGCGGCGGTGCCCGCGATCATGCCAAGGCGCTTTTCGATGAATTCGCGGATCGGTTCGCCATAGCGGCGCAGCAGCCATGCCAGGAACAGGAAGCGGGCGCCGCGTGCCACGATCGCCAGCACGATGAACAGCAGGAGATTGACGCCGATGACGCCGGACAGGATCGTCACCACCTTGATCGGCGGCAGATGGGCGAGGCCGGAGGTGATCAGCATCAGGATGATGAAGCCGATGCCGGAGGAGAGGCGCAGCGCCTCGAAGTCGTCATACTTGCCGTAGAATTCGAGGATCGGCTTCGCCACCGCGTCATAGGCATAGTGGCCGATGAACCAGCCGGCGATGCCGCCCAGCACCGAAGCGACGGTGGCGACCAGCGCGTAGCGATAGGCGCGATCCGGCCGCGACAGCGCCATCGGCAGATACAGCACGTCGGCAGGCACCAGAAACACCGAGCTTTCGACGAAAGCGATGAAGGCCAGCCACCATTCGGCGGATTTCCTTGCCGCCAGCGACAAGGTCCAGTCATAAAGTCCGCGAAGCATCGGCACCCCTATGTATGTCGCCCAAAATGCGCAGCGGTTTTGGGATCACGACATGCACGAACAAAGACCAAAAGCGCGCCACATGAATCTCTCCAGACGCGACGCGCTTTAATGCGCAGCTTGTCTAGAAAGATTTTCCGCGCCGCACAATGGCCGTGCCTTCACGAAATCGAAGGGCTGGGCACGAAATCGAAGGGCTGGGCACGAAATCGAAGGCTGGGATCGAGCGAAGGTCGGATGTCGGGAATTGGCCAGTTGACGAACAGCCCTCCAACCGTATAGTCCGCGCCCATCCAGGCCGCCCGGCCTGAGCCCCTATGGCGGAATTGGTAGACGCGCTCGACTCAAAATCGAGTTCCGCAAGGAGTGCTGGTTCGATCCCGGCTAGGGGCACCATTTTCTCACAATAGCGCTACCGGCGACCGAGCGGCCTGACGGGAGAGCTGCAGTCGATCGGAGTTCCCTAATCCGACACCGCCGTTCGCGCCGCCTGTGACCACGGTGATGTCAAGGTGGCAGGGGGTGCTACGGCGAATTCGGTATCCCTTGCCTCTGTGTCGAGGCTGCAAACCGGGATAGTATGCCTCGTAAAATACGATCGACCTCTTCCAATCTTGGAACAGCGGTCAACTCGTCGAGGCGTTGTAATTTGAGCCTGTGAACCTTTTGTCCGGTCGAGACGCAATTATGGCAAAAAAAAAATCGCGCACCAGGCCCAGCAGTGACCTTCTGAAGCTGCTTGCGACAAGGCCGAGAGCGGTTGCGCTTGCCGCGCTGCACGTGAGTGAATCCGTGCTGCTGGAACTCGAAGCGTCCGAACTGCTGTCATCAGCAGAGATCAGAGGATTGCTCAAGGACGCATCCATGACGTTACGGAATGCAGCTGATCAGACAGACAACCGAAGCTGTCTCATTGCCAGCGAAATAGTCGATTCCATGCGGGAAAACTTCAGGAGAAACAAAACCTGACCGGCGCCTTCCATAGCGATTTCAAATCGTGGCTTCGGCAAGCCGGCGGAGCCTGTATGGTCAACCAAAAGTGCCATCGCGACATCATCCGATAGTGGTCATCGAAGGATACTCATCGCATCAATTTTGATGTACATTCCGTCCGAGGGTGGAAGCTCGAAGGGACGGGCGTGCTTGCAGATGACCTACACGTCACATCTTTTGCGCGGAAATGAAAATCGTCCATCGTATGTCGGACTTAACGACGACGACACGGCGCTTATCAAGACGCTGGGGTTCACGCCGAAGTCCTATCCGGCGGAGACGGTCATCGTCAGTCAGGGCGAGGACAACGATCGCCTATTCATAGTCGAATCGGGCTGGGGTTGCATTTCCCATGAACTCGCGGGCGGGCAGCGCCAAATATTGGATTTTGCCCTGAGTGGCGATGTCGTCCTGCCTCAGGCCTACGCGGGCAGCGCTCTTGAGACGTTTGTGGCTCAGACCGAACTTTCGGTGCTGGTGGCCTCGACCAAGACATTCACCCTTGCCGCCATGAAGTCGCCCCATCTCTTCTCCCTTATTATCGAGACCGTTGTGCATCGGGGAGCGCTTGTCGCTCAACATCTCACCAATATAGGACGACGCAGCGCCTTGGCGCGGGCGTCGCATCTGTTCCTCGAACTGAGGGCGCGTCTGGAGCGAGTCGGCGCTGTCACCCGCGACAGCTATGAATGCCCTCTCACCCAGTACGATCTCGCGGACGCCCTCGGCCTCACTCCGCTTCATGTCAATCGCGTGCTGCGGAACCTGCGCGAGCGGAGGTTACTCGAATTCCGCCAGGGCCATGTTCGCGTGCTCGATCAAGCGGGCTTGGCGAAGCTTGCTGGATTCGAGCCCGGATATATCGAGAGTTAAGGCGTATCGGCACACGACGCCGGGGCTCGCCCGAAGGTCTCCAACAGAGGAAACCGCGTGCTCCGCGACAGCGGCCGCTTTAACGCGCGCGCAGCCAGCAGTTGTGGTCAGCGCCGGCCAAAGGACACCATTTCCGCAAAGGAGCGTATGGCGACCGCTTTTGGACCGAACCTCGCACGGCGATCACAGGAACTTTTTCTTGAATATACCGTTTTCCAACAGGTCGTTGCTTTGACGAACCTTATGTATAAGGAGGATCTTAGCCATGAAGTACAAGATGATTGTTTTGAGCGCTATGGCCCTGTCCATGGTGAGCGGTGTTTCGCTGGCAGCCGGAGACACGGGAACGTCCGCGTTGGACGCAAAGATGCAGCCTTTCTTTACCGACTCCAGCATGAAGACGTTGCGGTCGGATGACGAGTTCGTGACGGCGTGGAAGGCCCTTACGGACGATGATCGCATGGCCATGACCAAGATGTGCGACGAGGAGGCCGCGAACGCCAATGCTGCGAACACACATCCGGAATTCTGCAGCAGCGTCAAGAAGCACGGCGGCGGTTCCACTGATTCTACTGGTTCCACTAGCAACTGATTTTATTGAGCTATGTGGTGGGCGCCGCAGCCCGCCACATTCTGAAGTGCAAGCGCGTCGCCCATCGCCATCCGCGCGTCGACCGGCATGCGCCCTAGCGCCGCCCCAGTAGGCTGTTCATCCGGTTGCGCAGGATGCGCGCCATGTTGCGGGTTTCGCGGTAGAGGTGAAGCTGCGACGCCGCCTGGCGGGCGAGGCGGTCGGCGTCCGGCGTCAGCCCGATGACCAGCGTCCCGGTCGGCCTGCGCTCCATCCATAGCCGGCTCATCAACGGATGGTCGGGCACGGCGCAGGAATCGGTCGTCATGATGTTGGGATCGTCGAGATGCTGCCTGGTCACCTCGATCATCAGCAGCGTGCCCGGCGAATAGGGGCTAAGCGTCTCGTCATATGCCGTCTTCCAGGTGTAGGCGACGCCGGCCTCGACGAAGACGATCAGGCAGGCGATGGTGCGGCCGTCGAGCGTCAGCGAATGGATGCGGCACAGATCCTGCTCGGCCAATCGATGCACGGCTTCGCGGGCAAAGGCGGCGCGGTAGCGGTCGATGGCCATGGCGGTGCGCTCGCGGCCCTTCCAGCCGGCGACCTCGAGCGTCAGGAAACGTTCGATGGCGTGGCGGATCTCGTCCGGTCCGCGCGCCACCAGATGCTCCAGTTGGCCGAGATCGGCGAGGCGGCGCTTCAGGCGGCGGAATTCGCGATAGTGATGCGAGCGCAGCGAGGCCTTCAGATAGTCCTCGCCGTCGAGCTCGCTTTCGAGCACCGGGCGTTCGGCCTTGCCGGTGGTGACCAGCGTCAGGCCTCGCGTCTCGGCGACGGTGGCCAGCAGGCTGGCCACCGGGCCGTCGAGCCGGATGTCCGGTAGGACAAAGACTTTCGGCAATTTGAGATGCGGCCGCGACAGCATCGAGAAGAAATCCTCGACGACGCCGACGGGATCGTCACGGTCGACCAGCGGCGTGCCGATCGGGCCGAACGGGCTCGACCATGTGCGCATGACCCGTACGCCGAGCGGCATCGCCGGCCGCTCCACCGAGAACGGCACCAGCAGGCGCAGCCGGTTGCGGTATTCGTCGCCGTCGCGGATGACCGCCAGCCGCACCTCGCGGTCTTCCAGCCTCGGCATTGCGGGCGCCAGGAAGCGCGGGTTGAAGAAGACGTTGGGCTCGATCGTGCGGGTGCAGAGGTAGTCGAGTTCCTCGACCAGGTCGAAGCCGGCCGAGGCCGGGTAGATCGCCAGCTTGCGCTCGGGCCGGTCGTTGGCCAGGAGTTCGATATGGGCGGGATCGGCGTCGCGGGCGAGCCCGGCGAGGCCGGATACCATGGCGCCGGCCGGGCCGCCGCTGGTTTCCTCGAGCAACGGGACCGCAGCCATCACGCGGCTCCTTTGGCGGCTACGAAAATGGCCATGACAATGCCGAGTTTGCGCCAGACCGTGAAGGACAGCGCGCTAGCCTCGAAGATCATGGCGAAGGCGGTCGCCATCGCCGCGCCCCACAGGCCGAAAAGCGGGATCAGCATCACGTTGAGGCTGATGTTGAAGGCCAGCGTCATGGCGTAGACGGCGGCGCAGATGTTCTGGTTGCCGCTCATGGTGAGCAGGCTTTCGCAGGGGCCGACGGCGGCCCGCGCCACGACGCCGAAGACCAGCAGGAACAACAGCGGATAGCCGGCGACGAATTCGGCGCCGAACAGGGCCAGCATCGGCTGGCCCAGCAGCAGCAGCAGCAGCGCCATCGCCAGCGACGGCCAGAAGGTCCACGACACCGTCTCGCGGGCGAAGGCGGCGAGCTTTTCAGGCTCGCCATGGGTGAATTGCGCGTAGCGCTGGGCAACGCCCGCCTTGACCGCGAAATAGACGAAATGCACCAGCGCCAGCGTCTTGACCGTGGCGAAATAGACGGCGACGTCGTTGGGCTTCATATAGGCGCCGACCATCAGCACGTCGGCATTGGTGAGCAGGAAGAAGAAGCCTTCGACCAGGAAGATCGGCAGCGACACCACGAACCACTGCGCGAAATGCACCTTCATCGGCCCGGCCGGGATATGCCTGTCTATGCGCGCCGTGACGCCGATGAGCTGGCTGATCGTGGTGGCATAGGTGGCGGCGATCGAGGCGAAGATCGCGGTCCTGGCGTCGGGCGCATAGCCGACCAGAAGCATCAGCGCCATGAACGCCAGGATCAGCACCGGCCGCACCAGATAGGTCGGCGCCAGCGCGAACAGCGCCCAGGAGTTCGCCCGCGACATCCCCTGCAGCAGGTCGGACATGGCGATCATCGGCATGCAGATGACGCCGAGGATGAACGGCACGACATAGTAGTTTTCGATAAAGGGCGAGAGCAGCCAGACGCCGAGCGCGCCCAGCCCGGCGATCGCGGTCGAGGCGATCAGCACGAACAGGCGGCTGGCCAGCACGATGCCGCGCAGTTCGGCCAGCATGTTGCGCTCGCGATATTCGGGAATGAAGCGGATGACCGAGGTGTGGAAGCCGAGGCAGGCGAGGTTGCCGACGATGACCATGGTCACCCAGACGAGGACGAAGATGCCGTATTCGAACGAGCCCATCCAGCGCGCCATCAGCACCTGGCTGACGAAGGCGATAACGGCGCTGACGATGCGGATGGAGAAGGCGATGAGCGACATGCGGCCGGCTTCGCCGCGCTCGTCGGCGGTGAACAGCACGGCGTCGATACGACCAAGCAGCGGCTTTACGCGCAGCGCGAGGCGCTGCGGCAAGAACCGCCCGGCTGTCGTCGCCGCGGAAAAGCGCACCCGATACTCTCCGTTTTCCGCCTCTTTTCTGGGTTTGCGTGTAGCGAAGACAGATTAAGAAACGGTTGGGTGGGCCATCCTTTCCCCCCGCGCCGCCGGTGATGCCGCTGGCGCAAGGGATCGGCGCGCAGCCTTCGGCGGTCGCCATTGATGCGTTCTCAAGCGGCTGTTGGCCGCCCGCACCATATCGGCCAGGGGGTTGCTACTTTGCGCCTGGGCAGCGGTGGCCGCAGCAGTGAGGGCGGCAAGCCGCCCTCGTGCAGAGCGCGACGGTCATGTCTTTCTCCATGGTTGTCGGCGACGCGTGGACAGGCCTGCAACGGGACCTGCCCATCGCAGCGCCCGTGGCGTCGGTGTTGTGGAAGGTCCGGCGGCCTGATCTAGCGATCCCACCCATAGTATTGCCAGTAATCCGGCCTCGGCTCGCGCTCGGGCAGCCCGATGTCGCGCCTCAGATAGTCGTCCTGCGGAGGCAGACGCCGCCGGCGGCTTTCGCAAAGGCGAAAGCAGCGCCGACAGGAGCCGCCTGCCAGGAACGAACCGAACGGGCGCGCCGTCGGCGGCTGCCATAAGGGGCGTCGCGTCGCGATCGAACAGGTCGCCGGGCCTGTCGCCATCGTTGCGAAAGGTGGGGTGATCCGCATCGGCCCGTGGGCCTCAACGATAAAAGTAGGGGTCAAGGACCCGCACCTCCGTAATCTTGTCGACCGGCAGCGAATTCTTCTGAGCCGTGCTGCGGATCGCTTCCGGCGAGGGCGCATCATAGATGCAGAAGCTGCGCATCTTGTCTGGCGAGACGAAGGACTGGACCCAGGTCACACCCTTTTCGGCATTGCGCATAATGACGCCGCCGAGCGCATCGGCGCCGGCGTCGTTCATCGGTACGTGAAGCCCGTCGGGAAATGTGCGTTCGATCAGATAACGAGGCATAGAGACCATCCTTTTTCAATTTCGTCACACCCGAATTGGGTGCGGATGGATGATGACCACGCCGCCGGGAAGCGCGCATCGGGGCATTTCCCCATAATTGACGGGACGATTCCCCATGTTGACGACGTTCGTGACAGGGATCACACTAGCGAGAACTGATTTTGGCCTACCTTGGCAGGCGCGTCGCGAAACCACCTACGGCGGCGAATTCGATCTTCGTGAGCACATGACGACGCTTCTCGAACGGCAGACACAGCTGAAGCAACTGGACGGCCTTTTGGCGGAGGCGGCGGGCGGTCGTGGCCGCGTCGTGGCATTGGCCGGAGAGGCGGGCGCCGGCAAGACCGCGCTGGTCGAGGCTTTTGTCGGCCGCGTCGGGCAAGGCGCGCGCATCCTGCGCAGCGCCTGCGAGGACCTGTCGGTCCCCGATCCGCTGGGCCCGCTCTACGACCTTGCCCGCGACGCGCAATGGGCCCTGCCGCAGGCAATCGACCAGCGGCAGGGGCAAAAGCTGCCGCTGTTTTCCGATGCGCTCGAAATCTTCGAGGCCAAGGCGGGACCCAGCCTGCTGGTGATCGAGGACCTGCACTGGGCCGACGATGCGACGCTCGACTTCGTCCGCTTCCTCGGTCGGCGCATCGTCAATACCCACATCCTGCTGCTCTTGACCGCGCGCACCGACCGAAGCGAGGGGCAGATGCGCGTGCGCCGTGCGCTTGGCGAAATCCCGGCGAGCAGCGCCGTGCGCATAGAGGTTCCGCTGCTCAGCGAAGCGGCGGTGCTGTCATTGGCCGAAATGGCGGGCCGCGATGGCGATGCCATCTACCGCGCCACGGCCGGCAACGCCTTCTACGTCACCGAGTTGCTGTCCGCCGAAAACGGGACCTTGCCGCCGGCCAGCGTGCGCGACGCTGTGCTGGCGCGGGCCGAGCGGCTGTCGGCAGGCGCCCGCTCGATGCTCGATGCTGTGTCGGTGTTTCCGCGCCGGGCCGATGGCTGGGCCTTGCAGGGCCTATGTGGCGTCGCCAGCGCCGGCCAACTGGCCGAATGCGTGTCCAATGGTCTGCTCGACGATCTCGGCGACGGCTATGCCTTCCGCCACGAGATCGCGCGCAGAGCCATCGAAATGACGCTGACGAACAGCCAGAGACGGCAATTCAACCAGCGCGCGCTGACCGCTCTGCTCGAGAAGGGCGACGTTTCCACCGGCCGTCTCGTCCATCACGCGGTCGAGGCGCACAATCTGCAGATGGTGCGCGAATTGGCCCCTGTCGCCGCCAGGGAAGCTTCGCGGGTCGGCGCGCATCGCGATGCCGCTGGCTATTACGAGGCTGCGCTGCGGCAGGTTGACAGCCTGCCGGAAGAAGAGCGCGCCGCACTCTATGAGAAATACGCCTTCGAGTGCCATCTCATCGGCCGCATCGACGCCGCCATCGAGGCCCAGGACCATGCGCGCCGCTTGCATCAGGCCGAGGGCAACAAGACCAGCGAAGGGGACTGCCTCAGATGGCTGTCACGCTTTGCCTATCTTCTGGGCGACCGGAAGGCCGCCGACATGTTCGGCGAGCAGGCAGTGACATTGCTGGAGAACGTGCCGCCCGGCCCCGAACTCGCCATGGCCTATTCCAACCTGGCGCAACTGGCGATGCTGGCCGAGCGTCTCGACGATACGCTTCTGCTTGGCGACAAGGCAGTCGCGCTGGCCGAACGGCTGGACCAGCCCGACATCGTCTGCCACGCGCTCAACAATGTCGGCAGCGCCGAGCAGTGGCTCGATCTGGCGACGGGGCGGCAGCATCTTGCCCGCAGCCTGGAGGTCGCGCTCGAGCAGAATTTCCAGGAGCACGCGGCGCGCGCCTTCACCAATTCGGCCTGCGTCGAGATGAACCAGCTCGACTTTGCCCAGGCTCGGTCGTTCTTGGAGCGTGGCATCAACTACTGCATCGAGAACGATCTCGTCACTTGGCGCGACTATATGCGCGGGGTGCTGGCGCAGTTGCTGTTGCGCCAGGGCGAGTGGGAACAGGCGGCCAGCGAGGCGCTCGATGTGATCGCCAACGATCAGGCGACGATGCTGGTCCGCTATCCGGCGCTGGTGGCGCTGGCGAAGTTGCGGATGCGGCGCGGCGATCCCGCGGCCGAGCCGCTGTTTGCGGAAATGGCGCGTTTCTTGGAGAGGGGAGAGGAATTGCAGCGGCTGTCGCCGTATGCGGCGCTGATGGCCGAACGTGCCTGGCTGGGGCAGGGAGACAAGGATGAGGCGCTCGCCCTGATCGATCTGGCCGAAAGCCTGTCGCCGACACGGGCGGTGTTCGGCGAACTGGCCTGCTGGCGGCAATTGCTGACTGCCGATAGCGGGCCTGGCGACACGGCCGGCATGGCCGCTCCCCACCGCTTGCTGCTTGCCGGCGACTGGCGAGCGGCGGCGGCACTTTGGGCCGATATGAACGCACTCTTCGAGCAGGGGCTGGCGCTGGTCCGGGGCGACGAGGCGGCGTTGCGTCTGGCGCTCTCGATTTTCGAGGAGTTCGAGGCAAGACCGGTTGCGTTCAAGGTGCGTGAGATCATGCGGCAGAGCGGCGTCGGTCACATCGCCAGGGGACCTCGCCAGACCACGCGCGCCAATCAGGCCGGCCTGACGCTCCGCCAGATGGAGGTGCTGCAATTGATCGAGCGCGGTTTCTCCAACAAGCGGATCGCCGAGCATCTCACCATTTCGCCGAAGACGGTCGACCACCATGTTTCGGCGGTGCTGGGTAAGCTCGACGCGGTTTCACGCGGCGAAGCGACCGCCGCGGCGCGCGATTCCGGGTTGTTGTAGACCCGTCCTGTTCTGAGAGGATAATCTCGGAAGCTAACGCTGCCCCTCATCCGCCTGCCGGCGCCTTCTCCCCGTATAGGGACAGGGAGAAGGAAAGCTGAAGCTTACGCAAACGCGCCGTGGCAGTGCTTGTACTTTTTCCCCGACCCGCACGGGCAGGCCTCGTTGCGGCCGATCTTGCCCCAGGTGGCGGGGTTTTTCGGGTCGCGGTTTTCGGGGGCGACGATGGCGTTGGTTTCCTGGCGGACCAGAAGCCCGGTCTCGCCGCCGTTGAAATCGTCCTCGCCGGTGGTGCCGTCGAGATGGCTGCCGAACATGTCGGGCGCCTCGGGCGGCGGGGCTTCGGCGGCCTGGCGGACCAGCTCGACGCGCATCAATTGCGCGGTGACGGCCTGGCGCAGATTGCCCAGCATCGCCTGGAACAGCTCGAACGCCTCGCCCTTGTATTCCTGCAGCGGGTCGCGCTGGGCGTAGCCGCGGAAGCCGACGACCGAGCGCAGATGGTCGAGGTTGACGATGTGCTCGCGCCACAGATGGTCGAGCGTCTGCAGCACCACCGAGCGCTCGACATAGGTCATCACGTCGGGGCCGAAACGCTCGGCACGGTCTTTCGCGGCGGCGTCGGCGGCCTCGGTGATGCGCTCGCGGATGTCGTCCTCGGCGATGCCCTCTTCCTTGACCCAGTCCTCGACGGGCAGGTCGAGATTGAGGAATTCGGCGACCTCGGCCTTGAGGCCGGCGACGTTCCACTGCTCGGCATAGGCGTTTTCGGGAATGTTCTTGGCGACGATCTCCTCGATGACGCCCTCGCGCATCTCGGCGACGGTCTCGGACAGGCCTTCGCCGTCCATCAGCTCGATGCGCTGCTCGAACACCACCTTGCGCTGGTCGTTCGAGACGTCGTCATATTTCAAGAGGTTCTTGCGGATGTCGAAATTGCGCGCCTCGACCTTCTTCTGCGCCTTTTCCAGCGCCTTGTTGATCCAGGGATGGATGATCGCCTCGTCTTCCTTGAGGCCGAGCTTCTGCAGCATGCCGTCCATGCGCTCCGAGCCGAAGATGCGCATCAGATCGTCCTGCAGCGACAGGAAGAATTTTGAGCGCCCGGGATCGCCCTGGCGGCCTGAGCGGCCGCGCAGCTGGTTGTCGATGCGGCGCGACTCGTGGCGTTCGGTTGCCAGCACGTAGAGGCCGCCGGCGGCGAGCGCCTTTTCCTTCAGCCGGGCGACGTCGTCGCGGATTTCCTTTTCCCTGGCTTCGCGCTCGGGGCCGGCCGGCATGTCGCCAAGCTCCTCGGCGATGCGCATGTCGGCATTGCCGCCGAGCTGGATGTCGGTGCCGCGGCCGGCCATGTTGGTGGCGATGGTGATGGCGCCGGGTTTTCCCGCCTGGGCGACGATCGCCGCCTCACGCTCGTGGTGGCGGGCGTTCAGCACCTCGAATCCTTTAAAGCCGTCCTTGCGCAGACGTTCGGCCAGCTGCTCGGATTTCTCGATCGAGGTCGTGCCGACCAGCGTCGGCTGGCCCTTTTCGCGCGCTTCCCTGATCTCCTTGACGATCGCCTTGTATTTCTCCTCGACGGTCCGGTAGACCTCGTCGTCTTCGTCGACACGCACCACCGGCAGATTGGTCGGGATCTCGGTGACCTCGAGGCCGTAGATGTTGCCGAATTCCTCGGCCTCGGTCAGCGCCGTGCCGGTCATGCCGGCGAGCTTCTTGTAGAGGCGGAAATAATTCTGGAAGGTGACGGAGGCGAGCGTCTGGTTCTCCGGCTGGATTGCCACATGCTCCTTGGCCTCGAGCGCCTGGTGCAGGCCTTCCGAATAGCGGCGGCCCGGCATCATGCGGCCGGTGAATTCGTCGATGATGACGATCTCGCCGTTGCGCACGATATAGTCCTTGTCCTTCTGGAACAGCTGGTGCGCCTTCAGCGCATTGTTGACGTGGTGGACGATGGCGACGTTCTCGACGTCGTAGAGCGACTCGCCCTTGAGCAGGCCGGCATCGCGCAAAAGGTTTTCCAGCTTCTCGGTGCCCTCCTCGGTGAAGATCGAGGTCTTCTGCTTCTCGTCGATCTCATAGTCGGCCGGCTCGAGCTTCAGCATGAAGGCGTCGATGGTGTTGTACATTTCCGAACGGTCCTCGAGCGGGCCGGAAATGATCAGCGGCGTGCGCGCCTCGTCGACCAGGATCGAATCGACCTCGTCGACGATCGCGTAGCTGTGACCACGCTGCACCATCTGGTTGCGCTCGTATTTCATGTTGTCGCGCAGATAGTCGAAGCCGAGCTCGTTGTTGGTGGCGTAGGTGACGTCGGCCGCATAGGCGACGCGGCGCTCCTCGTCGGACAGGCCATGGACGATGACGCCGACGGTGAGGCCGAGGAATTTGTAGACGCGGCCCATCCATTCGGAGTCGCGCGTGGCAAGATAGTCGTTGACGGTAACGACATGGACGCCTTTGCCGGCGAGCGCGTTGAGATAGACGGGCAGCGTGGCGACCAGCGTCTTGCCCTCGCCGGTGCGCATCTCGGCGATGCCGCCATTGTGCAGCACCATGCCGCCGATCAGCTGCACGTCGAACGGGCGCATGCCGAGCACGCGGCGCGCCGCCTCGCGCACGGTGGCGAAGGCCGGCACCAGGAGATCATCGAGGCTGGCGCCGTTGGCGACGTCCTGGCGGAATTTTTCCGTGCGGGCCGCCAGCTCGGCGTCGGAGAGCGCCCGCATCTCGTTTTCCATGGCATTGATCGCTTCGACGCGCGGCCGGGTCGACTTGACCCGACGGTCGTTGGAGGAGCCGAAAACCTTACGGGCGAGACCGCCAAAACTGACCATTCAATGGCCCTTTCGATAGCATTCCAAGTCATTGCGATGGTGCCGGCCGGCCCCATCAAATCCACGTGAACGCGGGCGAACGCAAAAAGCGCCCGGAAAACGGTTCTGGACGCAAAGTCGTTGGACAGATAAGAGGGGGCTCAATCGATGTCAACGCCGCGCTCGCCCCGTCGACCGCGCCAAATTCGGCCATAATCGGGCTGATCTGGGAACTCATCCCGCTCTAGCAATCCCCATTGGAGTTAATCGTATGTCCTTATTGTTCCGCCGCGCGTCGCTCGCCAGCTTCGGCCTGGCATTCGGGCTGTCGGCTCTGTCGCTGTCGCCGCTGATGGCGCAGGACACCGCCCCCGCCCAGCCGGCGGCGCCTGCCCAGCCTGCCGCGCCGGTCGACCCGAACGCCGTGGTCGCCACGGTCAACGGCCAGAAGCTGACCGAGGCAGACCTTGCGCTTGCCGAAGGCGAGCTGTCGCAGCAGTTCGCGCAGATGCCGCCCGAGCAGCGCCGCGCCGCGGCGCTTTCGGCGGCGATCGAAATCAAGGTCATGGCGGCCCAGGCGGTCACCGCCGGCCTCGACAAGGATCCCGACTTCCAGCGCCGCATGGCGTTCCTGCAGCAGCGCGCCCTGCATGGCGAAATGGTCGAGAAGGATGTCGTCAACAAGGTCACGGATGCCGAGGTTCGCGCCCGCTACGACCAGGAAATCGCCAACACGCCGCCGACCAACGAGGTGCATGCCCGTCACATCCTCGTGAAGACGAAGGAAGAGGCCGACGCGATCATCAAGCAGCTCGACGGCGGCGGCGATTTCCAGAAGCTCGCCAACGAGCACACCAGCGATCCGAGCGGCAAGGCCAGCGGCGGCGATCTCGGCTGGTTCGGACCCGGCCAGATGGTGCCGGAATTCGACAAGGCGGTCTTCGCGCTGGCGGTCGGCAAATACACCGAGCAGCCGGTGCAGTCGCAGTTCGGCTGGCACGTCATCCAGGTCGAGGACAAGCGTGCCAAGCAGCCGCCGGCCTTCGAGCAGGTCAAGGACCAGGTTCGTCAGGCGGTCATCCGCGACAAGTATATCGCACTGGTCAAGTCGCTGCGCTCCGAGGCCAAGGTCGAGATTCCGGACGAGCAGCTGAAGAAGACGGTCGACGCGCTGGAGAACGCGAAGTAGGCCAACCACTAGGGGAGCAGGGAAGAAGCGCCGCCCCGCTCCCCTATCCCACAATGCGTCGACGCCTTGAACGCTGCCGGATCGCCGGTGGCGCTGGTGGAGCGATGCCTCGTATCACGTAGCGGACCGCTGTGCGTATGGTCGTTTCGTCGTCGTCGAGGCGATTGGTCAAAAGATGCGTCCAGGCGAAGGAGGCGATCAGGTCGGCGACGAGTTTGGGATCGACGTCGGCCGCCACTTCGTCTCTTGCCTTGGCGCGTTCGATCATCTGCCCGGTATGGGCGCGGCGTCCTTTCGCGTATTCGGCAAGGGCGGCGGCGGCGGTCGGGTCCGACTGCGCCTCGGCGACCAGCGATCTGAAGACGCTGCCCGACGGTGTTTCGCGCCAGTGCAAGAACAGGCTGTTCAGGAAACCGACGAGGTCTTCCTCGAGGTTCCCGGTGTCGGGATTGTCGACGCGCTTGCCCCGCTGGTAGACTTCAAGCAACAGCGCCGCCTTGCTCGGCCACCAGCGATAGACCGTAGGCTTTCCCGCACGCGCCCTGCGCGCCACGGCCTCGATCGAGAAGCCGGCATAGCCGCCCTCCATCAGCACCGCCTCGGCGGCGTCGAGAATGGCGTCGGCGCTGTCGGGATTGCGCCGCGGGCCGGTCGATCTGCGTCCCGGATTCACCCCCATCCTGTTTTCCTTGCCGATTTTTTTCGTCCCGCAAACCATATGCGTTTTCTTGACGAAACGAAACGGTCCGTTTTGCCCATCGGAACGGTTCGTTCCGATGCAGCAGAGCGAGCGCCCGGTCGTCAAACGCCCTTGCGCCGGCGCGCCGTATCGGGCAAACCGGCGTTCCCCTTGCGTTTTCCCGCCCGAGGTCTTCATGACAGCCACGATTTCGCCGCTCGCGCCGAAGAAATACCCCAAAATGCCTGCCATCGAGGGCGTGCGCATCGCCACCGCCGAGGCCGGGATAAAGTATAAGAACCGCACCGACCTGCTCGCCATGGTCTTCGACGCCGGCACCACGGTCGCCGGCGTGTTCACCAAGTCGAAATGCCCGTCGGCGCCGGTCGATTTCTGCCGGCAGAATCTCGGGGCCGGCAAGGCCCGCGTCCTGGTCGTCAACTCCGGCAACGCCAATGCGTTCACCGGCCGGAAGGGCCGCACCTCCACGGCAATGACCGGCGAGGCCGCGGCCAAGGCCGCGGGCTGCACGCCCGGCGAGGTGTTTCTGGCCTCGACCGGCGTCATCGGCGAGCCGCTGGACGCCGGCAAGTTCAGCCATTTGCTGGCCGGGCTGGTCAAGGACGGCCGCCCGGACCTGTGGACAGAAGCCGCCAAGGCGATCATGACCACGGACACCTATCCGAAACTGGCGACCGCGACGGTGAAGCTCGGCGACGCCGACGTCACCATCAACGGCATTGCCAAGGGCGCCGGCATGATCGCGCCCGACATGGCGACGATGCTCTCCTTCATCGCCACCGACGCGCCGATTGCGGCGCCCGTGCTGCAGGATCTTCTGTCGCGCGGCACCGCCAAGACCTTCAATGCGGTCACCGTCGACAGCGACACCTCGACCAGCGACACGCTGCTGATGTTCGCCACCGGCACGGCCGCCAGGCGCGGCGCGCCTGACATCACCGATGCCGGGGATGCGCGCCTCGGCGCCTTCCGCCGCGCGCTCGGCAAGGTGCTGAAATCGCTGGCGCTGCAAGTGGTGCGCGACGGCGAGGGCGCCCGCAAGCAGGTCGAGGTCACCGTCACCGGCGCGAAATCGGCCCGCTCGGCCAAGCGCATCGCGCTGTCGATCGCCAATTCGCCGCTGGTCAAGACGGCGGTCGCCGGCGAGGACGCCAATTGGGGCCGCGTCGTCATGGCCGTCGGCAAGGCCGGCGAACCGGCCGACCGCGACCTCCTGTCGATCTGGTTCGGCGACATCAGGCTGGCGCATGAGGGCGAGCGCGATGCAGGCTACTCCGAAGAGGCGACGTCGGCCTATATGAAGCGCGACGAGATCCGCATCCGTGCCGATATCGGCATCGGCCGCGGCAAGGCGACGGTGTGGACTTGCGACCTCACCAAGGAGTATGTCGCCATCAACGGCGATTATCGGAGCTGATGGCGTTGGTTTCCAGACATCCGGCAAGCGTGCTTGCCATCGTGCGCCGCTACGAGGCGGCCGGTTTTCGCGCCTGGCCGGCGGCGGCGGTCCATTATGACGGCACCTGGGTGGTGCGGCTGACGGCGGGCCATCCGGCCAAGCGGTTGAATTCGGTCAATCCGCTCGATCCGGGCGACGTCCAGCACATTGCCGAGCGCATCGGGCGCGCCAGCCGCCG
Source organism: Mesorhizobium sp. M9A.F.Ca.ET.002.03.1.2 (assembly GCF_003952365.1). Lineage (NCBI taxonomy): Bacteria > Pseudomonadati > Pseudomonadota > Alphaproteobacteria > Hyphomicrobiales > Phyllobacteriaceae > Mesorhizobium > Mesorhizobium sp. M9A.F.Ca.ET.002.03.1.2. The sequence goes on along the minus strand of NZ_CP034443.1, from coordinate 697,900 downwards.
TTTCGACGCCTATGGCCGGCCGCTGACCTTCCGCGTTTCGCCGCTGTCGGGCTCCGTGCTTTCAAAGCATCTCGACAGCGAGGGCTGGAGCAGCTTCGCCGAATCGTTGGTCATGCGGCTGCCGCTGGCGGATGCCCAGCTCGACGCCGCCATGGACCAGATTCCGCTGAAGGACATCAGCCGCTTCATCGGTGCGGCGCTCAAGGTGAGCGGCTCGGACGTGTCGCTGCGGCCGGGCCTGTCGGAGATCATCGGCGCCATCCAGCCGGAAGCCGGGCTGTTCGCGCTCGAAGAGGGCACGGAACCGCTGGCGACGCTGATCTGCGTCCATGATGGCGATCTCGCAGGGCTGTTCGAGATCGCCACCGACAGATCGGTGCGCAACCAGGGCCATGGCCGCCACCTCATCCTGTCGGCGCTGAAATGGGCGCGGCTGCGCGGCGCCCGGGAAGCCTGGCTGCAGGTCGAGGCCGACAATGCGCCGGCGCTGGCGCTTTATCGCTCGCTCGGGTTCGACGAAGTCTATCGTTACCACTATCGCCGGCCGCCCGGCGCATGACCGGCGCGAACCCTGCCGGCAAGCGCCTGCTGCTGGTCGCGGCCTGCGCGCTGGTCGATACCGACGGCCGCGTGCTTCTGGCGCAGCGGCCGCAAGGCAAGCAACTCGCCGGCCTGTGGGAATTTCCGGGCGGCAAGGTCGAGCCCGGCGAGACGCCGGAAGAATGCCTCATCCGGGAGCTGTACGAGGAGATCGGCATCGAAACCGATATTCCCTGCCTGGCGCCGTACACCTTCGCCAGCCACTCCTACGATGATTTCACCTGCTGATGCCGCTGTTCGTCTGCCGTCGCTTCCGCGGCATCGCGCAGCCGAAGGAGGGCCAGGTGCTGAAATGGGTGCGGCCGCGCCAGATGCGCGATTTTCCGATGCCGCCGGCCGACGCGCCGCTGATCCAGTTCCTCATCGATCTTCTGTGATTTGCGCCTTCACGGCCCGAGTTTAAGACAGCGTTAATCGAAGATTTATCTTGCCGTGAAAAATTGAGGGGCGTGGAAATTGAAGCAAGGCCCTGTTCAGGCCTTTGCCGGAGAGCGGTTGCATGAGCCTCGACAGGGACTGGGATTCGATCCGACCCGATCGCAATTATAGCGCCGCCAATGCCGGTATGGGCATATTGCGCATCACGCTGCTGTTCGGGTCGGCCGCGGTGGCGCTGGCCTTGATCGCGACGCCTTTCCTCGACAGCCGGATACGATCGCAGTCCGCCCGCGCCGGTCTTGCCGACCTCGATACGATAAGCACAGGGTCGATTGGAAACAGGGGCTCGATCGGCCGCCGCGACACCTACACGCTGCGCAGGAGCGTGCTGCAGCCGCTGCCCAGTTCGGTCTGCGTGATACGCGACAATGGCAAGCGCAGCGGCGACTGCTGACATGATTTGAAGTCGTTGTTTCATCGCCTGTTAAGCCTGTGCCATTAACCTTTCTTAACAGGTCGGCGCTAGGGTTGCGGCAAGCGGGATCGACGGTCATGAAGACATTGCTGCAACGATTTCTGGAAGACGAAACCGGCGCGACGGCCATCGAATACGGGCTGATCGTGGCCGTGCTGTCGCTTACCATCATAGGCGGCGCCAGCCAGGCGTTCGACGCCATCAAGTGGCTGTTCAGCGACACCAACAGCAGGCTGGTGGACGCTTTCGCGACCACCCCCCAACCATAAGAATCCGGTCAACGCCCGGGATTTTCCAGTATCGTCTTCAGCGAGATCTTCGCCGAGCCCGGTTTCAACGGTTTTTGCTGCGAGGCGTCGGGCGCCCAGCCCGACATCCAGACGATCGGGAAACTCGCCCTGACGCGACCATCGGCGTCCGAAAACCGCTCGGCGTAGATTTCGGCGGCGCGGGCAAACAGCTTTCGTGTAGCCGGTCGCCTGCTGCGGTCGACGAGCGCACTGGTCTCGCCCATCGCCCGCAGATCCGCCATCAGGCCGAACAGGCTTCCGTACCGCACAGTAACCGTCTCGACATCGGCGACCGGCAGGGCCAGGCCGGCGCGTTGCAAAAGCGCGCCGGCGTCGCGCACGTCGGTGAACGGGATGACGCGGGGGCTGGCGCCGCCGTAAAGCTCGGTCTCGGCGGCGAGCAGGCTTTCGCGCAGCTCGGAAAGCGTACCGGCGCCGGCAAAAGCGCCGAGGAAAAGACCATCGGGCTTCAGCGCGCGGCGGATCTGCACCAGCATGCCGGGAATATCGTTCATTGCCTGAAGGGACAAAAGAGAGACGGCGAGGTTGAGGCTTTCCGGCTCGAACGGCACGGTCTCCAGCGGCGCCACCAATCCCGCGGCACCGCCCCCCGTTCCATCGTCCAGGAACGCAGCGTCCGCCTCGACGCGCACGATGTCCGCCACCTTGCCGCTTGTCGCGAGCACGTCGGACACCGCCGGCGTCTGGCAAAACAGCACGGCCGCTCTATCGAATTTGCGTTCGACGGCGCCCAGCCGCTCGGCAAGATCCTCGGCCGCCCGCCGCATCAGGAAATCCGCGCCGGCAGTCGGGTAGGCGAGAGCCCGGCGCTTGTGCGCGAGCCAGAGAGATGTATCGACGATGGGCTGCAACGGCTGGTTCCTGGTTTCCGCCCTCTGATATAGGGTGGCGGAGGACCAACCACGTGGCCGATCCGATGCCAGAGATCAAGCGTATTGAGATCAGGAGTACCGTCCGAACGGCATTGGGCTGGCCGGCGCGCCTCCTGTTTCCGCCGGTTTGCGCCGGCTGCCGGCGGCATGTCTCGCAGCCCGGCGTGCTGTGCGGCGCCTGCTGGCCGAAGCTCAGGCTTCTGGAACGGCCATGGTGCCCGGTGATGGGCACGCCGTTCATCCACCACATGGGCGAGGGGTTCCTGTCGGCCGAGGCGATCGCCGACCCGCCGCCCTTCGAGCGCGCGCGGGCCGCGGTCGCTTACTCCGGCGTCGCCCGCCAGATGGTGCAAGGCTTGAAATACCAGGATCGCACCGACCTGGCGCCGTGGATGGCGCGCTGGATGCTGCGCGCCGGTGCCGAACTGATCGCGGAGGCCGATGTGGTCGTGCCGGTGCCGCTGCACTGGCGGCGTTTTTTCAGGCGCCAGTTCAACCAGTCGGCGGAACTGGCAAGAGCGGTTTCGCAGCTTGGCGGCCTGCCTTTCGCACCCTCCGCGGTCAGGCGTGTCAAACTCACCCGTCAGCAGGTTGGGCTGGAGCGGCGGGAACGCGAGGAGAATGTGCGTGCCGCATTCAGAGTGCCCGAGGAGGCCGAGATCGAGATCGCCGGCCGCCGGGTGCTCTTGATCGACGATGTCTATACCACCGGCGCCACTGTCCGCGCGGTCGCCAAGGCGCTGAAGAGGGGCGGCGCCGGGGCGGTCGACGTGCTGACCTTTGCGCGTGTTCTGCCAGGGGACTTTCGGCCCGACGAGTCCGCGACTATATAGGTTGAGGGAAAGGCAGGATTGCTGACCGATGGTCGACGTGACGATCTATACACGGATGATGTGCGGCTATTGCACGGCGGCCAAGCGGCTGCTCGAACGCAAGGGTGTCGCCTACACCGAGCACGACGCCTCCTTCTCGCCGGAACTGCGCCGGGAAATGATATCCCGCGCGAATGGCCGCTCGACCTTTCCGCAGATATTCATCGGCGACACGCATGTCGGCGGCTCCGACGATCTCCATGAACTGGAGGCGCAGGGCCGGCTGGACGGTCTGCTCGCCAATGGCTCGACGATTTTGAGGACATGACGATGGGTGCTTTCAAGGCGGCGGCGATCCAGATGCGTTCGGGCACCAGCCCGGAGCGCAACGCGGTCGATCTGGAGCGGCTGGTGCGCGAGGCGGCCGGCCAGGGCGCGGCCTATATCCAGTCACCGGAAATGACCGGTGCGCTGGTCCGCGACAGCCGAGCGCGGGCCGCCTCCTTCACGTCCGAGGACAAGGACATCGTCGTCTCGACGTCGCGGAAGCTGGCGAAGGAGCTTGGCATCTTCCTGCATATCGGTTCGACCGCCATCCTGCGCGCCGACGGCAAGCTCGCCAACCGCGCGCTTCTGTTCGGGCCGGATGGCGCCACGATTGCCACTTACGACAAGATCCACATGTTCGACGTCGATCTCGACAATGGCGAGAGCTGGCGCGAATCCGCCGCCTACGAGCCAGGCACCGAGGCCGTCGTCACGGAGATCAGCGGCGCCGGGATCGACGGTGCGAGGCTGGGTTTCGCCGTCTGCTACGATCTGCGCTTTCCGCAGCTCTTCCGTGCCGAGGCGCTGGCCGGCGCCGACCTGCTTTCCGTGCCCGCCGCCTTCACCCGCCAGACCGGCGAGGCGCACTGGCACGTGCTGCTCAGGGCACGCGCCATCGAGAACGGCGCCTATGTCGTCGCCGCGGCGCAAGGCGGTCTGCACGAGGACGGCCGCGAGACCTATGGCCATTCGCTGATCGTCGATCCCTGGGGCCGTATCCTCGCAGAAGCGGCGCATGACGAGCCTGCGGTGATCGTCGCCGAGATCGACCCGGCGCAGTCGGTCGCGGCGCGCAAGAAGATCCCGAACCTGAAAAATGCGCGGGAGTTTGCCGTGAACGCCGCTTCGGCCGAGGGGCCGCGTCTCAGGGGTGCGGCGTCTTGATCCGCTTTTCCCTGATCTGCGAGCACGAGCACGAATTCGAAGGGTGGTTTCGCAGCAACGACGATTTCGACACCCAGAAGAAGCGTGGCTTCGTCGATTGCCCGGCCTGCGGCTCGCACAGGATAGAGAAGGCATTGATGGCACCGGCGGTCTCCACCGGGCGCAGCCAGGAAAAGATCGCGCTCGCCATGGGCGAGGCCCAGAAGCAGGCGCTGGCGCAATTGAAGGCGATGGCCGAGAAGGTGCGCGAGAACGCCGACTATGTCGGCGACAAGTTTGCCGAGGAGGCGCGCAAGATCCATTTTGGCGAGAGCGATCCGCACGGCATCTATGGCGAGGCGACGCTTGAGGAGGCGAAGAGCCTGGCCGAGGACGGCGTCGAATTCATGCCGATCCCAAGCTTCCCCGACGACCGGAACTGAGGAAAATCTTTGCGCCGCTCGGTGAAGACTGAAAGGCCTCGCATTTCAGAAATATTGACGCGTATTGTCGATCGACTAGCCATCAAATCAAGCGACAAAAGAACGATCAACGGAATGGTGATTGTCTATGATGCTGACAAGGGTGGCAGAGACGCAGATCGGGTCGCCGCCGCGCTACAATTGATACAAGAATTTGACCCCGTTAGATATCGACGTCTAGTTCGCGACCTAAAGCAGATTTGGATTACAACTATTCCCGGTGCGGCCGGCCGATTCGTGAAATCGACTTCGACTTGTGAACTCGATGAGCGATTTGTTCTAGGTAAATATACGGTTGTCGAGCAGGTCGCTGGGGCGATCGTGCATGAGGCGACGCATGCACGTCTCGATCAGCGAGGTATTAGCTACGAGGAGAAGTTACGCGACCGGGTGGAGCAGGTCTGCATGGAACGTGAATTGGCGTTCGCGGCGAAACTACCGGATGGCTCGAGAATTCGCCAATGGGTTGAAGCCAGACAAAAAGAACCTTCGGACTATTCCGACGTTGCGTTAGATGCCAGCCGAATTCAGAGCGCGCGCGCTGCGTTGCTCCATCTAAATACGCCAAGTTGGTTTGCAGACATGATCGTCTTTTTTGCGCGGTGGCGACATGAGAGGCATATCAGGCGACAAGAAGCCCAACGGCATTTCGACAAGCGAAACTGACCTCCCTTGTCACCGTTCTGGCGCATTCAGTTCCGAAAATGGCCGATGCGTTCCCGATGACCGTAACTAGCAGGCTAGCCCAAGCTTCCGATCAATTTTCCGAGCAGGCGTGCGAGCGCCTCCCGCTCGGCTTGGGTTAGGCCAGCGAGAATCTGGTGCTCGTTCGCAACGTGAGCGGCGAGCGCCTCGTCGATCAATGCCAGACCCTTCCCGGTGAGTTGCACGACAATCCCGCGCCGATCGTTGGGATGCGGCCCGCGCATGATCAATCCGGATTGTTCGAGCCGATCGAGGCGATTGGTCATGGCGCCCGACGTCACCATCGTCGCCTCATAGAGGGCGGTTGGCGTCAGCGCGTAAGGTGATCCGGAACGGCGCAGCGTCGCCAGCACGTCGAATTCCCCGGATTGCAGCCCGAAACGCGCAAACAGCGGAGCGAGGCGTTCTCGTGCTATCAGCGACGAGGCCTCATTCAACCGTCCCAGCACGGCCATCGGAGAAACATCCAGATCCGGCCGTTCCCTGTTCCACTGCTCGATGGCTCTCGCTGCGCGATCCATCTATCTCACCGTTAAATATCTTGACGTTAAGAATCTTTGCATTATCTTACCTCAAGATACGATGCTGGCCAAGAGCCGCAAAATAGGCGACAGGGCTACGAAATGAAATTTCTCTGGGATTCGGCATTCGGCCTTTTGGTCATCACCGGCGGCCTGCTCGGCCTGACGCTGCCGTTCGGCAAGATCGCGACGGCAGCAGGCGTTCCCGCCATGGTCTGGGCGCTCGTCATCTCGCTTGGCGCCGGCGGCGTGCTTTTGTGCGCCTTGCTGCTGCGCGGGCAGGGCATCCGGCTTACCCCGCACAGGCTGCGTTATTTCTTCGTCACCGCGGCGGTGTCCTACGCTTTTCCCAATCTCTTGATGTTCTCGGCCATTCCGCATCTTGGCGCCGGCTACACCGGCATCATGTTCACGCTGTCGCCTGTTATCACGCTGGTGTTTTCGATCCTGCTCGGCGTCCGGCGCCCCAATCTGCTTGGCGTGGTCGGCATTGCCGTCGGCTTCGCCGGCGCGGTGATGGTGGCGGTGACACGCGGCGAGGCCGGCCAGCCGGCCGAATTCTTCTGGGTGGCGGTAGGGCTGCTCATCCCGGTCAGCCTTGCCGTCGGCAATATCTACCGCACGGTCGATTGGCCCAAAGGGACCGGGCCGATCGAGCTTGCCGTCGGCAGCCACCTGGCAGCGGCCGCGCTGCTTTTTGGCGGCATCCTCACGCTGCAAGGCGGCGGTTCGCTCGCCCTGCTCGGCGGCGTGCCGCTGGTGGTCGTCGGGCAGGTCGCATCGGCCGCGGCGATGTTCGCCTTCTTCTTCCGGCTGCAGGCGGTGGGCGGTCCCGTCTATCTCAGCCAGATCGGCTATGTCGCGGCTGCGGTCGGGCTGTTTGCCGGCACGATCTTTCTCGGCGAGCACTATCAATTGCTGACCTGGGCGGGTGCCGTCATCATCACCGCCGGCGTCCTCATCACCACGAAAGCGCAAAGCCAGACCGCCACAAAGGCGCAAAGCCAGACGGGTGAGAAGGTGGCGGCGTGAGAAGGGTTCAGACGGGTGCCTTCTCCGCCAGCACCATGTAGTTGACGTCCATGTCCTTCGACCGCTGCCAGCGGTCGGCGAGCGGATTGTAGGTGACGCCGGTGCGGTCGATGATGGCCAGGCCGGCGCCGGCAAGCGCCTTTTCCAGCTCGTCCGGCCGCACCAGCTTGCCGAACTGGTGAGTGCCGCGCGGCAACCAGCGCAGCACATATTCGGCGCCGATGATGGCCAGGCCCAGCGCCTTCAGCGTGCGGTTGATGGTGGCGACGAACATGACGCCGTCCGGCTTGAGCATCTCGCCGCATTTGGCCACGAACAGGTCGATGTCGGCGACATGCTCGACCACTTCCATGTTGAGGATGACGTCGAATTTCTCGCCGGCGTCGGCCAGGTCCTCCGCCGTCGTGGCGCGGTAGTCCACCGTCACGCCGACCTCCGCCGCATGCAGCTTGGCCACTTCGATGTTGGTGGCGGACGCGTCGGCGCCGATCACTTCGGCGCCAAGCCGCGCCATCGGCTCGCACAACAGCCCGCCGCCGCAGCCGATGTCCAGGAACCGCAGGCCCTCGAACGGCCGCGCCGCACGCGGGTCGCGGCCGAAGCGCGACGCCACCTGGTCGCGTATATAGGCGAGCCGGATCGGATTGAACTTGTGCAGCGGACGGAACTTGCCGTTCGGATTCCACCATTCGGCGGCAAGTGCGGAAAAGCGCTCCACTTCTCCGGCATCGATCGTCGATCGTCGGGGCTCTGGCATCGATTGGTCTCCCGAAGGCTCAAAAGTTCAGAGCGCGATCGGACGCAAAACCGGTTTTGCTGATCGCGCTCTGGTGGGTTAGGAAGTCGGGCGCGAGGCAGCGAATGTCAAGACGGGAAATTCGGCTGCTGACAGAGCAGCGCTCGTGGATGCCGGCAAGCGCCCGATATTGACGGCCGCGTTCGCCGTCGCTTGCGAAGCTTGGCTGTTTTGGCTAAGGAGGCCGCGCATTCAGCGGCCGGCCCAGCCGGACGCTCTCTTTTCCGTTTTTCGGCCGTCGGCACGGCACCCAGTCAAAGGCATTTCGCTTCCATGGCGCGCATCGTGATGAAATTCGGCGGAACCTCCGTCGCCGACATCGCCCGCATCCGCAATGTGGCGCGCCATGTCAAACGCGAGGTCGATGCCGGCCATGAGGTCGCGGTGGTCGTCTCGGCGATGGCCGGCAAGACCAACGAACTCGTGCAATGGACGCGCGAAGCCTCTGCGATGCACGATGCGCGCGAATATGACGCCGTCGTCGCCTCCGGCGAGCAGGTCACTGCCGGCCTGCTGGCGATCGCGCTGCAGAACATGGGCGTCCATGCCCGCTCCTGGCAAGGCTGGCAAATCCCGATCAAGACCGACAATGCGCACGGCGCGGCGCGCATTCTCGACATCGACGGCGCCTTCCTGATCAAGCGCTTCGGCGAGGGCCAGGTGGCGGTTGTCGCCGGCTTCCAGGGCATCGGGCCGGACAACCGCATCGCGACGCTCGGCCGCGGCGGCTCCGACACCAGCGCCGTCGCCATCGCGGCGGCGGTCAAGGCCGACCGATGCGACATCTACACCGATGTCGACGGGGTCTACACCACCGACCCGCGCATCGAACCGAAGGCGCGGCGGCTGGCCAAGATTTCCTTCGAGGAAATGCTTGAAATGGCCTCGCTCGGCGCCAAGGTCCTGCAGGTGCGCTCGGTCGAGCTTGCCATGGTGCACAGGGTGCGTACTTTCGTGCGGTCGTCCTTCGACGATCCCGACGCGCCCGGAATGGGGGATTTGCTCAATCCGCCCGGAACGCTTATTTGCGACGAGGAAGAGATCGTGGAACAGCAGGTCGTCACCGGAATTGCCTACGCCAAGGACGAAGCGCAAATTTCGTTGCGTCGTGTCGGTGACCGGCCGGGCGTTGCCGCCGGCATTTTCGGGCCGCTGGCCGAGGCCAACATCAATGTCGACATGATCGTCCAGAACATTTCCGAGGACGGCAAGTTCACCGACATGACCTTCACCGTGCCGTCCGGCGATGTCGACAAGGCGCTTGCCGTGCTCGAGCGGCTGAAGGCCACGATCGGCTACGATGTCGTGCAATCGGAAGCCGGCATGTCGAAGGTCTCGGTCATCGGTATCGGCATGCGCAGCCATGCGGGCGTTGCCGCCACCGCCTTCAAGGCACTGGCCGACAAGGCGATCAACATCCGGGCGATCACGACCTCCGAGATCAAGATTTCGATCCTGATCGACGGTCCCTACACCGAACTTGCGGTTCGTACTTTGCATTCCGTCTACGGTCTGGATAAGCAGTAGCAGACTGCATCGGCCCGAAAATCGGAGTCGATCTTTGCTGCGCTGACCTTCGGTTCGGAAAGCACGATGCAGCGGATCGAAAGTCTTAGAGTGTCCTTTGTGAGTCCAATTGGACGCACGGCGCTCTAATTGAGTTGTTGCGTGAGCGCCGGCCGCGGGAGAAACTGCGGCGGGCAGAATGTCCATTGGAGAACAAGCCGCGATGCGTGATACGGCCAGCGGCCCGCGCGTTTTGCTGAAACGGCTCCGCGAGCTCATGCAGGAGCCGCTGGAGCCGCAGGAGCGGCTCGACCGCATCGTCCGCGACATCGCCTCCAACATGGTCGCCGAAGTGTGCTCGCTCTATGTGCTGCGCGCCGATTCGGTGCTCGAACTCTATGCCACCGAGGGCCTGAACCCGAACGCCGTCCATCTGGCGCAGCTCAGGCTGGGGGAAGGCCTCGTCGGCACGATCGCGGCGTCGGCACGGCCGCTCAATCTCTCCAATGCGCAGGAACATCCCGCCTTCGCCTACCTGCCGGAGACGGGGGAAGAGATCTACAATTCCTTCCTCGGCGTGCCGGTGCTCAGGGCAGGGCGCACGCTCGGCGTGCTGGTCGTCCAGAACAAGACCATGCGCCACTACCGCGACGACGAGGTCGAGGCGCTGGAAACGACAGCGATGGTGATCGCCGAGATGATCGCCACCGGCGACCTTGCCCGGTTGACCCGGCCCGGGCTCGAACTCGACCTGCGCCGCCCGGTGAGCTTTACCGGCCTGTCCTTCAACGAGGGCGTCGGGCTTGGCCATGTCGTGCTGCACGAGCCGCGCATCGTCGTCACCAATCTGTTCAACGAGGACAGCGAGGAGGAGATCAAGCGCCTCGATGCCTCCCTCGGCTCGCTCAGGCTCTCCATCGACGACATGCTGGAACGCCGCGAAGTCGCCTTCGAGGGCGAGCATCGCCAGGTGCTCGAAGCCTATCGCATGTTCGCCAACGACAGCGGCTGGGTGCGCCGGCTGGAAGAGGCGATCCGCAACGGCCTGACGGCGGAAGCGGCGGTGGAAAAGGTGCAGAGCGACATGCGTGCCCGCATGCTGCACATGACCGATCCGTATCTGCGCGAGCGGATGAGCGATTTCGACGATCTCGCCAACCGGCTGCTGCGCCAGTTGATGGGACGCGGGCCGGACGATGTCGCAGCCTCGCTGCCTAAGGATGCCATCGTCGTCGCCCGCTCGATGGGCGCCGCCGAACTGCTCGATTATCCCAGAGACAAGCTGCGCGGGCTGGTGCTGGAGGACGGTGCCGCGACCAGCCATGTCGTCATCGTGGCGCGGGCCATGGGTATACCGGTCGCTGGCCAGATGAAGGGCGCCGTTTCCATGGCGGAAAACGGCGACGCCATCATTGTCGACGGCGAAGAAGGCACGATCCATCTGCGCCCTCAGCCCGATCTCGAAGCCGCTTATGCCGAAAAGGTCCGCTTCCGGGCCCGGCGGCAGGAGGTCTACCGCGAACTGCGCAAGAAGCCGTCGGTGACCAAGGACGGCATCCAGGTCGATCTTCTGATGAATGCCGGCCTGGCCGTCGATTTGCCGCAGCTTGCCGAGGCGGGCGCCGCCGGCATAGGCCTGTTCCGCACCGAACTGCAATTCATGGTCGCCTCGACCTTTCCGCGTGCGGAAGCCCAGGAACGGCTCTACCGCGACGTGCTCGATGCGGCGCGCGGCAAGCCGGTGACCTTCCGCACCATCGATATCGGCGGCGACAAGGTGCTGCCCTACTTCAAGGACGCGGCCCAGGAAGAGAACCCGGCGCTCGGCTGGCGCGCCATCCGCTTGACGCTCGACCGGCCGGGCCTGTTGCGCACACAGATCCGCGCGCTTCTGAAGGCCTGCGGTGGGCGTGAACTGAAGCTGATGCTGCCGATGGTCACGGAGCTCGGCGAGATCGCGCAGGCGCGCGAAATCATCGATCGCGAGGTGCGGCATCTGTCGCGTTTTGCCCATCATTTGCCGACCAGCCTGAAGCTCGGGGCCATGCTGGAAGTGCCTTCGCTGCTGTTCCAGCTCGACGAGCTGATGAAGGCCGTCGACTTCGTCTCGGTCGGCTCGAACGATCTGTTCCAGTTCGTCATGGCGGTCGATCGCGGCAATACGCAGCTCTCCGACCGCTTCGATGCGTTGTCGACGCCGTTCCTGCGCGTTCTGAAGCAGGTTGCCGACGCCGGGGCGCGCAACCAAACCCCGGTGACCTTGTGCGGTGAACTGGCCGGCAAGCCGATCTCGGCGATGGCGCTGGTCGGCCTTGGCTACCGGTCGATCTCGATGTCGCCGGCCTCGATCGGTCCGGTCAAGGCAATGCTGACGGAACTGCCGCTGGCCGAGCTGCAGGCGTTCTTCGACGACAACCTCATGGCGCCGGCTCAGAAATCGCCGATGCGGGCGCTGCTGCAAGCCTTTGCCGACGATCGCTCAATCCCGCTATAGACTTTCGCCATGATCAACCTGCCCCGCGACCGCATGGACCAAGTCGTCAAGCGTTTCGACATGCTCGAAGCGCAGATGTCGGCCGGGCCGGCGCCGGACGCCTATGTCAGGATGGCGTCGGAATATGCCGATATCCAGGACATGGTGGCAAAGATCAGGGCGCTGCGCACCGCCGAGCATGAACAGGCCGATCTGGAGGCGATGCTTGCCGACAGAAGCACCGATGCCGAAATGCGGGCATTGGCCGAGGCCGATCTGCCCGAGGTCAAGGAGCGCATCGAAGCGCTGCAGAAGGACATCCAGATCCTGCTTCTGCCCAAGGATGCCGCCGACGACAAGAATGCCATCCTCGAAATCCGCGCCGGCACCGGCGGCGACGAGGCGGCTCTCTTCGCCGGCGACCTGTTTCGCATGTACGAACGCTACGCAGCGGCGCGCGGCTGGCGTTTCGAGACCGCGTCGGCCAGCGAGGGCGAGGTCGGCGGTTACAAGGAAATCATCGCCACCATTTCGGGCAAGGGGGTCTTTGCCCATCTGAAATTCGAGTCCGGCGTGCATCGAGTGCAGCGCGTGCCGGCGACCGAGGCCGGCGGCCGCATCCACACTTCGGCGGCGACGGTTGCCGTGCTGCCGGAGGCCGAAGAGGTCGACATCGACATCAGGGCCGAGGACATCCGCATCGACACGATGCGCGCCTCGGGCTCGGGCGGCCAGCACGTCAACACCACCGATTCGGCGGTGCGCATCACCCATCTGCCGACCGGCATCATGGTGGTGCAGGCGGAAAAGTCGCAGCACCAGAACCGGGCGAAGGCCATGCAGATCCTGCGGGCCAGGCTTTACGATCTCGAGCGCGGCAAGGCTGACGAGGAACGCTCCGAATCGCGCAAATCGCAGGTCGGTTCGGGCGATCGCTCGGAGCGCATCCGCACCTATAATTTCCCGCAGGGCCGCGTCACCGACCATCGCATCAATTTAACGCTCTACAAGCTCGACCGGGTGATGATGGGCGAACTCGATGAGATCATCGACGCGCTGGTCGCCGATCACCAGTCGAAGCTGCTCGCCGATATCGGCCTCGATGGCTGACAGTCTGCCGGGTAGGCTAGGGCCGCTGCTGAAAGCGGCGCGGGCACGCCTTGCCGCGGCCGCGGTCGCCGATCCGGCGCTGGATGCCAGGCTGATCGTCGAACATCTTTCCGGCACGACCCGCACGCAAGCCATCGCCGATCCCGAACGCAAGGTCGATGCCGGCGCGATTGCCGCGATCGATGCAGCCCTGAGGCGACGCATCGCCGGCGAGCCGGTGCATCGCATCCTCGGCCATCGCGAATTCTACGGCTTGCGCCTTTCGCTGTCACCGGAAACGCTGGAGCCGCGACCGGATACCGAAACGCTGGTCGAAGCGGCGTTGCCCTTGGTGAAGGCGACAGCGGCGCGGCAAGGCGAATGCCGCATCCTCGACCTCGGCACCGGCACCGGCGCCATCGCGCTGGCGCTGCTAAGCGCCGTTCCGGCGGCGATCGCCACCGGTGTCGATATTTCACAAGGCGCGCTGGCGACCGCCATGCGCAATGCCGGGGAATTGGGGCTGGCCGGCCGGTTCCAGGTGCTCGAATCCGACTGGTTCGAAAAAGTTTCTGGCCGATACCATGTAATTGTCGCAAACCCGCCCTATATAGCGTCCATAGACATTGAAAATCTGCAGGACGAAGTCCGCGATTTCGATCCACGCCAAGCCCTTGATGGCGGCGTGGATGGTCTGAGTCCCTACAGGATCATCGCCGCCGAGGCGGCAGGGTTTTTAGAAGCCGAGGGCAGGATTGCGGTCGAGATCGGCCACACGCAACGCAAAGAGGTCACGGATATTTTCTCCGCAGCCGGCTACACACCGGCGGGGATATTCCGCGATCTTGGCGGAAACGACAGGGTTCTGATCTTCGAACTGACAAAGCCGTGATGCAGTGCGAAAAAACGCTTGGCAATGCCGGGGAATGCGGCTAGGGTCGCCTCAACCGGATGAGACGAAGCAGGCAGTGCTCTTAGCGATTCGGTTTCCTTAGAAATAGCTGCCTTCTTGCGCAAACGACGCCCAAGCTTCGTGCGGGAATCGTCCGACAAGTGATGTAACCGGAACAGGATGACACGTGGCGCCAACGCAATCGATGCGGGCGAACGCCGGTGAAGAAACGAAACGGCTGGCTGCATGAGCGCCTCCGTGCGTGAAAAGTTTTCGAAAAATTTCAAAATGAAGAGAGTCGAATGAGGCCACAACAGCAGAACAGGCGCATGCGCGGTCGCAACAACAGCGGCGGTGGCAACAACAACAACCGCAAGGGCCCAAATCCCCTGACGCGCAATTACGAGAGCAACGGTCCGGATGTGAAGATCCGTGGATCGGCTCAGCAGATCGCCGAAAAATACGCAACCCTTGCCCGTGACGCGCAAAGCTCCGGCGACCGGGTGATGGCGGAAAACTATCTCCAGCACGCTGAGCACTACAATCGCATCATCGCTGCCGCGCAGGCGCAGATACCGATCCAGAACGCTCAACAGAACCGCGACGATTTCGACGATGACGGCGACGACGATCGCGATCAGTTCGACAATACCGGCAACAGCAACGTCGGAGAGGCTGCAACTCCTGTGGTCAACCACGGTGCCGGTCCACAGCCGGTCATCGACGGCACGCCGGCAGAGTTGGCGTTCAACCAGGAAAATGGCCGCGACAACGGTGGGCGTGACAGCAATGGCCGCGACAACAATGGCGGCCGCCATCGCGACCGTCGCCCCAATGGCGGCTACGGCCAGAACGGCCAGCGCAGCGAGTATGGGGCGCGTGGCGAGCAGCGCGGTGGTCAGAATCAGCGCAGCGAGACACCGGTACAGAACGAGACGCCCGTGCAGGCGGAAGCGGTTTCTGCGGCCGAACCCGCACTGCCGCTCGAAGACTTTTCGCCGGCGGGTCTCGCCGCCCAGGCCGAGATGAAGGAGGCAGCCGCCGAAAGCGGCGCTGCCCGCCGCCCCAGGCGTCCGCGCCGTCCGCGTGTCAATGCGGAGCGTGGGGCCGATCAGGTGGATGGCGGTAATGACAATGCCGGCGCCGATAAAGTGGATGCAGCGCCGGCGGAAGACGCTGGTGGCGAGCCCGCCATCGTCGACGTCAACAACTGATCGAGCAAGGCTTTCAGATTCTTGGACGGCGGAGAGAAATCTCCGCCGTTTTCGTTTTGCGCGCCTGTGGAATATTATGAGTTGACCGACATCAAGGCGTCTTGAGAGACCGTGGCCTATGCACCATATCTCGCGTGAACAGGACCCGGCTCGAACGGGCGGGTCCGTCACCGCAATCTGATCCGGTGCCGCAAAGCGGGCTGGTGACGGAAGGAGACAGATATGAACCTTGAAAAATACTCCGAGCGCGTGCGTGGTTTCATACAGTCCGCGCAGACCATGGCGCTCTCGCGCAACCACCAGCAATTCACCCCAGAACATATATTGAAAGTGCTCGTCGATGACGACGAGGGCCTCGCCGCCTCGCTGATCGAGCGCGCCGGCGGCAGCGTTCGCGACGTCAAGCTCGGGGTCGAGACGGCGCTCGAGGCAATGCCCAAGGTGGAAGGCGGCAACGGCCAGCTTTATCTGGCGCAGCCGCTGGCCAAGGTGTTTTCGACCGCCGAGGAACTGGCCAAGAAGGCCGGGGACAGCTTTGTCACGGTCGAACGGCTGCTGACGGCGCTGGCGGTCGAGAAATCCGCCAAGACCGCCGACATCCTGGCCAAGGCCGGCGTCACCGCGCAAGCGCTGAACCAGGTGATCAACGATGTCCGCAAGGGCCGCACCGCCGATTCGGCGAGCGCCGAGCAGGGCTATGACGCGCTCAAGAAATACGCGCGCGACCTGACCGCCGACGCCCGCGCTGGCAAGCTCGATCCGGTCATCGGTCGCGACGACGAGATCCGCCGCACCATCCAGGTGCTGTCGCGCCGCACCAAGAACAATCCGGTGCTGATCGGTGAACCCGGCGTCGGCAAGACGGCGATCGCCGAAGGGCTGGCGTTGCGCATCGTCAATGGTGACGTGCCGGAATCGCTCAAGGACAAGCAGTTGATGGCGCTCGATATGGGGTCGCTGATTGCAGGTGCCAAATATCGCGGCGAGTTCGAAGAGCGGCTGAAGGCGGTGCTTTCGGAAGTTACCGCTGCCGCCGGCGGCATCATCCTGTTCATCGACGAAATGCACACGCTGGTCGGCGCCGGCAAGGCGGACGGTGCCATGGATGCGTCGAACCTGCTGAAGCCGGCGCTGGCACGCGGCGAGCTCCACTGCGTCGGCGCGACGACGCTCGATGAATACCGCAAGCATGTCGAGAAGGACGCGGCCCTTGCTCGCCGCTTCCAGCCGGTTTTCGTCGACGAGCCGACCGTGGAAGACACCGTTTCGATCCTGCGCGGCCTGAAGGAAAAATACGAGCAGCACCACAAGGTGCGCATCTCGGATTCGGCGCTGGTCGCGGCGGCGACCCTGTCCAACCGCTACATCGCCGACCGGTTCCTGCCGGACAAGGCGATCGACCTTGTCGACGAGGCCGCGTCGCGGCTGCGGATGCAGGTCGATTCGAAACCCGAGGCGCTGGACGAGATCGACCGTCGCATCATGCAGCTCAAGATCGAGCGCGAGGCGCTGAAGGTCGAGAAGGACGAGGCGTCGAAGGATCGGCTTGCCCGCCTCGAGAAGGAACTCACCAATCTGGAAGAAGAATCGACCGAGATCACCTCGAAGTGGCAGGCCGAGAAGCAGAAGCTCGGGCTCGCCGCCGACCTGAAGAAACAGCTCGACGAGGCGCGCAACGAACTCGCCATTGCCCAGCGCAAGGGTGAATTCCAGCGCGCCGGCGAGCTTGCCTATGGCAATATCCCGGAACTCGAAAAGAAGCTGACGCAGGCGGAAGCCCAGGACGGCAAGGCCGGCATGGTCGAAGAGGTGGTCACCCCCGACCACGTCGCCCATATCGTGTCGCGCTGGACCGGCATTCCGGTCGACAAGATGCTGCAAGGCGAGCGTGACAAGCTGCTGCGGATGGAAGACGAGATCGGCAAGCGCGTCGTCGGTCAGGGCGAGGCGGTACAGGCGGTATCGAAAGCCGTCCGTCGTGCCCGCGCCGGCCTGCAGGATCCGAACCGGCCGATCGGCTCGTTCATGTTCCTCGGGCCGACGGGCGTCGGCAAGACCGAGCTGACCAAGGCGCTCGCTAGCTTCCTGTTCGACGACGAGAGCGCCATGGTGCGCATCGACATGTCGGAGTTCATGGAAAAGCACTCGGTCGCCCGGCTGATCGGCGCGCCTCCCGGCTATGTCGGCTATGAGGAAGGCGGCGCGCTGACCGAAGCGGTCCGGCGCCGGCCCTACCAGGTCGTGCTGTTCGACGAGATCGAGAAGGCGCATCCGGATGTGTTCAACGTGCTGCTGCAGGTGCTCGACGACGGCCGCCTGACCGACGGGCAGGGCCGCACGGTCGACTTCCGCAACACGCTGATCATCATGACGTCGAACCTTGGCGCCGAATATCTGGTCAGTCTGGGCGAGGACCAGGACGTCGACGCCGTCCGCGACGAGGTGATGAGCGTCGTCAGGGCGTCGTTCCGGCCGGAGTTCCTCAACCGCGTCGACGAGGTGATCCTGTTCCACCGGCTGCGCCGGCAGGATATGGGCCGCATCGTCGAGATCCAGCTCAAGCGGCTGGAAAACCTTCTCGTCGATCGCAAGATCACGCTTTCGCTGGACCAGGAGGCGATCGACTGGCTGGCGGCCAAGGGCTACGATCCGGCCTATGGCGCGCGGCCGCTGAAGCGGGTGATGCAGAAGGACCTGCAGGATCCGCTGGCGGAAAAAATCCTGCTCGGCGACATCCTCGACGGCTCGACCGTCAAGGTTACCGCCGGTTCCGACCGGTTGAACTTCCGCTCGAAGCCGGCGGTCGTGGCGACCGAGGCGGCGGCCTGATTTCGAGGCCGCCTCATGTATTAACGGCGGGCGCGGATGACGCTGGACGACTACAACAGCTTCTGCGCCTCGCTGCCTTCGGCGACCCATGTCGTCCAGTGGGGCGGCGCCCATGTCTGGAAGGTCGGAGCCAAGGTCTTTGCCATCGGCGGCTGGACTGAGGGCAAGGAGCCGTTCGTCACTTTCAAATGTTCCGACATCGCCTATGACGTCCTGAAGGAACAGCCGGGTCTTCGGCCCGCGCCCTATCTTGCGTCACGCGGCATGAAATGGATCCAGCGCCAGACAAGCCAGAGCATGGACGATGACGCGCTGAAGGACTATCTGCGCGAAAGCCATCGCCTCGTCGTGCTGAAACTGACGAAGCAGGCGCGCAAGGAATTGGGACTCTCCGCCAGCTAGTTTTGTTGCTCTCACCGCCAGAAATCCGCCATCTTCATGCCCGGTTCATGTTGGAACCTTATGCTCGGTAACTGATTTGCTGGCGAAGGGGTTCGCCGCATAGGGGCAATGCCGGGCGGCGGCAATTACGGACCGGAGAATTTGGCCAACATGTTCCGCACGATCTTCACCCTTTCGGCGTTCGCCGCCGGGCTGCTTTCTTCGAGCGCAATGGCCGCGCCGACGGAAGACATCGCGCCGCGATCAGCCCATGCAGGCGATGCCGGTGGTGTGCTGGTCGCCCAGAACGGCGATTTCGACGTCTACTACGATGCCAGGGGAAACCGCGTCATTGTCGATGCGGAAACCGGCAAGGTCCTCGCCATCCAGCCGCCGCAGACCAGGTTCGACCGCCGTACGCTCCGCCGCGACCGCGCGCGCAACCTCGGACCGGTCGAGGACGACCGCTATTATCTCGACGACCCGGAAGACGCGGCGCGCTTGCGCCGCAGGCAGTTGGAAGAGGAAGGGCTGGTTGTCGTGCCGCCGGCCGACGAATACGATTCCTATAACGACAATTCGGTGGAGGCTTTTCCCGAAGCACCGCGCGATGACGGCAGCTATGGCAATGATTATCCGGAAGCGCCACAGCCGGCAGAGCCGCGCACCGTCGAGCGCCAGCCGCTCAACGAGGCTTCGATCGAACCGGTCGAGCCGACGGCGCCGGGCGACCAGGCGGCACTGCCGCCAAAGATCGGCGGCAAGACCGTCGCCGATCCGTCGCTTTCGCTCGGTGCACGCGAGGATGTTGCTGCGTTGCAAGTGCTGCTCGACCGCGCCGGCGCTTCGCCCGGCGTCGTCGACGGGCGCTTCGGCTCGAATGTCGACAAGGCGCTCGCCGCCTACAACGAGATCACCGGCAGCAACCTACGATCGACCGATGCGGTCGGCATCCAGGCGGCCCTTGAGCAAACCGGCGGCGATGCCTTTGCCTCCTACGAGATCACGCCCGAGGATGCGGCCGGTCCCTACGTTGCCTCGGTGCCGGAAGACTACGGCCAGAAGGCGCAACTCGACCGGCTGAGCTACATCTCCGTCACTGAAGCGCTGGCCGAACGTTTCCACATGGACGAGAAATACCTGAAGGCGCTCAATCCGGAAGCCAATTTCAACCGTCCCGGCACGATCATCAAGGTCGCCAATTTCGGCAAGCTGGTGGCGAAGCCGGTGGCGCGCATCATCGCCGACAAGGGCAACAAGCAGGTCCGCGCCTATGACGCGTCTGGCAAGCTGGTCGCCGCCTATCCGGCCACCATCGGCTCGGCGGACACGCCATCGCCGTCAGGCCTGCATACGGTGTCGCGGGTCGCCTTGGACCCGAACTACACCTACAACCCAAAGATCAATTTCAAGCAGGGCGAAAACGACAAGGTCCTGACCATTCCGCCGGGTCCGAACGGCCCGGTCGGCTCGGTCTGGATCGCGCTGGACAAGCCGACCTACGGCATTCACGGCACGCCAGATCCCTCCAAGATCGGCAGGACCGAGAGCCATGGCTGCGTGCGGCTGACCAACTGGGACGCGCGCGAACTGGCCAAGGTCGTGTCGCCGGGCGTCACCGTGGAATTCGTCGACTGAACGCCATCGCCTGGGTCGTCCAATAATTCTTCGCAAGAGATGGAGCCGTGGGTCCGGTGGCATAGAGGTCCTGATCCTGTTCTGGTGTCAGCGACAGCAATCCTCTGGCCGGTTGTTGCCGGCGCATAGGAGGTCTAAGCAGGCTCCATGAAGTCTCCAAGCGAAGCCGCCGCCATCCCCCCGGCCAGCTCTCTTCCAGCCGATACGTTCTGCCCGCAGTCGCGGCGCAGGTTTGTGCTGATCGCGGCGATCCTGGCTTCCGCGCTCGGCTTCATCGACGGCTCTGTCCTGGCCATAGCCACACCGGCGATCCGTGTCGATCTCGGCGCCAGCCTCGCCGAGGCGCAATGGATTTCCAATGCCTATGCGCTGACGCTTTCGGCGCTCATCCTCGCCGGCGGCGCCGCTGGGGACCGATTCGGTCTGCGGCGCGCCTTCGTGGCGGGCATAGTCCTGTTCGTTGCCGCCTCGCTGGCCTGCGCGGTGGCACCGAACCCGGCGGTGCTTATCGCGTTCCGTTCACTCCAGGGCATTGGCGCTGCCATCATGGTGCCCGGCAGCCTCGCCATCATCGCCAAGGCCTATCCGAAGAAGGAGCGTGGCAGAGCGATCGGCATCTGGGCGGCGGCCTCGGCGCTGACGACGGCACTTGGCCCGGTGCTGGGCGGCCTTGTCTTGTCGGCCTTCGGCGACGGCATCTGGCGGGCGATCTTCGCCATCAACCTGCCGCTTGGTCTTGTCTCGATCTATCTTCTGCTTGCCAAGGTCCCTGCCGATGCGCCGACGGAGAAGCGCAGCCTCGATCTTGGCGGCGCCGGACTGGCGACGCTGGCGTTTGGAGCGCTCGCCTACGGCCTGACCTCGATGAGTGACAAGGGCGAAGGGCTTATATCGGGGCCGAGCATTGCTGTGGGCGGGGTGCTGCTCATCGCTTTCATCGTCTTCGAGCGCCGGCAGCGCGAGCCGATGATCGATCTGTCGCTGTTTCGGATCGGCGCGTTCGCCGGCGCCAATGTGGCGACTTTCTTCCTATACTTCGCGCTGTCGGCCAATCTGTTCTACCTGCCGATGCTGCTGATTGCCGGATGGGGACTGAGCGCGGCAGAGGTCGGCTTCATCTTCCTGCCGCTGTCCGCGCTGATCGCGCTGTTGTCGGGGCCGGTCGGGCAGTGGTCCGACCGGATCGGTCCACGGTTTCCGATCGCCAGCGGCAGTCTCGTCGTCGCTGTCGCCTTCGCCGGGCTTGCCTTGCTCGCCTATGCCGGCATCCACAATTTCTGGATGGGGGTATTTCCGATGATGGCGCTGATGGGAATCGGCATGGCGCTGGTCGTGTCACCGCTGTCGACGGCGATCATGACGGCGGTCGAGGACAAGGATACGGGTGCTGCTTCGGGAATCAACAATGCCGTCTCGCGCATTGGCGGCCTGATCGCGGTGGCGGCGATGGGGTCGCTGGCGGCCGGCGTCTATGCGGCAGTGCTGAACGGCGGCGCCGGCATTCCGGGTTTCGGCGAACCGGCGCCGGCCGGCCTGGCACCGGATCTCGATGCAGCAAGGCTTGCCGCCAGCGACGTGGCGTTCGCCGCCGTCGCCTTGGTCACCGCGCTGCTTTGCCTGCTCTCGGCGATCGTGGCGTGGACGACTGTTTCCGGCGAGCGACTGCCATGGTCGCGTGGATCTGAGAATCCGCAGAGCTGAGGCCAGAAAGGCTCGAAGCCGGCTCAGCCTTCGATCTTGGCGCTCGCGACCTTCAGCGAATCACTGTCTTCCTGCTTGAGCAGATCATCGATGCGCTCGCGCTCGCGCTTGAAGGCAACGAGGTCGTCGCCCTTCAGCACCTTGCCGACCGGCAGGCGGACGCGCATCGAGTCGACCTTGGTGCCGTTGACGATCAGTTCATAATGAAGATGCGGACCGGTGGAGAGGCCGGTTGAGCCGAGATAGCCGATAACCTGGCCCTGGCGAATGCGAACACCCGGCGCGATGCCCTTGGCAAAGGCGCTCTGGTGATTGTAGGACGTCTCGTAGCCATTGGCATGGCGGATGATGATCTGCTTGCCATAGCCGCCGGCCCAGCCCGCCTTTTCGACGACGCCGTTGCCGGCGGCAATGATCGGCGATCCGACCGGAGCTGCCCAGTCGGTTCCGGTATGCATCTTCACATATCCCAAAATGGGGTGACGCCTGGCACCGAAACCAGAGGTAAATCTGCCATTGGGCAGCGGATTGCGCAGCAGGAATTGCTTAGCGCTGCGGCCGTTCTCGTCGAAATAGTCGGTGCTGCCGTCCTGCATCTGGAACCGGTAGAAGTTGCGAGTCGTACCGCCGAAGATCGCCGAGACGTAGAGAAGCTCGGAGTCGTCGGATGCCCGGTCGTCGCCGTCCGGCTGCGAGAACAGCACCTCGATGCGGTCGGACGGATTGAGCCGCGACTGGAAGTCGACACCGGACGCCAGAAGCTTGATCAGCCGTTTGGACATCGCCTTGGACATGCCGTAGGAATAGGCGGCGCGGTAGATGCCGTCATAGACGTTCGGCAGATTGCCGCGCACCACCACTGGCGGCGAATCATCGAATGCGGTCAGTAATTCTGGATTGGGCTCCGGCTCCTGTGCCGGCACATATTGGCCGCGATCATCGAGCGCGATGGTCACGATATGCTGGGTCCTGTCGTAGATGCCGGTGCGAACGACCTTGGCG